>QHXM01000170.1 GCA_003222945.1 Acidobacteriota bacterium
CCGGATATAACGACGGTCAAAAAGCAGGCCGAGATGATGGCAGGAGCCGCAGACGTTATGACCCTTCCAGCAAGAACGAATACAGAAAGGGCACGAAAGACTATAGCTCACGACTCGGCGACCGCTACATCTACCAGCAGTATTTCCGAGAAGCATTTGAGCACGGCTACGCTGATGGCTATAACGGTTACTAAGCAACTAAATCGCTGGTGACAAAAATAGAGCAGGAGCAGGAGACGAGCGCGTTTCCCACTCCTGCTCTATCTGTATAAGCCTCGCGCCGAAAACATCTGCCCGAATTAAATCTTTCGCTCTAACTCCTTCTTCCGAAATTATTCTTCAAGTTCACAAGCTATACCGGAATGACTCTCGTCTTTAACGTAGCGCGGCAGCAGCAGCATGTAGTAGGATTGGCGAAAAGCAGTAATGAGTAATGAATAATGAGTAGAGCATGGCTTTTACTCATTACCCATCACTCATCACTTTTTTATGGAGGCGAAATGATTAATCAAGAGCGCATCAAGAATCTTCTTCTGGAGTTCGTACAGATTGACAGCCACTCAAGAAAAGAGCGCGACATAGCCGAGCGCATCAGGAAGTATTGCGAAGAGATGGGCGCTCAAGTTGAGATTGACGACGCTGGGAGCAAGGTTGGCGGCAATTCCGGCAACGTCATCGCGCGCTTTCGCGGAACTATCTCTGGCGCTGAGCCTATAATGATGAGCGCGCACATGGACACGGTCGTTCCCGGCGAAAATGTGAAGCCCATCATAGAAGGCGACATCATACGCACGGACGGAACGACTGTTCTCGGCGGCGACGACAAATCCGGCTGCGCCGTAATCCTTGAAACTATTCGCTGCCTGCAAGAGCAGAACATCCCGCACACGGACATAGAAGCGGTCTTCTCAATCTGCGAAGAAGTTGGATTGCTTGGAGCAAAGCATCTGGACGTTTCAAATATTCGCTCCAAGTACGGCCTCGTCTTCGACTCGGATGATCCCGGATTTCTTTTTACGAAAGGTCCATCGGCTAATCATCTTGAGTTCAACGTCTATGGTCTTGAATCTCACGCAGGCGTCGCACCCGAACAGGGCATCTCAGCAATCAAGATCGCAGCCGAAGCAATCGCTAACATGAAACTCTTTCGCATAGACGAAGAGACCACAGCCAACATTGGCATCATAGAAGGAGGCAAGGCCACGAACATCATCACAAACTTCGTGCACCTCGTTGGCGAAGCGCGCTCGCTCAGCGAGGAGAAGTTGAAAGCTCAGTGCGATCACATGGTCAAGTGCTTCGAGGACGCTGCGGCTAAATATGAAGTGACTGTCGAGGGCCGAACAACCAAAGGGCGCGTCGAAGCCAAAGTCGAGCCTGAATATTTCGCCATGGACGTACCCGAAGATTCGCGCGTAGTTCAACTGGTCAAACAGGCAGCGTCGCGCATGGGGCTAAAAGTTGAGACGATGGCATCGGGCGGCGGCTGCGATGCAAACATCTTCAACCGCAAGGGCATCGAGTGTGCAAACTTAGGCACAGGAATGCGCGCCATTCACACCGTCAACGAATGGCTGGATGTGAAAGACATGTACGCATCGGCAGAGATGACCTTGCAGATCATGAAACTCAACGGCGAGATGGCGAGTAGATAAAGTCAGAATTCCGAGAGTCAGAATCCAGTTCTTCGCGTACAGCATTGGGAAGTCAAGGCGCTGCCCCGAATATTCCTCAGCCAGACGTTTGGCAAGAGATGCATGAGCGCGCAAAATGAGACAAGAGCATAAACTTCCAAAACAACTTTTCATTATAGAAGCTGATGTCATCGAAGTCGCTTTGCGCCGTGCCATTCGTCATGCTCTCTTGATGCACAAGCGAGCGGGCAATCCCGTTGCCGGATGGAAAGATGGCAAAGTTGTTTGGATTCCAGCCGAAGAGATTGAAATTCCGCCCGATGCTACAGAAGATGAAAGCTAAAGACCCTCAACCTTTCCGCAGCGGCTACGTCGCTCTCATCGGGCGACCTAACGCTGGAAAGTCCACGCTCTTGAACCGGCTCGTTGGTGAAAAGATCGCTGCCGTGTCGAACAAGCCGCAGACGACGCGCTACAAGATTCAGGGCGTCATCACGCGCACGGATGGTCAGATTATTCTGGTTGACACTCCCGGAGTGCACAAGCCCGGTTATCTTCTAAATCGCCGGATGATGGCCGCCGTGCACGACGCGCTCGCTGGAGTTGATCTTGTCTGTTTGATACGCGATGCCTCAGTCTCTACGGGCAACGGCGACCGCTTCGTGCTCGATCTTGTGAAGCAATCGGAAAAGCCCGCGCTCCTGCTCTTGAATAAGACCGATAGGCTCATGGATAAATCTAAACTGCTTCCATTGATGGAGTGGTATGGATGCGAATACGACTGGCGCGCAGTTGTTCCAATCTCCGCTTTGAAGGGAGACATGATTGAAGCTCTGCTCGCGGAGATGATTAAGAATCTGCCCGAAGGCGAAGCAATCTTTGATGAAGATGAATTGACGGACCAGCCTCTCAGGTTGATGGTCGCTGAGATTGTGCGCGAGAAGATTTTGCAGGCCACGAGCGAAGAGCTTCCTTACGTGACTGCTGTCGTGACGGAAAAGTTTGACGAGGAGCGCGCAGACTTTGTGCGTATCAACTGTGCAATCTACGTCGAGCGCCAGAGCCAGAAAAAGATTATCGTCGGACACGGCGGCGCGCAGCTTAAAGAGATCGGCACGCGCGCAAGAGGCGACATAGAGCACTTGCTGGGCAAACGTTGTCATCTGGAACTCTTCGTCAAGGTCGAAGCCGGATGGCGCGACAAAGAGCGCCTGCTGAATGAGCTTGGAATCCAAAAGCAGTGAAAAGTGAATAGTGAAAAGTGAAAAGTTAAAACAGTCATTCACTATTCACTATTCACTTTTCACTATTCACTTATGATCTGGTACGCCATTGATGTAACGCTCGTGTCTAAAGCGCTCGAAGCCGCCGAGTATGCTTTGATGGAAGCGGGCGCAGCGGGCTGTGAAGTCGAGGATGAGGGCGGCGAGTTTTCTCGCGTTTCAGCTTACTACGACCGAGTGCCCGAAAGAGAAGAGTTGCGCGCGGCACTCCTGGATGCTCTGCGCATTTACGATCTGCCTTCGTCTTCGGTGCGCGAGATGAGTCTGCGCGAGGTCGCGGACAGAGATTGGCTGGGCGAGTGGAAAAAGAGTTGGCAGCCCGTAGAGGTGGGCGAGCGCTTTCTGGTCGCGCCACCCTGGAGCGAAATCTCTGACTCGCAAGGCCGCATCATCTTGCGCATAGAACCCGGCATGGCCTTCGGAACGGGCACGCACGAAACGACGCGGCTTTGTCTTGCGGCAATCGAAAAATATTTCAAGGGCGGAAGTTTTCTGGACGTTGGCACGGGCACGGGAATTTTGAGCATAGCTTCGGCGAAACTTTTTCCGACGGCTCGAATACAAGCCTGCGACGTGGACGCAGAAGCCATTGAGATTGCGCGCGAGAATGCGCGACTGAATGATGTCGCAGAGCGCATCCGCTTCCGAGTCGGCACGGTTGATGAAACGACCGCGTCTGCGAATCTGACTTGCGCGAATCTAACGGCAGACGTGATCGTGCCGCTCCTGCCTGCGCTCGTAGGAGTAACCTGCGGGCGTCTGATTCTCTCAGGCATACTCGATTCACAAATCGAACTCGTCCACTCGCGCCTTCAAGAACTTGGAATCAAAGAGCCGATAGAGATTGCAACCGACGGCGAATGGATCGCATTAGTTATTTAGTTTCAAGCTCCAGGTTTCAGGTTTCAAGTTGAAGATGCGAACCTTAAGCCTGGAACTTGAAACTTGAAACCTGGAACTTCTTAAATGACTCGCAGACGCTTCTTTGCCCCGTCCGCTCAGTTCGCGCCCGATCACTTGCGTGTAACGCTTGCGGGCGATGAAGCGCGCCACCTGCGCGATGTGCTGCGTTTGGGGCGAGGCGATGAAGTGTTCGTCTTTGACGGCGACGGGCGAGAGTTTCGTTGCACTGTTGATGAGGCAGAGCGCGAGCGAGCTACGCTCATCGTCAACGAAGAGGTCAAGCCTGCGCGTCCCGAATCAACGCTTCGATTGACGCTCGCCGTCGCGCTGCTGAAAGGCGAGAAGTTTGACACGGTCGTTCAGAAGGCAACGGAGTTGGGCGCAACACGCATCGTGCCTGTTATGACGAAACTCGCAGACGTTCGCCTGCGCGATGAAAGAGACGGCGCACGGCGTGTGGAGCGCTTCAGGCGCATAGCCGTTGAAGCCTGCAAGCAATCGGGGCGAGCGCGCGTTCCTGAGATTCGAGAGCCTGTTGATTTTCAGGCTTTGATTAAGAGCGAGCCAACCATTAAGCAGGAATGGCGTGCGATGTTTTCGGAGCGCGATGGCACAAGCTTGAACGAAGCGATTGGGAATGAGCGCGCGCGCCCCCGTCTTGTGACCGCGCTTGTAGGCTCGGAAGGTGGTTGGACCGATGAAGAGATAGCTTCGGCAAGTGCTAAAGGGTGGAGCGTCGTCACGCTCGGCGGACGAACCCTTCGTGCTGAGACTGCAGCTATAACGATCACAGCTTTGCTGCAACATCTCTTTGGTGATCTCGTATAGTGAAGACAAGAGAGATAATGTTTGGGCAAGGATTTTCTGCGCATCTTAAAAAGCTTTGACGAAGCGCCTCGCGCTGGCGCAGAATAAGGATTAGGCGCTGAGGGCGATTTTGAACTTTAGAGAGAGAACGTAAGATGGTGTCAAGCAAGGATGAGATTGTCAGACGCGCGCGTGCCGATCTGGCGAAGCGTCTGGGCGTGTCGGAAGACGAGATCAAGGAAGATTCTGTTGAGCAGGCGGACTTTCCAGACATGGCTCTGGGCGCTGCGGTCGAAGGCGAGATGAGCGGGCAGATGATTACGCCCGGATTTCGCATACGCTTGAAAGCAATGGATCGCGGCTACGAGTATCGCGCAAACGATAGACAACTACGTCTATACAATTACAAGGGAAAGAATCACAAGATTTGAAAGCAAGTGAAAAGCGAATAGAAGTGAATAGTGAAAGACAGCTTTCCACTTTTCACTTT
>QHXM01000171.1 GCA_003222945.1 Acidobacteriota bacterium
TCCCTGACATCCTTGACCCTGCGGTCGGCTATCTCAGAGATGTGCAGGAGGCCGTCCGTGCCGGGAAAGATTTCAACGAAAGCTCCGAAGTCAACTATGCGGGAGACTGTGCCCAGATAAGTCTGGCCTATCTCGGCCTCAGCCGTTAGCCCGCGAATGCGATCAATGGCGGCCTGTGCAGCCTCACCATCGGCAGATGCAATAGAGATGGTGCCGTCATCCTCCACATCAATCTTCGCTCCCGTCTCTTCTACAATTGAGCGTATCATCTTCCCGCCCGGTCCGATGACATCGCGTATCTTGTCCGGGTTGATCTTTATCTGGATGATGCGCGGAGCGTAGGGCGCGATTTCAGCACGAGGCTCTGCGATTGTTCGCTCCATCACGCCGAGGATGTGCATACGACCTTTCTTAGCCTGCTCTAAAGCTTCGGCCATAATCTGAGCGTTGATCCCGCCGATCTTTATATCCATCTGAAGCGCCGTTATGCCTTCGCGCGTGCCAGTGACCTTGAAATCCATGTCGCCGTAGTGGTCCTCTGCGCCTGCGATGTCCGACAGGATTGCATACTTGTTCCCTTCCATCACGAGTCCCATTGCGACGCCCGCGACAGGTCGCTTTAGGGGCACGCCCGCGTCCATCAAAGAGAGAATGCCGCCGCAAACGGACGCCATAGAGGACGAGCCGTTCGATTCCGTTATGTCTGAGACGATGCGTAAGGTGTAGGGGAACTCGGATTCATCTGGCAGGACCGATTCGATTGCGCGACGCGCTAGAACGCCGTGACCAATCTCGCGCCTGGAGGATGAGCCGAAGCGTCCGACTTCGCCGACTGAGTAGTGCGGGAAGTTGTAATGCAGCATGAAGCGACGCTTGATCTCGCCCTTTTCAATGTCATCCATGAACTGCTCATCATCTTTCGTTCCCAGAGTCGTTGTCACGAGCGCCTGCGTTTCGCCGCGCGTGAAAAGAGCAGAGCCATGCGTGCGCGGCAGCCATCCGACCTCGCACGTTATGGGTCGAATCTCTGAGAAGCGTCGTCCATCAGGTCGGCGACGCTTGTTCAAGATGTCGTCGCGGAAGACAGTCTCTTTCAAATGATCGAAAATCTTCTTAGCCATCTGGCGCTGCTCTGCCTGGTCTTCAGAGTAAGACTCGACAACCTCTTTCTTGAGCGCGTCAACTGCGGCGTAAGAACTGCGCTTATCCTGCCCGGTTGTATCAAGCGCGGCGCGCAATCGGTCCGAGTAGTTGCGCTCAATCTCGCCCATCATCTCTTCGTTGAGAGCGGGAGGCACAACCTCGCGTTTCTCGATTTCGAGCGCCTTGTAAAGCTCCTTCTGCCAGCGACACAGGCGATTTATCTCCTTGTGCGCGAGCATCAAGGCTTCGATCATTATCTCTTCCGAGACTTCCGTAGCGCCCGCTTCGACCATCACGATTGCCTCTTCAGTTCCGGCGACGATTAGATTTAAGCGAGACTCGCGGCGCTCATCATAAGTCGGGTTGATGATGTAACGGCCTTCGATTAAGCCTATGCGGACGCCAGCAATCGGATTCGGGAACGGAATGTCGGAAAGGTAGAGCGCGCACGATGCGCCCGTGATTGCGATAACATCTGGATCGTTGTCCGGGTCTGCCGAGATTACGGTTGCTATTACTTGTGTTTCGTTGCGAAAGCCTTCTGTAAAGAGCGGGCGGCAGGGACGGTCAATCAGGCGGGAGGTCAGGGTCTCTTTTTCGTTCGGGCGACCTTCGCGCCTGAAGTAGTTGCCGGGAATTCGCCCGGCTGCGTAGTTGCTCTCACGGTATTCCACCGTGAGAGGGAAAAAGTCTATGCCCTCGCGCGGGCTGTTGGCTGCGACGGCTGCGACCAGAACCATAGTGTCGCCGTAGCGTATGACGACAGAGCCGTCCGCCTGCTTGGCGACACGTCCGGCCTCAACGGTCAACTCACGGTCGCCCAACTTGATTGATTCTTTCAAATATTTTCTAACTGGCATCTTTGTTTATCTCCTTCCAGACGTTCGGCGCGAGCTTTATCATTCAAAGCTCCCACAGGCGGGCGTCACGTTCGGCCCGCGCGCCTGATTGTTGTGTGAGGCAATGACAGGACGTGATAAGGCGATTGCGGATTTCGGATTGCGGAATGCGGATTGAAAAGAAGAACGCTACTGCGCTTTCTTAAATCCGCAATCCGAAATCCGCATTCCGCAATCGTCTCTGTCATTGCTTTCAAAAACGAAAGGCGGCAATAGTCTCGCTAGTCCGTGAGACCATCGCCGCCTTTTGCTGTAATTATGCTAGGGCTACTCTCGCGTCTGCTTGTTTCAGAATCAATCGCCGTCACGTTCGGCACCCTCTTGCAAGCTCTTCGATTGACGCGGGCTTTGTGTTCGAGAGACTCGAAGAAGTCTCTTTCCGGTTAAATATTGTTTGAGTTAACTGCTCGCTCCTTACGCTTTAACGGCGCAGGCCGAGACGATTGACAACCTCGTGATAGCGCTCAATGTCTATGCGCTTGAGGTAATCCAGAAGACTCCTTCGTTGTGAGACCATCTTGAGCAGGCCGCGCCGCGAATGGTTATCTTTCTTGTGCGTCTTGAAATGCTCGGTCAGTTCGTTAATGCGCTGGCTGAGTAAAGCGATCTGCACCTGTGGTGAACCCGTGTCCGCCTCGTGCGTGCGAAACTCTCCTACAATCTTCTCTTTCGTTTCTTTTGCTAATGACACTGCTCTTGATGGCCCTCCCAGACCGCAGTCGTTCTCCGCCTCTATAGAAATTGAAGCGGCAACCGCTAAAATTAAAAGACGTGGCAATTTAACACGGCGTTTGATGAAGTGGCAAGCGAGGCTAGTTAATAGGTAACGGTCAGTTTGAAATAAGAGGGCATTTTTATTGAATGATTCACCGCCGAAGACGCAGAGGACCGCAGAGGGGGCGCAGAGAGTCTTTCTCTTCTCCGCGTAGTCTCAGCGTCCTCTGTGTCTTCGGCGGTGAATTCAGTTTCAAACCGAATCACTACCGGCCAATTCCGTTAGGGTTAAACCTTGACGCCGGACGACTCTTTCTTCTTACGAGTCAGACCAGAGGCACGGTTATCATCGGAAGTAAATCCCATTCCTTCGTAAAGAGGATGATTCTTTCCGAAATCCACATCGCCTTCGACGCCATCCCTGACCTCAATTGAATCTGCGTTCAACTCTTTATAGATGGCGTCGCGCTCCTCTTTCTTCAACTTAACCTGTGCTTCCAGATCAGCTATCTCCTGATCTTTTGTTGCTGCTCTTTCTATCTTAGCCTGAAAATCCGGCTGCTTGATGCCTTTGAAGACGGCAGTGGGAGCGCCTTGCTTCCATGCGTTGTTCATGCGTGTGACGCGCTCTCTGATTCTTTTATTGGCTACTGACATGGGGTTTCCTCCTTTAGGTAGGTTTTGTGGGTTAACGAACGAACAAAAGACTATGACCCTTTGGATAGCCGGATACTAGCACATTTTCGTGCTATCCGGCTTAATTATTTATAGCAGATAGCAATTGTATGAAAGCCTACGGGTCAGTACCACCTGCTGCAAGCGGGTGGGCAATATTAGGGATGAGGGCGGAGGGATGAGGGATGAATGAATTGAAAGAGCTTTCTGTCTTTACTTCATCCTTCCGCCCTCATCCCTCCGCCCTTCGTTCCCCCACCCGCTTGCAGCAGGTGGTACTGACAATATCGCTTTGCTGACCGATACATTCAAATTGCAGGCCGATATAGTATGAGAGCGGCTTACGGAGCATTTACTAGGGCTTTCAGCAGCTAGTGAAGGGCTTTCACAAGCGAGTGAAAGCCTTTCACTCGTCTCTGAAGGGCTTTCAGTAGCCGCTGAAAGCCTTTCACAATGCACTGAAAGCCCTTCACTAGCTGCTGAAAGCCTTTCACTCGTCGGTGAAAGCCTTTGCAAAGCCTTGGAAACGGCTTACAAAGCCACTGAAACCTTACGGCAGAGCGTGCCTTTCGCTTATTAATATCAGATGAGGCTGGGCAGGAAGTATTGTTGTAGGTAATATTTTGTACACGCTCATTGTGGTAAGAGAAATTGTTTACCGCATTCCGTCTATAAGAGTATTATGCGGACAAGATTACGGATAATACGCCAATATGGGTGATTATCCGTAATAGAATTCCGCTTATACAATAATTGGGCGTCTAATCTGGAAGGATGCTAGCAGCCTAATTCTGGAACATGCTCGAACATGCTGGGAAATTAGAAGTAGAAGTAAGATTAGACGCCTATTTGGACGTAATTCGTGACGCCTTTTAGGGCGTCTAATACTTGTTATGCGCGCTCGAATGTGTTAAATGACGAAAACAGAAGTCATCGGTGCTCTCAGCAACATTCTTAACAATAATGTCTATGGACTATTGTTAACGCGACTCGTTCCAGATGATAAATGGGCTTCTATCAATCCAAAGGTCGCCACTTTCCAGGGGCCTCGCGGTGAATTGCTGAGAATCGATATTTCACCTATGTGCGCAAACTTCACTAACCCGGCCAACAAAAAGATCCTCACAGAGGAATTCGAAAATTGCCTCAAACGGGCATCGGTCAGAGAAGGCCACGAAGTCATTCTTCTTTACTGCGAAGAAACCAATCAATTTCTGCTCTACAAATCGCAGCCTTGGTTTCAATTCGCTCGAATAGTAAGAAATGTTGTGTCTCACAAATCTGCTGGCGTCTTGAGACAATGGCCCAATGATTTGACGAACAGCGGTGTTCACCAAGTAACGTGGAGGGGTCGCACGTTGGATTCGACGATGGTGGGCCATGAAGTTGATTTCACCATTCAGGAAGGATATGAAAAGCAGCATAACAGCATCGTTGGTTGTACTTCTTCTTGGCTTGAGTGCCGCGAGCCAAACACAAATCCGCCCCGCTGAAGTTCCAAAATCGAAAGTTATCGGAACTGTCGTCGCTCGTGGCTTCATGTCGAAACTCGTGCTTTATACGGGACAGTCTCAAACTAGATTTCGAGATGATCTGCTTGCCAAGATTGAGAAGGGCGATGGCGAGATAAATAGCGGTGAGTATGTGAGAATAATCTATGACAAGTCGGCTGCCGAAGAGGGCGCTCTACCTGAGCAGATGTTTGAAAAGAAGCAGGCTTGGGAATTTACGCTCAGAAGAGATGAGAGTTGCGACAGGGTTATGAAAGATTTGCTGTTCTATGCAATCGCTAACGATAAAGGTGAATGTACGGTACAACAGTATATGCAATGGTTGGCTTGGGGCGCGAAAGAGAGTATCCCTTTAGAGGCGAAGGTAAAATGCTATTCTTTTGGTGAAAAAGATTTCCGGGCGCAGGTTGATAATTCCAAATAACGCGAGGTCTAACAACTCATTGCAGCGGAGCGCGAATAGCGTATCTTTCATCTGCGAGGCGATGTTGATTGTTGCGGTTCGCCGCGCCCGCTGAATTCGAGCGTTATGCCTCAGGAGTTCTAGTGACGCACAGGTGAAGAGAAATGATAAGGAATCATCCAATCTTGTTCATCTGGATTGTTACTATCGTGACGGCTACTTTAGCCGCCGCTGTAATTATTGTCTCAATCACTCCCTTCCCGCCGAATTGGGCTATTCTTCTTAGCTTGGCTCCCGTGTCTGCCGTCGCGGCTTGTCTTCTGTTTGCGAAACGCATGGCAATGTATGCGCGGGCTGGTCAATTATCTCAGGTTCTAATTACAAGTCTCGTGATCGTCATATTTTCTCACCTGGTATATGGTTTTATCGGCGCGTTTCTCCCTCAACTGCGTGGCTATCCTGACAGTGGATTCTTATCAATGTTATTCTTCGGCACCTTTATTGTGCCAATATACGGAGGATTGGTTACAATTCCATGTGGGCTAATTGCAGGCTATGTTGTATATAGGCTGATGAAAAGAAATGACCCGGCAAATGATAAACCCGCTGAGGCA
>QHXM01000110.1 GCA_003222945.1 Acidobacteriota bacterium
GTCTTGGCCTAGCTATCCTCATCATTATTCCCATCGCCGCCGTAGGTCTTTACTTCTTCAATCAATATTGGACTCATCGCTACGACGCGCTGATAGCGAGGCAAGCTGGCATCTATCACCTTGACCCTGATCTGGTCTGGAGCATTATTTACGAAGAGACATATTTTCGCCCCTGGAAGATTGGCAGCGACGGCGAGATCGGGTTGATGCAGGTGACGCCGAAGGTGGGACGCGAATGGGCTGCCGAGACCGGAATGCGCGAGCTTGAGCGCCAGATGCAGCAGAACCCTGAGAGCGTTCTGCGCGACCCTGAGCGAAATATACAGATAGGTTGCTGGTATCTCGAAAAACTTTATGAAGAGTACCGCGACATGCCCGGCACAGAGGCTCGCATGGTTGCCGGTTACAACGCAGGACCAAGCCGCGCAGCCGCCTGGAATCAGACCGAGCCGAACGACCCGCCGCTCACGCAGGACCAGTTCATAGCCCGCATAGACATCCCTTCGACGCGCGCATACGTCACCTCCATTCTCGAACGCTATCGCAAGCTGAAAGTTGAACGCGCACGCCAGAGCGCACAGACAAACAAAGCGCCGGAGGCCACGCGTTGACCTATCGTCAACTACTAGCGGCTAACGCAGACTTCCGCCGCCTGTGGACCGGACAGGTCGTTTCCGAAATAGGCGACTGGTTTAACAACATCGCCGTGCTTGCGCTAACGATTCAACTCGCGGGCGCGGGACGCGAAGGTCAGGCTGTCGCGCTTTATGCTATTGCTCGACACCTTCCTCTCTTTCTCTTCGGTCCGCTCGCGGGCGTTGTAGTTGACCGCGTTGACAGGCGTCGTGTGATGATTGCCGCCGACATCTCGCGCGCAGTCTTAGCACTCGGCTTTCTGTTTGCGAACATGATGGGAAGTCTTCCTCCGCAACACAGTCTTCATTCTCAACGCAGTGACGTTTCTAATCTCGGCTGAAATGATTCGACGGATAAGAACAGTAGGTAGTGGGCAGTTGGCAGATGGCAGTGAAAAGAAAGTAAAGGACGGGAATCAATTTAAAGAAACTGCTCGAAGAAAAACTGCCAACCGCCAGCTGCCTGCCGCCTACTGGACAGATTTTCGTGAAGGCTTGCGTTACGTCAGGAGCAAGGATGTTTTGTCGGCTGTGTTTGTGGTCGCAGCGGGTTGGGGATTGGGAAATGGTGTTGCGCGTGCGCTCTACAGTATCTTCGGGGCGAGGCTTGGAGTGATGGCGGCTGGAGGTGTGGTTGCGCGCCCGACGGATTTTGGAATCTCAGTGCTCTTTGTCGCAATGGGATTAGGCGGCGTGACGGGTGCGCCGATTGCGAAGCGATTCAACTCGGCTGCGGGCGATGCGCTAGGCTCGCGCATGGGTCGCTCGCTAGTCTTCGATGGCTGCGGCCTGGTCTTGTTCAGCTTGATGCCGAATCTATGGGTCGCTGCACTCGTACTGGTTGCGCGCGAGATGAACTTTGCAATCTGGTGGACCGCACAGCAGACCATTATTATGAGCCGCACGGAGGATCGCTTTGCGGGGCGAGTGTTTGCTTCCTACGAGACTTTGACGACGCTGATGATGGTCGGCGCTATGCTTGCCGCAGGCGCTGCGGCAGATAGTTTCGGCATACGCCCCGTAGCAACGACAGGCGGCGCTGTAATCACGCTCTCTGGCCTAATGTGGTTCGTGCTTCGACGCCGTAGAAAATCTGGCGCAAGAGTCGCGGGTGAGATAATTTGAGATCGTGTTTAGAAATTTGCGGTTTCGGCGCAAGACAGGATTTCTAATGACTGGACGAACGAAACTCTGATGACGAAACTTTATTGCGCTCGCTGTGTGTTGCCCATCTCATCTTCTCCAATCGAGAATGGAGCGGTGGCGGTTGATGGCGCGCTTATAGCTGCGGTCGGCTCGCGCGATGAACTTGCATCTAGTTTCCCTGAAGCTGTGGTTCACGATTTCGGTGAAGCGGCGATCTTGCCCGGGCTTGTGAACGCGCACTCGCATCTTGAGTTGACGGCGATGCGTGGCTACCTTGAGCGCGAAGAGGGAGACTTCTTCGCGTGGCTGAAGAAGGTGACCGTCGCGCGGCTTGAACGCATGACGCCCGACGACCTTTACGTTTCCGCAGCGTGGGGAGCGATTGAGGCCGCGCGTGCGGGCGTAACTTCTCTGGGCGATGCGAGCGACGCTGCAAGCTCAAGCATGAGGGCGATGAGAGACGTGGGCCTTCGCGGCACAGTTTACCAGGAAGCTTTCGGCCCAGACCCTGGGGAAGCGCGCAGTAGGTTCGACGAACTTCAGGAAAAAGTTGTGATTCTGCGCGAGTATGAGACTGAGCTTGTGCGCGTCGGAGTTTCGCCGCATGCGCCTTACACTGTGAGCGCCCCGCAACTTGAGTTGATTGCGGAATTTGCTCACGGCGAACGTCTGCCGCTGATGATTCACGCGGCTGAGTCTGAGTCTGAAGCTCTCTTCATGCTGGAGGGACGCGGACCTTTCGCTGAAGGATTGACAAAGCGCGGAATCCGTTGGCGCGTTCCCGGAATCTCGACAATTCGATACCTATCGCGTCATGGCATCTTGAGCACACGACCGCTGCTCGCGCACTGCATCAGGGTTGACGAAGCGGATATCGAAACGATTAAAGAAGCAGATGCGCGCATCGCTCATTGTCCGAAATCGAATGCAAAGCTTGGTCATGGACGCGCGCCGTTTTCATCTTTCGTCAAGAATGGAATCAAAGTAGGCTTCGGCAGCGATTCAGTTGCAAGCAACAACACCTGCGACATTCTGGAAGAGGCGCGCTTCGCTATTCTGACGGCGCGTGCAAGCGAGGGCAGAAGTGAGTCTGTGCAGATGTTGAATGCGGAACTCGCGCTTAGAACTGCCACGCTCGGAGGCGCACAGGCGCTAGGTCTTGAAACTCAAACAGGCGCGCTTCTGCAAGGCTCGCAGGCAGACTTTGCGGTCATCGCTCTCAATTCCGCTCATCAAACACCCATTCACGACCCGCAGGCAGCGCTTCTTTTCTCTTCTTCGGGAAGAGATGTGCTGATGACTATGGTTGCGGGCAGAGAGGTATATAGTGGAGGCCAGGTCGTCACGGTTGACGAAGAGCGATTGCGAGCGCGTATGATCGAAGTGTCTGAAAAGATGAAATAGCGGCAAGTCAATCTCTTTTTATTGCTTGCTGCCGAGCCGCTCCTTCGCCCGCTTAATTTGTGCTTCGAGTGAAGCTTTCATGTTTGGGTCTAGCTCAAGGCATTTGTCGAAATCTTTTTGCGCTTCAGCCTCCTTGCCTTGAAGCAGCAACGCAATTCCGCGAGCAGAATAAACGAAAACAAAGTCTGGTTTGAACTTGATAGCCATACTAAAGTCTGCGACCGCTCCGTCCAGATCATTCTTCTGTTCTCGCGCGCTGCCGCGATTCAAGTAGGCGTAAACGTTGTGCGGCTCGCTTTCAATTGCCTTCGTGTAATCTTCTATAGCACCGTCCAGATCGCCATTGGATTTTTTAAGATTGCCTCGATTGATAAGCGCTCCGGCGGCTCTGCCGGGAGCAAGAGCAATGGCAGCGTCGTAGTCTGCTGCGGCCAGATCATTTTCTCCTTTCGCCTGGCGCGCCGCACCGCGACTGCTTAGAGCCAGTTGCGGATTGATTTCAACCGCGCGGTCGTAATCCGCAAGAGCGCCGTCCAAATCTCCGCGCTTGCGTTTGAGAGCGCCGCGATTGAGATAAGCGAAGGCATTGCGCGGATCAATCTGAATGGCCTTATCGTAATCGGCCATCGCCCCGTCCAGATCGCGCTTTACTTCTCGAACCTGCGCGCGACCGATATAGAAGCTGCCGTCGCGCGGCTCTAAGTTGATGGCCTTATCAAAGTCTGCGAGTGCTCCGTCCAGGTCGCCTTTATCTTTTTTGGCGAGCGCGCGGTTGGAGTAAGCCGGGGCGAAATTCGCTTCAAGCTCTATAGCCTTGTCAAAATCGGCCATCGCTCCATCCAAATCTTTCAGCCGTCTTCGCGCAGTGCCGCGATTCATGTAAGCGATGGCTAAGCGCGGGTCGGCAGCAATCGCTTTATCGAAGTCCGCTATAGCGCCCTCTATGTCTCCTCTACGAAGTTTCGTGGTTCCGCTGCGATTAAATTCTCTGGCAGGGTCTGGAGTCTGCGCCGGAGCCGCCGAAGGCGTGAGAATGAAGAGAGACAGTAGGAGCGAAATAAAGAGTTTCATAATGACCTCAATTGAGTCGGGAATTAAATGTGAATGATCCGCGCTAGGGGGACTGATTGACAAACTTTATTGGGGTCAATCTGTTTTTGTCAAACAGAAAGGCGAGCACAAGTCATGTTGAAAACCTCGTGCTCGCCTTTCCGTTGCGCTACCGGCAAGATGCCCTAATCGCCTCATCGAAAATCTCAAGCGCAACGTCAATGTTCTCGCGCGTGATGATGAGTGGCGGCGACCAGCGAATCGTGTTGAAGCCAGCACCAAGAAGTATTAGTCCTCGCTCGAACGCAGCGTTCTCAACGCGGTCGCGCAACTCGGGCGCAGGTTTTCTTGAAACTTTATCTTCAATAAACTCAACTCCGACCATCAGCCCAAGCCCGCGAACGTCGCCTATGCAATCGTGCTTTCGCGCAAGCTTTCTCAAACCCTCTTGCAGATAGCCGCCAACCTCTGCGCTGTTGCGTACGAGGCCGCCTTCGAGAAGCTCAATTGTCTTTAGAGCGGCTGCGATTGCTACAGGATTTCCGCCAAAAGTAGAAGCGTGCGCGCCCGGTTTCCAGTCCATCAAATCAGCACGCGCAACGCACGCGCCCAATGGAAGACCTGACGCGACGCCTTTGGCTATACACACGATGTCAGCTTTCAAATCGTAGTGCTCGCTCGCAAACATACGCCCTGTGCGCCCCATGCCCGATTGAACTTCGTCAACGATTAGCATGATGCCATGTTCATCGCAGATGCGGCGCAAGCCTTGTAAAAATTCACGCGGCGCGGGAACGTAACCGCCTTCGCCCTGCACACACTCAACGACAATTCCTGCGCACTCTTCGGGCGGCAAGGTTGTATTGAACAGGCGATTCTCAATCCAATCCAGAACTGCGCGGCTCGCAGTTTCATTGTCCGTCTGCTCGCCCGTGAACGGATGACGGTAGATGTTGGGGAAAGGAACGTGCGTTACATCGAGCGCCTGTCGCTTGAAACCTCTGCGCTGCGCTGCCTTCGACGAAGTAAGCGAGAGTGAGCCGAGCGTGCGACCGTGAAAGCTGTTGAAGAAGGCTATGAATTTTTCGCGCCCCGTCGCGTAGATAGCAAGCTTCAATGCGGACTCTATGGCCTCCGTTCCGCTGTTGGCAAAGTGCGTTCGCGTTGGTCCTTCGATTGGAACTATCTCATCGAATTTCTCGGCGAGCTTTGGCATCAGGTCGTAGTAAAAGTCTGTGCCGCAAATGTGAATTAGCCGCGCGGCCTGGTCCTGAATTGCGCGGACCACTTCAGGGTGGCAGTGGCCCGTAGAGCAGACTGCGACGCCCGCGTTACAATCTAAAAAGGTGTTGCCGTCAACGTCCGTGACCCAGACGCCCCTGGCGTGATCCGCCACGAGCTTGTAATCAGGGCGCGGATAAGAAGGCGTTACAAATTGGTGATCTGCTGCGACGACCTCTCTGCCTTTTGGTCCGGGCAGAGCAGTCTTAATCAACGGTCTTTTCGGTGGTGCAAGCGTAGTCATACACTCTTCTCCTTAGTGAAAAGCGAGGAAACTAAATTTTGAATTGTGCGAAAAGTGAAAAGAGTATGAAGCGATTAGTCCGCGAAGAGATTCGCGCGGCTGTCGAGCGGGCGGAAATTGATATTGCGAAGATAGAACATAAGAGATTAGAGATCAGAGGTTAGATGTTAGTCGTTATCTTCCGGTCTCTAGCCTCTAACCTCTAGCACCAGACCTCTGCCCTTGTCAACGCCTTTTCCATCGCACACCGTCTTTCGTGTCTTCGAGTGTGATGCCGCGTGTCGCCAGTTGGTCGCGGATTTCGTCTGCGCGTGCGAAGTCGCGGCGGCGTCGCGCTTCCTGCCGCTCGTTAATGAGAGATTGAACTTCAGCGTCGAGCATTGCCGATGGTTCGTCCTCGAAGATGTTCAGCACGGTGTTGATGCGATCAAGCAGATTGAGAATCTCGCGCTTGTTATCTTCGCGCACGGCGTGGTGGTCAATTGCCGTGTTCACGTCGCGCGCAAGGTTATGAAGACTTGCGAGCGCGACCGAAGTGTTCAGGTCGTCGTCCAGCCCGGCTTCAAAATCTTTCAGCGCGCGTTCCGTAGTTTCATGCAGCGTTGGATTCAAGCCCGGCTCTGTGCGCGTTTCCTTCAGACGCAGGCGAAAGTCGCGCAAGCCTTCGACGGTTTTCTCAGCACCGCGAAGCGCATCGAAAGTGAAGTTGAGTTGCTTGCGATAAGGAACGCTGAATAGAAAGTAGCGGACCGCAACGGGCGAGAAGCCGCGCTCCCTTACATCGCGGAAGGTGTAGTAGTTGCCCTTCGACTTAGACATGGATTCGCCGTTGACTTTCAAATGCTCGTAGTGAATCCAGTAGCGCGCGAACTGACGACCTGTCGCGCCTTCGCTCTGTGCTATCTCGTTTTCGTGGTGCGGGAAGACAAGATCAATTCCTCCGGCGTGAATGTCGAAGGTCTCGCCCAGGTATTTCATCGACATCGCGGAGCATTCTATGTGCCAGCCGGGACGACCGCGACCAAGCGGCGTGTCCCAGGCGGGTTCATCCGGCGATTCTGCTCCTTTCCACAGGGCGAAATCGCGCGCGTCCTCTTTGTCGTACTTGTCCGTGTCAACGCGTTCGCTTGCGCCGACGATGTTGCCCGCGAAATTTATTTTCGAGAGCTTGCCGTAGTCTGGAAACGAATTGATGCGATAGTAAACGGAATCATCAGAGCGATAAGCGTGGCCTCGCTCTTCCAGGCGTTCGATGAGCGAAACCATTTCGGGGATGTGACGCGTGGCGCGCGGAACAATATCGGGTCGCGCGCAGCCTAGAGCATCGAAATCTTCCCACAGAGCTTCGATATATTTCGCGGTGTACTCGTCAATCGTCACTCCGTTCTTCTGCGAGAGCGCGATGATGCGGTCTTCTATGTCCGTGATGTTCATCACGTGCGTGACACGATAGCCCTTGTAGCGAAGGTAGCGGCTAAGGAGGTCGGTGTAGATGGCCGAGCGAAAATTGCCTATGTGCCCGTAGTCCCAAACGGTCGGACCGCAGTAGTACATACGCACTTCGCCCTCATTGAGCGGGCGGAACTCTTCGACCTGGCCGGAAAGTGTGTTGTGAAACTTCAGCATCGTAATCGTGACGTTACGCTATCTCAGAGTTAAAAGTTCAGGCAGTGATAAGTTCCCATTTCTGCGCACGTGCAATCAGAACTTCTTCCAGTTCGGGCCAGTCATGCAAAGTCGCCGGATCAAAGTCAGCACCATTGGGCCAAACAAGAGTATGAACTTCAGGGTCAACATGAACTTGATTAAAAAGCGACTCGTCGCGCAACGGTCCATAGTCTGATGAAGTTCAGCCCAAGCTGCAACGAAACGCTGTTGCCTTCTAGGTAATAACCCAGCTATCAAGTCAACCGGGTCAATACTATAAATTGCCACATCGTCTTGATAATAAGCATGAAAATGCGGCTGGTGATGTGGCACACCGAGTTCCGCATACATGCGAATGATGATACCAAAGAAGCGGCTGAGTTCTGGCATGAGCTATTGTAATGCTCAACTGAGGACGCGGCAAAACTATATAGACGCGACAATCTAGGTACTGCTTTCAGCATCTCTCTCGAAGTGCGTGAATCCTCCCGGCTCTAAATTCCAAACGTGCGAGCCTTCCGCGATGCGGATGCCTCCCGAATCTTTTGTGATGTCGCCGATGTATGTGATGGGCACGTCGCCAATCTTGCGTGGCAGTCGTCTGAGGTCACGTGGATGGACTGTAAATAGCAACTCGAAATCTTCGCCGCCGTGCAGAGCCAGAAGAAGCGGGTCGAGCGCTCGTCGCCCGCACAAGTTTATAACCAGAGGGTCAATGGGAATTCGCGCGGCGTCAATCGTCGCGCCCGTGTTGCTCTCACGGCATATGTGCGCGAGGTCAGATGAAAGACCGTCGCTTATATCTATCATCGCTGTCGCTAAATGTTCCTCGCAGAGCGTTGCGCCCCACGAGACGCGCGGCTCAGGTAGAAGCTGGCGGAGAAGGAGTTGTTCAACCATCCGAGAATATGTCGAGCGCGTGCGCTTTCTTCTCAAACGCGCGCCGCGTTCCAGAAGGCGAAGGCCCGCAGCCGCGCCACCGAGTGAGCCTGTGACGAAGATGTGATCGCCTGCTCTTGCGCCTGAACGTCGAACGGCGCGACCATGCGCCACGTCACCTATAACGATAGAGTCTATAACGATTCTTTCGGGTGTGCGCGATACGTCGCCTCCGGCGAGCACGACGCCAAAGATTTCAGCCAGAGAGAAGAAGCCTTCGTAAAATTCATCCATGAAAGCGGAATCCCAGACTGCACGCGGCACGCCTATGGAGAGAAGTGCGTACTGAGGTCGCGCGCCCATAGCCGCGATGTCCGAGAGCGAAACCGCCAGAGCCTTGTGGCCTAACAGCCAGGGTGTTGTCGTGTCCAGATGAAAGTCTATCTCTTCGATCAAAAGGTCTGTGGTGATGATTGTATCGCGCCCATGCTGTTGCTGGATGATAGCCGCATCGTCGCCAATGCCGAAAAGCAGGGATGAGGGCGGAGGGATGAGGGATGAATTTTTCAGATGGTTGCTTGCTCTATGACGGATGCGTTCGATCAAGTCGAATTCACTGCGAGAAGGAGAATTAGAGCGGGGCTTTTCAGCTTTCTCATCATCCCTCATCCCTCATCCCTCATCCCTTAAAGGTTTCGCCTTAGCGAGTCGAGACCGGCTTCTATGGTTTCCAGGGAGGTTGAGAAGGAGAAGCGCAGGTGGCCTTCGCCGTGCTCGCCGAAGACTATGCCGGGGACGGTTGCGACCTGCGCGCGTTCGAGCAGGATGTCTGCGGCCTCGCGGCTATCGGCGTGAATGCGCGCGACATTTGGGAAGGCGTAGAAAGCTCCCGCAGGACTTTCGCATGTCAGTCCAAGCTCGTTCAGACCCGCTAAAAGAAGATCGCGCCGCTTAAGATATGCGGCGCGATTCTTTTCCAGAAAGTCTGACCGAGTGGTAAATGCTGCGAGACCCGCCCACTGCGTTGGCGTTGAGACTCCGTTTGTGGAATAGAGCGTGGTCTTTCTCAAACCAGTCATCCAAGGCTCTGTCGCCACAGCGTAGCCCAGACGCCAACCCGTCATGGCGAATGATTTTGAGAATGTAAACGAAGTGATGGTCCTCTCCATCATGCCGTCCAGCGAAGCGATTGAAATGTGCTCGCCGTCATAAACAAGGTCTTCGTAAGCTTCGTCCGCTATAACAATCAGATCATGCTCCTGAACAAAGCGCGAAACCTCTTCCGCCTCTTCTCGCGTGAAGACTAGCCCTGTAGGATTCGCAGGCGTGTTGTAGTAGATGGCGCGCGTCCTCTCGCTCGTGTAGCGCGCGAGCGTCTTTGCGAAGCCTTCGCGCCTTGCTTCTTCTGTAGGCACTAGAGTGGTTATTCCTCTGCAATGTGCTATCAGGTCTTTAATGGGCGTCCAGTAAGGAGAGAAGACCAGAACTTCATCATTCGGATTTATGGAGGATTGAAATGCGCCGAAGAGTCCCTGCATCCCTCCGTTCAAGACTATTACGTTCTCCTCGCGCGCTGGAATGAGGTTACGCTCGCGCAGCTTGTCTGCTATGGCTGAGCGAAGTTCCGCGATGCCGGACGAAGGAGCGTAGCGCGTCTTGTTCTCTGAGAGGGCGCGCGTCATGGCCTCTTTAATGTAATCGGGCGTTTCGACGTAAGGCTCGCCGCCCTCGAACTGGTAAACGGTCCGGCCTTCGGCGCGCAGTCCCATGATCTTGTTGCGGATTTTAACTATGTCGGAGAAACCCACCTGATCGAGGCGCGTTGCCAGGCGGAAAGCAGTTTGAGACGCAGACACGTTTTGTGTTGAACCTCCAAAGGAAATCGGGAGCGAGCGTGGAAGATCGGATTATAGCTTGCCGTTTCATGCTGCGTCCACCGTACTGAGAAGAAACGCGCGAAGTATGAATGCGGAACGCCTGAAAGGCCGAAGCCAGTTTTCAGTTTTCAGTTTTGAGTTACGGGCTACTGAAAACTGAAAACTGGCTTTTATTTATTCTGACTCTCGGAATTCTGTATTCTGCCTTTGAGGATATGGGGTTGCGTTTGAGCCATATCGTGCAGTCTATATTTAATCGAGGGCGAGTGAACCGGCAGGTGCTTGTTGTGATTTGATTAAGATTTGTTTATTTCCCGTTGAAAAACTTTATCTGTCGTAGAATCTGGTGCAAACTATGTGAGAAGCCGGAATCAGGGAACGGTGTTTGCTGATTTTTCGGGTGGGCTTAAAGCTTAAAGATTATTTGGGGGGAGCTTAAAATGATTTTGAGAAATAAGATTATTCCAATCGCAATCGCAGCCGTACTTCTAGGCGGGACTGTCGGGGCTTTCGTTTCGAGCAGAAATTCACAGCCCGCGACGACCAGTTATTCGACGACAGCGCCTTCATCCGGTCTATTGGATAACCAGAATGCGCGGCTGGTTTCAGATAACTCGGCAGCGGTGGATAGAGCCGCATCGCAGACAGAGAATATAGCCGACTCTGCGAGCTATCGCATGGGCTTCACGGACGGATTTCTGGCCTGCCGTAATGGCAATACCACAAACCGCGATGTTGCAGCGGAGCGCACGCTCGCTCCCACTAGCCGCGTTGTTTATAGAGACGTGCCGGTTAGAAGCAGAAGCTACAGCCGTTACGACAACTCGCGGCAAGTCTATTACGACTACAGCAATCAGCCGCGCCAACGCACCTTCTGGCAAAAGCACCGCGATAAGCTGACAGTGGCTATGGGCACGGGCGGCGGCGCACTCTTAGGCGCATTGATCGGAGGCCATAAGGGTGCAGCTATAGGCGCACTTGCTGGCGGCGGAGGCTCGGCCATCTGGACCTACGGAATACGCAAGCGTAACCGTACTTACTAATCAGGCAAGGGAGCGGCGCGTGATGCATAGTCTGAGAAGATTGGTGCTGAGCGCCGCCCTAGCTTTAGTTCTACTTTTCATCCCAGCAGCGACCACACGGGCAGTTCCACTCAAAGGGACTGCCCGTCTTTTTAAGATAACTTCGGTGGATGTTTCCTCACTGAAAGGTGAGGGAAAAACTAGAGGTGGCGTTGAGTCAATTCAAGCAGTAAGGCTTCCCGCTCCTGTTCGATTTCGAGAGGTCACGGGGCGCGGGCTTCTCATTAATGTCTGGGTCAACGGCACAGGCCCGTACACTTTCGCCATTGATACGGGCGCGGGCGCGACGATTCTCTCAAGGCGCTTGGCGGATGAGGCGCACATTCTTTCGAGCAGCAGACGACCATTAACAATCGGCGGCATAAGCGGCAGAGGCACAGTTGCGGGGCAAGAGGTCTCTGTCAGAAGCCTTGCCATCGGCTATGAGAACAACATACTGCCTTCGGGCGGACTCGTTATAGTCACAGAAAATCTTGCGCCCGGCGTTGACGGCGTGCTGGACCCAACGGAAGCCTACTGCCCGCTCGGTTTTGAAATAGACATGCCGCGAAGCGAATTGTCAGCCTTCGACCCTCAGGCGAACCCGCTGCATCGTAATCAGAATCTTTCAACGGATGAAACAATCGTGCCCTGGTTGTTCGACGGTCAGAGTCGCCGCCCGTTCGTAATGCTAGACGGAAGATTGCGCGCTCTTCTAGACACAGGCTCAGGCTTCGGCCTTGCCGTAACTCAAGATGCAGCCGCGTCGCTTGGAATCATGCAGGGAAGAGGTAGAGAGCAGGTTGACGTTAGAGATATTGCGGGCGGGCAGATAGCTGCGCACAGAATCCCGCCCGCGACAGTTAATCTAGGAGTACTGGTTTTACGAGGGATTCCAACGGACCTTTTACCAAGTGCCAGGGCAGGCTCGCCCGTGCTCCTGGGTCGTGATGCGCTGAGGCCCTTTCGTCTCACCTTTGATCCTCTGAATCGCCTGATTAGAATCATACCGGGCTGAAGTTCATCCTATACTTTTCCCGTCGTCCTGCCGACCGTTGACGTATAACTTCAAGCCGAAGAGAGCAACCTCAGCTAGCCCGTAGCGTTAACCGGCTGTGGAAAACTATTGACACCCATTGAGCGCACGAGTAACATTGCGCCCAGAAAGTTTAGGGTTCATGCGCCCGCTAAAGATTCCAAAGCAAGAACGCTTTCAACTTTTCTAAAAGCAGCAGGCCGAGTTTCCCGAAAGGCTCCCGACCGAATGAACAGTGCAGCCGTCGCCATCCCCGAAAAACTATTCTTCAAAATAGGCGAAGTCTGCGACATAACTGGCGTCCAGGCACACGTGCTCCGCTACTGGGAATCCGAATTCCCCATGCTCGCCCCGCAAAAGAACCGAGCAGGCCAGCGCACCTATCGCAAGCGCGACGTTGAGATGGCCCTCAGGATCAAAGAGCTTCTATACGAAGACCAGTACACGATTGCAGGAGCGAGAAAGAAACTCTCAAGCGAGCTTCGCGGCTCAAGCAAACTCAAAGTTGTCCCACCGCAAGACGCCGGTCCGCCGCAGCAAACTCCGCCGCCGCCGACTCTACAGAGTACGCTGCCGCAAACGAATGAACCACGCGCACGCTATGAAAGTTCGGCAACCTCAGCATCAAGCGCCCCTATGTCAGACAATCAACGCCAAGCCGTCCGCCACCTAGCCGAACAGTTACGCGATCTTCTAGCCACACTCGACGCCACTGAATCCGATCTCACTGCGCGCAGAAAGTAAGCCTCGCTCATCCTCTCGCAGAAATCACTATCAACGCTCGTCGCCCGCATTTGACAAAAAATCTTTTCCAGAGATACTAGAAAAATCATGACGGGACGTGGCGCAGCCTGGTAGCGCGCTTCCTTGGGGTGGAAGAGGTCCCGAGTTCGAATCTCGGCGTCCCGAAAGCTATAGAGCCTCCAACTCATCAAGGTTGGAGGCTCTTTACCTATCAAGCTTTCTCTTCTGATTGAGTTATCTATTAATCCTTCAACTCCGCAATAACAATCTCAGACGTGAGCGTCTTATGGACAGGACACTTGTGCGCGATCTCCTGAAGGCGCGCGCGTTGCTCGTCGGTTAAGTCTCCTTCGATTGTTATGGAGCGTTCGATGCGGTGGACGAAGCCTTCAAGCGTGCGCTCGCATTCGAGGCAATCTTTTGCGTGGACTCTTTGCTGGCGAAGGCGCACCGTGACGCGCACGACTCCCCAGCCTTTGCGACGCGCATAGAGCATCGTGGTCATGGAGATGCAGCCGCCTAGCGCCGCGAGTAAGAGCGTGTAAGGGTCTGGGCCTGCACTGTCGCCTCCCACGCTCTTCGGCTCGTCAATGATGAGCGTCTGGCCGTCGCCATAACTAACCTCATTTTGCAATCTCATAATGGAAGTGACTGTGACTTCGCTCATCTTGGAAAAGTCTCCTTTGGGTTCAACAGGTCAAACGCACGGTCAGGCAGAATATCGCTCAACAATATCTTCATCTCAATAATCATCGCGTTTGCTATTTTACATCAACACTATGCTGGATAGCTTGCAGCACACGCCGCAGATAGTTACACTCTTCTCATCCTTCAACATAAAAAACTTCAGAGACGAGTGAGGACCAGATGAAGATTCACGAATATCAGGGCAAAGAGCTTCTGAAAAGATTTGGTGTCGCAGTGCCGCGCGGTGTGGTCGCGCGCTCGCCAGACGAGGCTTATCAGGCTGCGAAGGAGTTGGCTGCGGATGTCGTAGTCGTCAAGGCGCAGATTCACGCGGGCGGGCGAGGTAAAGGCGGCGGCGTCAAATTGGCTAAGTCTGCGGACGAAGCGCGAGAGATTGCGCGCCAGATGCTGGGCATGAAACTCGTCACGCACCAGACCGGACCGGAAGGCAGAGAGGTGCGCGTGCTTCTCGTAGAAGAAGGCTTGCCGATTGATAAAGAATTTTACTTAGGCATTGTTCTTGACCGCACAACAGGCCGCCCGGTCTTCATGGCTTCGGCTGCGGGCGGCATGGACATAGAAGAGGTCGCAGCCCTTACGCCTGAAAAGATTTTCAAGGAGACGGTTGACCCTGCCGTGGGCTTTCGCCCGTTTCAGGCTAGAAAGCTTGCCTTCGCTCTCGGCCTGCCATCTGAACTAGTAAATCAAGCGGCGAAGTTCATGCAATCGCTCTACACCGCTTACGAGCAGATGGACGCTTCGCTTCTTGAGATAAATCCTTTCCTGCTAACGAAAGACAAACGATTGATAGCGCTCGATGCGAAAGTGAATTTTGACGACAACGCGCTCTATCGTCATCAGGAGTTCTTGAACCTGCGCGATCTGAATGAAGAAGAGCCTCTGGAGATTGAAGCCTCCAAGTTTGACCTGAACTACATAAAGCTAGACGGCAACATTGCCTGCATGGTCAACGGCGCAGGGCTTGCGATGGCAACGATGGACATCATCAAACTGGCTGGTGGCGAGCCTGCGAACTTTCTGGACGTTGGCGGCGGCGCATCGCAAGAGCGCGTCGAGGCAGCATTCAGAATCCTGCTTGCGGACGAGAACGTTCGCGCCGTTCTGATAAACATCTTCGGCGGAATAGTTCGCTGCGACATGGTCGCGCGCGGCGTAGTAGGCGCAGCGCAGAATCTTGGCGTGAAAGTTCCCGTTGTGGTCCGGCTCGAAGGAACAAATGTAGAAGAAGGCCAGCGCGTGATAAGAGAATCTGGTCTGAACTTCACTGTAGCAAGCGGGATGAAGGACGCAGCCGAGAAGGTTGTTTCTTTAGCCGCGTAAAGAGTTCGACGTGGTTAATCGCACTGCTCTGAAAATACTCGTTCACGTCTCTCGCTTCGGTCTCGCGGCGCTGTGGCTCTTTGCTGCGTGCGCGAAGATTTACATGAGAAATGATCCGACACATAGCTTCTTCAAGAATATGAATGAGTTGGTCGGAAACTCCCTCGCGCAGCCTCTTGCGGTTGTGATTATCTGCGCGGAGATTATCGCTGCCATTCTCCTTCTCTGGCCGCGAACGGCACGCGTGGGCGCTTTGTGGTCCGTCGCGCTGCTCATAAGTTTCGCAGGCTATGCTCTTTACTATCGCTTCGGATTAGGAAATGCTGAAGGTCTTGAGTGCGGCTGCTTCGGCGGCATCATAGGAAGTCAACTGGGCGTGACGACAGCTTTGAGAAACCTGCTGCTGCTTATCCCTGCCTTGCTTGTCATCTTCGGCCTCCCGCGATTGAGACGAGCAGGAGAACAGAATCAATTAGAACCGCAGCAGGTAACTTCTTAAGGCAAAAGGCAAAAGGAAGAAAGAGCGAGTCTTTCGTCTTCCTTTTACCTTTTACCTTTTTCCTTACTTCTGTGTTCCCCGCATCCGATTAATCTCGTAGCGAGTGTTCTCTATTCGCTCTTCAACGCCCGGATGGTCCGCAAAGATTTCGCCTAGAAGATCATGGTCGCTCTCGCTGACCTTCTGAATCTTCTGAAACATAGTCAACATGCCTTGAGGGTTGAAGCCAGCCTTCGCCACTGCGTGCACGCCGAGAAAATCGGCCTCGCGCTCCTCTTCACGATTGTGAACGGCGAGCAGCCCGCTCGCTACTATCTCGGCTGCTGCCGTGCCAAGCTCTTGAGCAGCGTCGCCAGCAATTCCTGTGATTGAGCCGAAGAGACTCGCAAGGCCGCCTAAGGTCTGCGACTGTTGAATAGTCTTCAGGCTATGGCGCGCAACGACGTGGCCGACTTCGTGCGAGAGAACGGAGGCAAGCTCGTCGTCGTTCGCTAAGTTTACAAGAGCAGACGTGACGTAGATGTGTCCGCCCGGACCAGAAAAAGCGTTTATCTCTTTATCGCGTATGATGTGGAATTGATATGAGAGATTCGGGCGCAAAGATGCGCGCGCGACGCGCTGGCCTATGCGGTTGACGCGCTCCAGGCCCTCGGTCGAAAACTTATATTTCTTTGCGACCTCAACATTGAGTTGATAGCCAAGCCGCGCCTCGTCGCGCTCGCTCAACAATCCTTCGTTTGAATAATGAGCGTTGCGAAACTGCCAGTAGGGGTCAGACTCTAAAAGTCTGGAAGCCTCGTCAAAAGTGCTCGTGCCGAGCGTCCAGATGGTTGAAACAGTCGAACCAAAGGTTAAAGGCTCAGACTTTTCCTGACTCTTTTTCTGCGCGGTTGCACTTGAGAATGAAACGAAGAACAGGACAAGCGCGAAGGCAGCATGGAGCGCCTTTCGCCTGTCGAAGCGTAAGCGGAGCATCTTTTGTTTCCTTTTCAATCTGGTCTCAAATTGGCGGGCTGATTTTGATTGACTTACTTCTGCCCACCCCAATCATAGCGCAAGACGCGCACGCGTGAATAGATTTGCAGAGAAAGGCAAAAGGCAAAAGGAAAAAGGTAAAAGTGAAAACCTAGAGCGCGCCTCTTCGTCTTCACTTTTGCCTTTTACCTTTTTCCTTTTGCCTTCTATGATTGTTCCGCTTGCTTAAGAACAGTTCGAGGGAGGGACGCGATGGCTACTATTTCATTCTGGGGCGGTGTGGGGACGGTCACAGGCTCAAAGTATTTGATTGAAACTAACGACGCGCGCGTGCTGGTTGATTGCGGGATGTTTCAGGGCTTGAAGGAACTGCGCGAGCGCAACTGGCAAGACCCGCCGTTTGATCCGAAGTCAATTGACGCAGTTCTAATCACGCACGCGCACATTGACCACACGGGTTACCTGCCGCGCCTCGTGGCTCTAGGCTTCAACAACCCTGTCTATTGCTCTCGCGGCACGGCTGACCTCATTAAGATATTGTTGCCGGACGCCGCGCGACTTCAGGAGGAAGAAGCCGACTATCGCAATCGCCACAATTTGACGAAGCATGATCCTGCGCTTCCGCTCTACACGGAAGATAATGCTCGCGCGGCAATTCAGTTGATTCACTCTGTCCCGAATACAGGCGAAGCAATCGAAGTCGCTCCCGGCGTTCGCGCTGGCTTTCGCATAGCGGGACACATCTTAGGCTCAAGCCTGGTGCTCGTTGAACTAGACGGCGCGGGTGCGGACCACAAAGGCCGCCGCGTTCTCTTCTCAGGCGATTTAGGCCACTACGACCAGCCGATCATACGCGATCCTGTTCCGCCGCCAGCGTGCGACTACCTTCTCGTAGAATCAACTTACGGCGACCGCCTTCACGACGCGGAAAAGCCGGAGGACGCGCTCGCAAGAATCATCAACGATGCTGTGACGCGCGATGGTGCAGTGCTGATTCCTGCTTTCGCAATAGGGCGCACGCAGGAGATCGTTTACCTGATTCGAGAGTTGGAAGACGAGAAGCGAATTCCGATACTTCCCGTTCGCGTTGACTCGCCTATGGCTGCGGCAGCTACGCAGGTTTATGCCAACCGCACGGAGGAGCAGGACGAAGATTACGCGAGCGTGCTGGCAAGACGAGAGCGACCTTTGCACACGCATTCGATGCTGACGGCTTCTACGCGAGAAGAGTCTAAGAGATTGAATGACGAGACGGGGACGCGCATCATCATCAGCGCGTCTGGAATGATGACGGGCGGGCGCGTTCTTCATCACGCGCAGAGAATCCTTCCCGATGCGAATGCGACAATCGTCTTCGTGGGCTATCAGGCAGCAGGGACGATTGGCCGTCGCATACTTGACGGCGAAAAAGAGGTGAAAATTTTTGGACAGTGGATTCCCGTTCGATGCCATATAGAGCGCATAGGAGGATTTTCAGCGCACGCAGATTGGAAAGAGGTCTTGCGATGGCTCGAAGGTCTTCCCGCTCCGCCTCGCTGCGTCTTCAACACGCACGGCGAGCCTGAAGCGGCTGAGGCCATGCGCGATCACATTGCGGAGCGCTTCGGTTGGCGCGTAGAAGTCCCGCAGTACGGAGAAAGGTTCGAGCTTGAATAGAAGTCAGTGGTACAGCGCTATTCATGCGTGCATGTATAGTGAAGATTATTTTCACCACAGAGGACCGGAGAGGAACACAGAGGAAAAGAAATTATGAGTTATGAATTGAAAGCCTTAAATTCAAAACTCATAATTCAAAACTCATAACTATTCTTCTCCCTCTGTGTCCTCTGTGTCCTCTGTGGTAAACTTCGCAGTCATCCATGTAAGAAAAATTGAATCAATAGGAGAAAGAAGCGTTGAGCGTTCTCGTTGATAAAAATACGCGCCTGATTGTTCAGGGCATCACGGGCAAAGAGGGCACGTTTCATACAAAGCAGATGGTCGAGTACGGCACGAACGTGGTCGGCGGCGTAACGCCCGGCAAAGGCGCGACGACGCATGAGGGCATTCCAGTCTTCAACACGGTCGCCGATGCTGTCAGAGAAGAGGGCGCGAATGCGTCTGTCATCTATGTTCCGCCTCCGTTTGCTGCAGATGCGATAATGGAAGCTGCCGACGCTCTGTTGCCGCTCGTCGTCTGCATCACAGAGGGCATTCCTGCGCTCGACATGGTCAAGGTCAAAGAGTATCTCTCTGACAAACCGACCCGTCTAATTGGTCCGAACTGTCCGGGCATAATCAGTCCGGGCAAGTGCAAGATAGGAATTATGCCCGGCCACATTCACAAGGAAGGTCGCATAGGCGTGGTCTCGCGCTCTGGAACGCTGACCTATGAAGCCGTCGGACAATTAACAGCGCTCGGTCTTGGTCAATCAACTGCAATCGGAATCGGCGGCGATCCCATCGTAGGCACAACGCACACGGACGCACTCGCGCTCTTTCAAGAGGACGACGAAACGGACGGCATCGTTATGATTGGCGAGATAGGCGGTACTGCCGAAGAGGACGCGGCGGCGTTTGCCAAAGAGAATGTCACTAAGCCTATTGTCGCATTCATAGCCGGACAGACCGCGCCGCCCGGACGACGCATGGGACACGCTGGCGCGATCATAGCTGGCGGCAAAGGAACGGCAGCCGAGAAGATGAAGGCGCTCGAAGAGGCCGGGATTCGCGTCGTTAAATCTCCAGCAGATATTGGAGCGGCGATGAAAGATGCGCTCGGCACACATGCTACCGCCTGAAAGGTTCTGAAATCATGAGCAGCTCACAAAACGAGCCAGACTCTCAAATGGATGACATTAAGCAGTCACTAAAATTATTGACGCAGCTTGCGCTCAGGGCTGACGAGCGCATGGACGCTCTTGAAGAGGCGCAGGCAAATTCGGAGCGCAGGATCGCAGCGCTGGCCGACGCGCAGATACGCACGGAGGACATGCTAAAAGAGGCGCAGGCAAATTCAGAGCGCAGAATGGTAGCTCTTGAAGAAGCGCAAGCAAACTCAGAGCATAGGAGTGCAGCTCTTGAAGAGGCGCAAGCAAATTCAGAGCGTAGGATTGCAGCCTTGGCCGATGCGCAGATACGGACGGAAGAAGCGCAGGCAAATTCAGAGCGCAGAACCGCAGCTCTGGAAGAAGCGCAGGCGAATTCAGAACGCAGAATCGCGGCTCTTGCTGACGCTCAGATACGCACGGAGGATATGCTGAAAGAGGCGCAGGCGAATTCAGAGCTTAGAATAGCGGCTCTGGAAGGGGCGCAGGTGAATTCAGAGCGCAGGATCGCAGCCTTGGTTGATGTGCAGATACGCACAGGGGACGCGCTCGTTCAACTGGCACAAGCGCAGCAGCGTACCGAAGAGCAGTTGGCTCAACTCGTGGCGGCTCAAGCTCACACAGATCAGCGACTGGACACCTTGATAGATATTGTCAGAGAGCGATTGGGAGGACAGCCGCAAGGCTAAATCAATATCGCTTCAAGCGACGAGATTTTATGTTGAAGAGTAGAAATCTAAAACTAATCTTAACTTTGATTGTTCTGGTGCTCGACTTCAGCCTAACTATCGAGGCGCAGGAGGAGGACTGTCTTTACGGCTACAAAATTTACGTCCGCGATGAAGCGGGAAAGCCGATTGAGAATGCCAGGCTCGAAGTGTCTGGAGTGACCGGGAAGGATAAATTGCCTGACGACGTGAAGCCATTCCTTGGCTATGGCGGAGCTTATATCATGTCCGGCGATGAAGGGACGACCGTGAAAGGCAATTTCCTGCTCAGAGTTTCGGCGAAAGGATTTGAAACTTACGAGCGCAAATTCAGCTTTCCTGAATGCGAGTATCAGACCATTGAATTAAGGCTGCGCGCCGAAGGCTCAACCGCTAAAGTTACGTTTGAGAAATTGTCGAACCTGCACGGGATGGTTTATGACGAAGAGATGAAGCCTTTCAAGGGCGCGAAGGTTGAAATCTCATACGCTGGCGGTCAGGTTTTGCAGGCGACCTCGAACGCCTATGGCTTCTACGAAATTGACCTGCCGCAGGGCGCGGCGACGATTCGCGTGACGGGCGACGGAATCGCGGACGTGGTTTTCGAGAATTATAAGCTGGAAGAGGATCGCCCGACATTAAACGTGCCGGTTTGCAGGAAGTGTAAGCAGAAAGAGACAAAGAACTAAATTTTTCAAGGAGAACGATGGCGGAACAAGGCAATCTTACTTTCGGAATCATCAAGCCGGACGCCGTGCGGGCCGGAAACACCGGACGAATAATCCAGCACATTACGGACGCAGGCTTTCGCACTCGCGCGATGAAACTGATTCACATGACGCTCGAGGAGGCGGAAGGATTTTATGCGGTCCACCGTGAGCGCCCTTTCTTTCCTGAGTTGACGCGATTCATGTCGAGCGCGCCGTGCGTCGTGATGGCTCTGGAGAAAGATAATGCTGTGAAAGCGTGGCGCGATCTGATGGGCGCGACCGATCCAGCGAAGGCGGACGATGGGACGCTTCGCAAAGAGTTTGGCGCATCCATGGGAGAGAACGCCGTTCACGGATCGGATTCGGAAGAGAACGCTGCGATTGAGATTTCCTATTTCTTCAGTCGGCTCGAACTCGTTTAGAGCGGGACTTGCCAGCACCGCAGGTGGTGCTGATAAAACGCTGAGATGAAACGCTGTCCTACATGCAATCGCACTTATGAAGACGACTCTCTCAGTTTCTGTCTTGATGATGGCACTCCGCTTCTGAGTGCATCATCGTATGACCCGGAGGCGACAATAAAAATTCCTGCGGGGCGTGTGACGAATCAAGCGGCAACGGAAGTTTTGAAAGATGGAACAATCCCTCCCACTCGTCCAGCATTGCCAGCTACTGAAAAATATGTTGCGCCAATGCAGACAGCGCCACAAGAGCGAAAGCAGAGTGCGCTCCCTTGGATTCTCGGCGCAGCTTTGATTCTGGGAGTGTCGGCAATCGTCGTCGCGTTGATTGTCACTCGCAATAATGGATCGAATAATTCTCAGGTCGCACAGAAAACCGATAACACATCTCAATCCACCAACGCGTCTTCAACGATTGACCCAAGCGCGAGCGTTACAACAAGTAATGTAGCGAACCCTTCGATTACATCCAACTCGACCGTTTCAATTGATACAACAGGCAAAACGCAGACGAGCAGGACGCCGGAATCTTCGGCTGCGGCGAAACCTACGCCGCCTACTACTACTGCGCCCACCGCGCCTATCTCAGGCGGCGTGCTAAATGGTAAAGCCATCAGCCTGCCAAAGCCTGCCTATCCGCCGATTGCCAGAGCCGCACATGCTTCCGGCACTGTGATTGTGCAGGTGATGATTGACGAGTCGGGCAAGGTAATCTCTGCGCACGCAGTCAGCGGACATCCCTTATTACAACAATCGGCAGTGCAGGCTGCATACGAGGCGCGTTTTTCGCCGACATTGATGTCAGGCCAGCCCGTTAAGGTGACAGGCGTGATTAATTACAACTTTGTCGCTCAGTGAAAGGGAAGCACGGGAGCTTTGTATGTTTGGCGAGGCGGCGTTAAAGTTATAAAGAGAGCAGAAGCGGAGAGATTTTATGTCAATCATCAGCGACGTTATCGAATCGACCAAAGCGATCATAAAGGGCATGAGCGTCACCTTCTCTTACATCCCGAAAGAGAAGTGGACCGTTGAATACCCGGACGAGCCTGTAACGGTCCAGCCGCGTTATCGCGGTCAACACCTTCTGCACGTGGACGAGCAGGGAAGAGAAAAGTGCGTGGCCTGTTTCCTGTGCGCGGCTGCGTGCCCGTCCGACTGCATCTACATCATTGCGAAAGACGACCCGCGCTCGCCCGCAGAGCGAACGGGCGTCGAAGAGCGCTACGCAGAGGTCTATAACATAGACTACGGGCGCTGTATCTTCTGCGGCTTCTGTGTGGAAGCCTGTCCGAAAGACGCTATCACGCACGGCTACAATTTTGAGTTGTCGGTCTATACACGCGCAGACCTTTTGAAGACCAAAGACGATCTATTGATAACCAA
>QHXM01000172.1 GCA_003222945.1 Acidobacteriota bacterium
AGCGAGACATACTCTATCGCCACGTCAACAGAGAAGAATCAACAGAGGCGGACGCAAACGAATCGGCCAGCTTACGCGAACTATCAGTATTGTTTGCGGAATAGGTTGAAGTTTAGCTTTTTGTAGGGAATTGTAAATTTCTACCACAGAGGACACAGAGGATTGATAGATAGATTTGAAATCTCAAATCTGCTATCTCTAATTTCTAATTCTTCCTCTGCGTTCTCTGTGTCCTCTGTGGTTAATTATTGCTCATCTAACACGCAACCAATCTTAGTCTAGGCAGACTTTTGCAAAAACCATAAGGGCGAGTTGAATAGAAAACTTGCTTCCTCAAAATCGCCGAACAAAGGCTTGATGCTCTCTGTTAGCCAGCGCCTTGCTTCATCTATCTCTTCACAACCAAACTCGACAGCCGCTATGACATTGCTGTGAGACAACAGATAATTCACCAATCCTTCAACAGTGAAGCTGAGGTTATTCTGTAGCGTCTCCTGAGCTATGAATTGAAAGCCGGTCTCGCCCGCATCTTCCGGCGTAAAGTTCAAACGGCTTCTTGGCGGCGGCGGAAATCTCTTCAGGTAGTTCTCCCGAAACCAACTCTTAAACTCAGGATTATCTTTCATCTCGTACGAAAAATAGTGATCGTAAAAAATAATCCAGCCTGGGGAGCGCAAGACTCTGCGAGCTTCCGCGAAGAACCTGGCTTTGTCCAGCCAGTGAAGGGCCTGGGCGAGAGTTATCATCTCAAACACGCCGTCTTTGAAAGGAAGCTCCTCGGCGCGTGCGACCCCGTATTCTACGTGCGGCTCTTTATCTGCTAGAGCCAACATCTCAAGGGACGCATCAACGCCAACAACACGACTCGCAATCTCGTTCAGAGCGATAGTGGAAAGCCCTGTGCCGCAGCCTACATCAAGTGCGATGGACAAAGGTTCATTGAGCGAAAGAAATTCTCTGATGCGTTCTATTATAATCGGATGAAAATAGAAACGCCCCTCTCTGTATCTGCGGGCTGCGGATTTCGGGCTGAAGAAGTTCATCAATATTATCGGAGGTCACAAGCAGACGAATTCAGCCCTTACGTGAAAGGCACACAAACATTAGTGCGAGAGGCTGGTTATCATCGTGCGGACCATTCATTATACAGTTAGCAATTGCAACGCATTCCTCGCAGATGTAAACGCGCGGTCCAGCCACAAGCTTAGAGACTTCCGCTTCATTCTTTCCGCAGAACGAGCAGCGAAGACGCCTTAACTTAATCATAAAAGTTTCCTCCGTTTTGGATTAAAGCACACGCTGATTATGCAGCCATTTTCTATGAGTTGTCACCCGCGCCGCGCTTGTCTAGAACCGTTAGCCTTCCAGTCTTCTGCGAGCATTGTCCAACGCTCATGGTCTCGCCAGCGCCCCTGTATTTTAAGATAGCGCGGCGAGTAGCCCTCGCGTCGAAAGCCTGCGCGACGGACGAGCGCGATTGACGCTGCATTCTGAGGCTGAATGTTCGCTTCAACTCTGTGCAGCTTCAAATCTCTGAAGGCAAAACGTAGCATGAGTTGGATCGCTTCTGTCATGTAGCCTCTACCAGCAAAGGGCGCGCCTATGTAGTAGCCCATGTAAGCGCTCCGAAAGCCGCCCATGAAAATCTGGCTGAGGTTAATCAAGCCTGAGATAGTGTCGTCTTCAATGAGACAGATAAGGAAGCAGGCGCTATCGCTCTTGCGCCATCTTTTCAGAGATGATGCGAACTGCGCAGGCGTTACGGGCGGCGTGACAAGCCCCCTGTGAAGATGACGGCTCGCACGATTGAGAGCTATGAACTCTTCCATGTCGCGGAGCGCGGGACGGCGAAGATAGACTCTTTCACCGATGACGGCGGCATCCCTGATTGTAGCCTTCTTCGATGCCACCTGTTTGCCTGCCTTAATTTTGTATCTTTGCCTCTTTAGCGAACTGCGGTGTTTCCGTCTGTGGGTTCTCCGCAACAGGCTCGCGCGCTGCTCTCTGCTTCAACTCATCAAGGTTGAGCTTGTCTGATAGGGTCGTGTCCGCCTTCAGCACTTTCTCCATCAACTCAAGTGCATGAGTGTTCTCTTCTTCAGTGTTCGAGGCGACGCAGTCCGCAGGAATCACAAGATTGAAATCGCGCATATAGGCGTCGTTGGCGGTAAAGAGCACGCAGATATTTGCGGCAACGCCCGTGAGGATTAAGGTTTTGGCTTGCAGGTAATCTAAGAGCGTATCGAGCGTCGTTGAGAAGAAGCCGGAATGCTTCGGCTTCAGAACAAAGTAGTCGTCATCGTCGGGTCTGAGCAACTCAACGATTGGACGCCCGCGAACATCTTCCAGGCAGTGCGCCAGAATCTTATTGAAGTCTGATTGCCACCTGCCGAAGTTGTCATTGGCATAAATGACAGGAATGCCCGACTGCTTGCAGCGCTTCTTCAAAGCGGCAATCTTCTCAGCCATCGGCAGAGCGTATCTGAGCAGCTTCTCGCCGTCTTCAAACTCCAGGTCGTTGATTACGTCAATTAAGAGAAGCACGACCGACGCTTTATCCGGCACGAAGCCGTGCAGGTCTTCGTTCTTGGCTGGCATCCCTTCGTTTCCCCTTGATAAAAACTCTCAATAAAAAATCGGTTGCGGTTCATTCGGTAAACCGAAACGCAGGCGCTATCTGGATTGAATTGGATATTGTTTCCTGTCCAGAGATACCACATCGACCTTGGGGCAGCCAAGAGGAGTGGGAAGTGGAAGGGCGAGGTTATAGCTTTAACTTCCACTTCCTCTTCTTTGGAATTACTTTCCGGGATTCATAGTCTCGTGCGAATGGACCACGCGCCACGTGTTGCCCTGCTTGATATAGACGCTCGTTACTTTCGATGTGTAGTTGATAGGCTGGCTGCCCATGCTGACTGAGACGGAACTGTTATAAGTCAGCACGGCTGCGTCGCCATAAACTTGAACGCGCGGGTTATGCATCTGAAAATCGTTTATCTTGAACATCTCCGCATACCGCTCGAAATTTGGCAAAAAATTCTCCTTCGGGTCTGTCTCAAGATACGGACTTTCGGAACTGAAGAAGGTTGCGTCGTCTGTCAAAAAGTCTGCCCAGAAAGTTTTGTCTTTCTTCTGCCAGGCTTCTACAGAAGCTCGCTCTCTGGCAATTATCTGGGCCGCAATAGCAGCTTGCGAAGGCTCTGCCGAAGTGCTATTGACGGCGAAGAGAACGAGACAGATAACGGATGCGAATAGAAGGAAGTGGATTACGGGGAGTTGCTTTCTCATCAGTTTGCTCCTTTCGATCTAAAAAGGTTTGAACCGCGAAATACGCTAAAGGACGCGAAAGGAAGATTGATGGAGAATATCAAGCTGGCACTAACTATTCTCTAAATTCTTTTAGCGTGTTTAGCGTATTTCGCGGCTCATCTTAATGGCTTAAGAACTTGCGCCGGTTAGTTTGATTAGCGAGATGGTTGCGCCGGTCGGGTCGTTGATGACGCAGAAGCGACCGACGTTTGGAATGTCCGTTGGCGGAACGCAGACTTTGCCGCCAAGTTCCGCGACCTGTTTTGCTTTGGCGTCAACATCGTCAACAGAGACGTATGGCATCCAGTGTGAAGGCGCGTTGCCGAACTCTGCGCCCATCTGGTACATGCCGCCACACGGACGACCCTCGACCATGATCTCGTTATAGACCATGCCGGGTGCGGCGTCCGATCCTTTCAGTTTCCAGCCGAGCAGTTCGGTGTAGAATTTCTTTGCCGATTCAAGGTCTGTTGTTCCAAGTTCGTTCCAGCAGAAGCTGCTGTTTGCGGGTAATTGTTGCTCAGACATTTTGTTCTCCTCATAGCTTTGTTTAAGTTGTTAACGATCTCTTTTCAGAAATCACCTGCGCGAGGGTTTTACAAATTGATAATGCCTAAAGCCTAAAAAGAAAGGTGAGTCGCAGGTCTTACCCTTGGACTCACCTTTTCAACCCACCCCTTGCTCGTTCTCACACTTCGCGTGTCGGTGAGGATTTATTTATGTTCTCGTTCTGATAATTTGTTCGGCTCTTAGTGCGCTGCGAGCCATTCACTGAAAATCTTTGACTCTTCCTCTTTGCCGCTCCATCGAGCGCGGTTCTTGCCCGTGAGTGCGAGCACCATTGCCTGGTGCTGGCCTGCGCGGTCGCCCAATCGCTCGAAGTAGTTATAGAGACGATCAATTCGCTTGACGCTCTCGCGCGCCGCCGCGACTGTCTTGAAGCTCAGCACGTTGCGGAAAAATCTGGAATAGATGTTCTGCTCACGTGCCGTCGTCGTGTAAAGATCAAAGTAACCTGAAATCAAGCCTGCGTTCTGTAGAACTTGCGCGACGTAAGAAGGGCGCGCAGCAACACGACGTACAATCTGCGCAATATCGTTCACGCCCGATTCATAGAGAGCGATGATCTGCTCCTTCTTAGAACGAGGCTCCTCACTTGTTTCGTCCACGCGCGGCTGCTCTTTAACTCTACCTTGCGCTTCATCCGCATAATCGAGTTCGAGCGACAGTGGCCGCGTCATCTCAATCAACTCTTCTGTCATCATTTCCCTTACACCTCCCGAAAAGCAGTAGGCACTAGGCAGAAGCAGTCGGCAGTAAAGTTGTTTTGACTGCCTTCTGCATACTGCCTTCTGTTCTTTAGCTTGCTCTGCGCATCCCTGCGGCTGCTTCCTGCTGCAAGCCTTTCAGATGGTCTATGAAGGCGCTGGCTGCGCGCTTCGAGAGTTCATCCGTCTTGCAGCGCAAAGTGGACTGGCACTCCTCTTCGACATCAACTCCGGCCTCGCGTGCCAGAGCGCGAATCATGCCTAGCTGCTTGGGCGTCACCAGATCAGCCATTGACTTCGCCAAAGGATCGCGCGGGAATTCACTCTGCGGCGCAGCGCCTTCCTTCTCGATCACTTCCGACTCGCGCTGGTAAAGCTCGCGTGCTATGCCGAACTTGACGGCTGCTCGCTTCAGAGCATCGTGCTCGGCCTTCTTGATGCCCATCTCGCTCTCGGCTGTGCCTGTGCCGACGCCTTCGCGTGTGACGCCGTCAATAGTGATTGCAGCGGTCACGGCAACCATGTCTCCTATCTGCGTGACGTTGCGAACTGCGTGCTGCCATGTTGGAGCGACGCGATCAAGTATGTCTGCGACTGTGTGCCACTCAACATACTCGACCATGTGCATGTTGCCCTGACGATCCTTCCAGCCCTCGCGGGTCTTGATGACGTTCGGGTCAACCTGCTGCTTTAGTGCGCGCAAAGTGTTGGTGAAGGCAAGGGGAACTACGGGTGCAACCACGTCAGCCGTGAGCGCCAACTCTTCGTTCTCTGTAGCCTTTGCAATTGCGATTTTGTCTTGCTTCTTATTCATCTCTTGCTCCTCTATGTTTGTGTGTTTCGCAAGCGAACGAACGTTGGAGGCTTTGACAGTCTCGACCGTCTTCGTCTCAGCTGTTTCGTTCTGCTCCCGTTCGGAGCTTTTGATTTCAGCCTTCGCCGTCGTCTCTCGCTCCTCGGATGCGTCTGCGTTTAGTTTGGGCGCAGTAGCCGTCTCGCTCGTCACATTGATCGAAGCTTCGGGCTTCTGCTTCGTTACTGCTTCTGAATTTTTAGCCAGAAGCGAATGCTTGACTGCCAGGATATGCTCGCAGCGAAACGTCTGGTCGTTGCTCGCATTCTCCTCGAATTCGAGACAAGAGCAGCGCACCTTTCCAGCCTCGTCGCGCCAGACCTCATACTTGGCCGTGCGGCCTCGTAGGCTCGGAGTCGCCACGCTAAACCGGTCGCCATCGCGTGTGACCAAGCCCATAGCGGCTATTCCTTGCGCACGCTTGTCGCGCATGATCGCTTTTCTGTCGGTTGCTGTTGACATCTCTCTTGTCCCTCCAAAAATCTTTTATGCCGCGCGCTCTGCGGGCATCTCATTAATAGCGCGGGGCTGCGACTTCGCCTGCTCCGCTACCCTTTCAGTAAGTCGGCGCTCAAGGTCTATGACGCGCGCTTCCAACTCCTCAACGCGCTTGCCCTGACGATGCACAGTCTTGAAAAGGCTGTCGAATGTCTCCCAAATGAACTCTTGACTCACTTGCCCAATCCCCTCGTCTTTCACAGGTAATAGCAACCTGCTGTTTCATACGTGAAACAGTGTACCATTGTTCCTGGCTTGTTGCAAGTATAAAACAAAGTCTTGCAACTAAAATTTTCTTGTGGTATGGTCTAGGCGTGATAGAGCGCGAAAACGGCTTTTTAGGCCGAAAACGCGCCAAAAGGAGGCCAAAAATGGCGAATTCTACTGGAAAAAGTTTAGTGAACACTGTGGAGCTTGGGCGCGCGATTCGCCGCAAGCGTGAGGAAGCTGGTCTTTCATTGCGCGACGTGGCAGATGAAACTAGCGTCTCTGCCTCAACGCTCTCGCGCATAGAGAACGGCACGGGCAAGCCCGACGCAGACAACATCGCACGCCTCACCGCCTGGCTCAACGTCCCCGTCGAGCGCATCATGAGCGGGCGCGAGATGGACGGCGACGAAGCGCAGGCGGTCGTCTATTTCCCGCACGAGTCCACGCCCGAAATCGTAGAGGCGCACTTAAGAGCCGACCGCAACCTCTCGCCCGAAACG
>QHXM01000173.1 GCA_003222945.1 Acidobacteriota bacterium
TCATAGCATCGCTCGCGTGGCCGAAGGGCGAGAAGGAGATTGAGGTAGATCTTCCGCAGGGTTTTGATGCGCGGGTTGATGATACGGAGAGCGAGAAGCCTGTGGACGTTCGTCAATCAGCAGAGCACAATAAATAGAGCCATTTTAGCCTTCAGAATTTTCTTTTTGCCTTAGCCATCACAATTGTGTTAATTTTTCTATGGCAGAGAACAGATTCTCTGCCGCTTGAGTCTTTACCTCATTACTCGAAAAGGCGCTTCTAGCCCTGCTCTCGTTAGAAGTTACTGCTCACTTTCTCTGCTATGGCTACAAAGAACAACCGCTTTGACCTTGACTGGTGGGTAATCCAGAAGCGGCAAATTTACATAATCAGCAGCCTGGCTCTAGTCGTTCTTCTGGCGACGGGGGTCGGCCTCTACCTGCATAAGTACGGCAACCCGTTTGCGAGTACGAAGACCGCTGCGGTCGAGCCAGCCGGAGCGCGTTTCACATCTTTTGAAGGCGACGTTCGCGTCATACGCTCCTCCACACGCGAAACCCTCGCGGCCAGTCTTCAAACACAACTCTATCCGGGCGACACCGTGCAGACTCAAGCGGACGGTCGCGCACGAATCACTCTCGCAGACGGATCAACTCTTGTCGTTCGTCCCAACAGCACCGTCATCATACGCGACAACACCCGTAGCGACAGCGGCGAGAAGACAAACGTGCGCGTTCGCGTTGACACGGGCCAGATTAACGTTCGCACTGAGCAGCAGCCGGAAGGCGCTAACAACGTAGTCGAGACAAGCCAGACGCAGAGCCGTATTGCGTCCGACACTGCATCAAGCTTCAACGTGAACCCGGACCAGACAGCAGAGATTCGCGTCCAACAAGGACAGATTGAAACGAGCACGAGCAACGGCGAGAAGACCACGATTCACAACGGCGAGTATGTCGCCGTCAACACTACGGGCGCGATTGGTCAGCGCGAGCGTCTTCTAGATATTCCTGCACCTTCAGGGCCGCGCAATCTTGAGCGAGTTCCGGCAGGAGCGAACGGCGCTGCAAGCGTTACGCTTCGATGGCAGCGACCACAGTCAGGCACGGCCTCCTTCTTCCGCGTTGAAGTCGCAACATCACCTTTCTTCGTCGCAGCAGGCAAGGTCATAGAGCGCGATCAGCTTGCTTCAAATGAATTCAACGCGAGCGATCTACGTCCGGGCGATTATTTCTGGCGCGTGCGAGCGTCCGCACGCTCAGGCCAGATTAGCGATTGGAGCGACCCGCAAAAGTTCACGGTCGTTTCACACGGAACGGGCGGCAGTCTAACCTTCTCCGAAGTCGCCGTGGATTACGTCGGCGGCCAAATCTACGTCATACACGGGCGAACGCAGCCGGGCACGACCGTTAGCTCCATGGGACGCGAGATTCTTTCAGACAGTGCGGGCGCGTTTCGTCTTCAAATCACAGCGCCCGAAGGCGCACGCGAAGTCGCAGTTGACGCGGAGGACCAGCAAGGCAATCGGACCGAGCAGAGAGTTCAGTTAGCGGCAGGAGCGGCGCACCAGAGGAAGTAAGCATACAGATTACAGATTTATGACGAGGCACGTGGTCTTATTAACTAATGCTCACGAAGCTCCCGCGACTTTGTTGACTGATGTCCTCAACGGCGCGGGCGTTGCCGCTTTTGTCGAAGGCATACGCGAAGAGGAACAACTGCGGCCTTTCATCATCAAGGACGGAGACGAGGCAGAGATCATTGACGCCCCGCCGCCCATCGCAGTTCTTTATGAAGTGACGCCGGGAGCAGACGTGCGCGAGCTTTATTCCGTAATCGAGCACGCGCACGCCGTCTGGCCCGGTGCTCCGCTCGTTGCGTGTCGCCGTCCGAAAGAAAGTAATGTTTCGCCGAGCCTCAGAGTGTTGGACGCTGCGGCGCTAAAACGTCTGGGCTTTCGCGCCATCGCGGACGAGCCTGCGCAACTGCCCGCGCTCCTGCGCGAGTTGGAAGATCGCGGAGGCACTGTAGGGATTCCAGGCTCTGAGGATTTGCAGCGGTGGTGGATGCCGGACGCACTGCTTCTTCCAGAAAAAATTTCTCAAAAAGATTTGCGCATGAGCTTCGAGTTGGTCGCATCGCTTCACTTCACAAACGATCAATCGAGCGCGGCGAACGCTGCGCTTGCCGGTCTTGCTCCTTTGATTGAAGCTGACCGGTGGACCATCTATCTGACATCGGAGGCGAGCGGAAACAGGGAGATTGGTCTTGAGCCTCTGGCCGTGCGAGCGTCGAATGCTCTTGAGCCTTCGCTCTCTGAGCCAGAATGGAAGCGCGATCTTTTAGGCAGTGCAATAGCTTTCTCCGGTTCGGAATCGAAAGCTGCGCGAGAGGCCGTTACAAGAACTGAGACTATAAAGAAGACCGAGAAGGGGCGTCGCGTCGTTGCAGTCCCGCTCGTAAGCAGCGAGCGCGTGATGGGCGTGCTCGAAGGCGTGCGCGAAAGTGTGCGAGCGCGCTCCTTCACAAAAGCGAACCTGCGTCTTCTAAACGCGCTGGCTCTGCCCCTGGCCTACGCTCTAGCCAATTCCCTACGCATTGCCGAAGCAGAGAAATTATCTCAGACAGACGATCTGACGAAGCTTCATAATGCTCGCTACCTTCGCCAGTATCTATTGAGCGAAGTCCGCCGCGCTCGCCGTTACGGTTCAAACGTGGCCGCGCTCTTCTTTGACCTGGACGATTTCAAACGCGTCAACGACGTGCACGGCCACCTGGTCGGCTCGCACGTTCTGATGGAGATGGCGACCATTATCCTATCTAGCGTGCGCGACACGGACGTGGTTGCGCGCTATGGCGGAGACGAGTTCGTAGTCATCCTGCCCGAAAGCAATATAGAGCAGGCTGAGTTGGTAGCCGAGCGTATGCGCTCGAAGATTGCGCGGAACAGCTTCACGGGCGGTCGCGCGCTTCGCCTTCATCTGACGGCGAGCTTCGGCGTAGCAACCTTTCCCGCTTCAGCGCAGTCGCCTCAACAACTCGTTGCCAACGCTGACGCAGCCATGTACGAAGCAAAGGCCGCAGGTAAAAATTGCGTGCGCTTTGCCGCGAAACCGGTTTCTTCTAAAGCATGACTCTTATTTCAAACTTTTTCGCTATTTTTCCTAGAATCCTATAGACATTTTCCGCGACTTGCTGTAAAGCATTAAACGAACTGTTCAGGAGAGAAGCCCCCGCCTGTAAAGTTTCCAGTAAAGACACTACGAAAGGTTTTTGTTCGACGCTTTAAGTTTCCCGGCTGGCCTTCCCGGTTGGCAAGAACACGTCGCTTCGTTGTATCTTAATGGGTTCAGGAGCATGCGCTGTGGCCTGACAGCCCATAAGGTCTGGCTTTCCTACGAGTTTCTGCGCAGCCTGTTCTTGAACTCGAAAGGTTTAATAATCTTTAAGCGCAATCTTTTAATTTACAGGTACGGGCACAAATACGAATGGCATTCAAATCCATCTTCAGTCTTTTCTCAAGCGATCTGGCGATTGATCTCGGCACAGCCAACACTCTTGTCTTCGCCAAAGGGCGCGGCATTGTCGTCTCCGAGCCTTCAATCGTCGCCATCAACAAAATCACAAACGCGGTAGAAGCCGTCGGACGCGATGCAAAAGAGATGCTGGGTCGCACGCCCGGCAACATCGTCGCCATACGTCCAATGAAGGACGGCGTCATAGCCAACTTTGAAGTGACAGAAAAGATGCTTCAGCATTTTATACGCAAGGCTCATAACGGAAAGACGTGGGTAAGCCCGCGCGTAGTCATAGGAATTCCATCTGAGATTACTCAGGTCGAGCGCCGCGCCGTTGAAGACTCTGCCTACCGCGCCAAAGCATCCGAAGTTTATCTGGTCGAAGAGGCCATGGCGGCAGCCATCGGCGCAGGTCTTCCCATAACAGAGCCGCACGGCAACATGGTCGTTGACATCGGCGGCGGAACAACAGACATCGCCGTCATCTCTCTATCCGGCATAGTCTATTCGCGCGCCGTCCGCGTCGCAGGAAACGAGATGGACGAAGCGATCACGCAGTATATCAAGAAGAAATATAATCTCTTGATTGGAGAGCGCACGGCAGAAGCAATCAAGATAGAATTGGGGTCGGCCTTTACGCTCGACGAACCGCTCTCAATGGAGGTGCGCGGTCGCAATCTTATTGAAGGCATCCCGAAGACCATCACTATCTCTGACGTAGAGATTCGAGAAGCACTGGCCGATTCCGTCGCCACAATCGTCAACGCCGTTCGCGTAGCATTGGAGAGAACGCCGCCAGAGCTATCGGCAGACATAGTAGAGCGCGGCATAGTCCTGACGGGCGGCGGCGCGCTTCTTAAAAACCTGGACAGGCGTCTCTCGATTGAAACAGGTCTTCCCGTCTCTCTGGCCGAAGACCCGCTCTCATCCGTAGTTCTAGGCACAGGCAAGATGCTCTCGGACTTCAACCTCTTAAAGCGCGTCAAGTGGGACAACACTTTGACAGGCGGAGCGTAAAAAGCAGTAAAAAGTGAATAGTGAAAAGTTAAAACCGCTCTTCACTATTCACTTTTCACTATTCACTTTTCACTATGGCTGTAGCACGGACACAGAAAGAGATCAGGCAGCGAGCGCCCTGGTGGTTCGCCGGGCTGCTGATCTTTCAGTTGGCGCTGATGGCTTATGATGCGCGCGACGGCGTGACAAAGCAGCGCATGATTCGCGTCTGGGCGCAGGCGATTGTGTCTCCGTTTCAGCGTATTGCTTCCGGCATTGGCAGCGCAGGCTCAGGCGTCGTGCAATATGTGAAGGACCTTCGCAACGCTGCGGCGGAGAACTCTCAGTTGAAGCAGCGCGTCGAGCAGATGGAGGGAGAACTTGCAGGGCTTCACGCAGAGCATGATGAGAACGAACGCCTTCGCGCCCTGCTCGACTTCAAGCAGAAGAACGCGTACAAGAGCGTGGCCGCAAGCGTGATCGCGCGCGACCCTTCCATCTGGTTCGACACCGTAACGATGGCTTGAGGAAGTCAACGCGGGCGATTACGTGGTAACCACTGGGCAGGACGGTATCTACCCACCCGGGCTTAACGTCGGCGAAGTCGTAGAAGTCAAGAAGGGTACGGCCACGACGCCGCACACGATTTACTTAAAGCCGGGCGCGCATCTAAACGCGCTCTCTGATGTCGCGGTGCTGCTCTATCACCCGCCGCAAGCAGAAAAACCCGATCAGGTATTGCCGAACGTGGAGAAGAAAAAGTGATGAGTACTGAGTACTGAGTACTGAGTTCAAGCATTCGACTCAGTACTCAGTACTCAGTACTCAGTACTCGCTACTGATGCGTCAACTGAAAGTCGCGCTTGTTCTGGCGGTTGCAATCATCCTGCAATCCAGTTTGCGCGCCGTCTGGCCTCCATTTATTTACGTTGACCTGCCGCTGATTGTGGTAGTCTATTTTGCGCTGCAACGTGATGCGTTGCAGGCGCTTCTTGTCGGAGCAATTGCCGGACTTGCTACGGATGCGTTGAGCTTCGGACTCTTGGGCGCGGGCGGATTCTCAAAGACTCTGGTCGCGTATTTAGTCTATAGCCTTTCTACGCGCGTCACGCTGGACACCTCGCTTGTGCGAATTCCTGTTCTAGCGGGCGCATCGCTTGTGGACGACGCTGTTTATGTACTGCTTCATAGAATGCTAGGCCAGCCCTCGAGCTACCCGTTCGTCGAGCAGGCATCTTTCAAGCTGATTGGAACAACCATAGCAGGAACGGTTATACTCTACATGATGGACGGGCTGTTCAGCGAAAGAGCGCGCCAGCGTCGCCTGCTCGCCTTTCGCCGTCGCATAGCGCGACGCAAACTGGTCAGGTTCGGGAGAAGAAGAAAGAAGATATGGTAAGGCAGTGAAAAGTGAATAACGAAAAGTGAAAAGTTAAAGAAGAGCTTTCCACTATTCACTATTCACTTTTCACTATTCACTGCTTTTATGAAGTTCGAAGACGATTCACAGAACCTTAAAATACGCCTGCGCATCATACAGGTTCTCATCATCTTGATGATTACGGCGCTCGGCATAAGGCTATACTATCTACAAATCGTCAATGGTTCATACTATGCCGAGCGTGCTGAGAATCAGCGCATACGTCTTTTGCCGATCCCTGCGCCGCGCGGCGTCATAATGGATCGGAGCGGGCTAGTCCTGGTTGATTCAAGCCCGATCTACAACGTCATACTCTCGCGCGAAGACATAAAGGGCAAAGATTTTTCTGCGCTCGCCGGGCCTTACGCAGAAGGTTTGAAGCTGGACACAACAGAACTGAACGCGCGATATGAGCAGTTGAAATCACAGCCCGCCTTCGAGTCTTTCGTAGTCAAGGAGAATGCAACGCGCGCCGACATCATGTGGGTCGAAGCACATGAGGTGGAATTTCCAGAGCTTCGCATAGAGCAGCAGCCGCAGCGTCGTTATCCTGAGAACGGAAAGCTCTGCCACGTGCTCGGCTACGTCGGCGAGATAAGCCCTGAGCAGTTGGAGATGCCGCAGTACAAAGAGAAGGGCTTTAAGCCGGGCGATATCGTCGGACAGGAAGGCTTGGAAAAAGTTTACGACGATTACCTGCGCGGGCGCGACGGCTACCGCAAAGTAATCGTTGACAGTCGCGGGCACATTCAGAGCGAGGTCGAGCGCGTAGAGCCTCAAGCAGGACAGGACATGGTGACTACGATTGACTCTGACTTGCAGGATGAAGCCGAAGCGCAGCTTCGTAAATCACCGCACGGTCGCGGCGTCGTCATCGCAATGGACCCGAACAATGGCGAGATTCTGGCTATGGCCTCTGCGCCCGTGTTTGACCCGAACCTCTTCTCGCAGCGAATCACTACGAAAGAAGGGCGCGCAGAATATAGCAAGCTATTGAACGACCCGGACCACCCGCTCATCAACCGCGCGATTCAAGGTCGCTTTCCGCCCGGCTCTACGTGGAAGCCTCTGATGGCGACCGCCGGATTGATGCAGGGCGCAATCTCGATAGACCATTCAAACCTGGTGTGCGGCGGCGGCATAACTATCGGCAACAAGTTCACGCGCTGCATGGGCGGCAATCATGGCTCGCCCGACATACACACGGCGATTCGCGTCTCCTGCGACGGCTACTTCTATCGGCTCGGCCTCAAGATGAAGCTGGATGGCATAGAGCAGATGGTTGATATGTTCGATCTGAACAAGCGCACAGGGATTGATCTACCGCACGAGGTCATCAGCACAACGCCTTCGCGCGAGTTGAAGGCGAAGCTATTTCCGAAAGACCCTGAATGGAAAGATATTGACACCGTGTATTGCGCCTTCGGTCAGGGCGAAGACGTGCTGACGCCTATGGCATCGCTTCGCGCTCATACTGCGATTGGAATGGGCGGCAAGATGTATGTGCCGCATCTTATGAGAGAGATCAGAGAAGTGTCGGCGGTCGGCAACGACCCTTCGAGTCAGGATTACAGGCCAGCGCGCCCTGCTAAAACTTACGATCTGCCGCCGAAGATAATTCCCATCCCGGAGGACCAGAATCAGGTTGTCGTCAAAGCAATGTGGGCTGTCGTTAATGAAGGCGGAACGGCTGGAGGAATCCGCATGGCTGGATTCGACATCGCTGGCAAGACGGGAACGGCGCAGGTCGTAAGCCTCGGCAAAGACGTTGGCGAGCACAAAGATCACTCGTGGTTCGTCTCTTATGCTCCTGCGTTCAAGCCAGAGATTTCCTGCATCGCATTGATCGAAAACGCAGGTCTAGGCTCTCGCTTCGGCGCACCAACGGTTCGCGCCATGTACGATGTTTATTACCGCAAGACGCGCAACCAGGAGCCTCCCGGCGCACAACAATTCGCCCAGAAACCGAAAACCGATTCACAGAAGAAACCCGATGCTCCTCTAACAGCGCACTAATAATGAAAAGCAGGAGTCAGAAGCCAGAATCCAGAATTCAGAAGAAAAGAAAATTCAAAAGCGGTTCTCAGCCTTACCCCCTTCTGGCTTCTGACTCCTGGCTTCTGACTTCTGCCTTTACAAATGGTTGCAATTCTACAGAAACGAACTCTCAGAGACTTTGACTGGCTGCTCGCGCTGCTGGCGATAATGATCGTCGTCTTCGGGACGTGGCAGATTCACAATGCGCAGCCGACCGAGAACTACTGGCAGAAGCAGCTCATAGGTCTGGGCGTTGCGGTGGTGGCTATGCTCATAGT
>QHXM01000174.1 GCA_003222945.1 Acidobacteriota bacterium
CGCTAAATGAACTGCTGAACGTTGATGAAACAGAGTTTTCATTTGACCCCCATCACCAAATTACCCATGTAGCCAATTGCTCTGCGCTCTCTGCGTCCCCTGCGGTGAATTACTTCTTCTCCACCACATGTTTCCGTGAAATTCTGTAGACCTGCCCTGCTGTTCGCGCTTCTGCTCTGCGCATCTGCGGCTTTGGCTCAAAATGCTCCTGCTCCTTCACAACAGCCAACGCTTTCCTGCACCAGCTACTGGGGATCGCCCAACATCGCAGATTAGCTCAAATATTTTTATGCGATTGCCGTGAGTTCTTCATATGGTTCCGTTGTGGGTAAGAACTTTCGGCAGCTCTGATGTAATTTATATCTACCAAACCATCTGGCTTGGGCCCAGAGGGCCTACGTAATCTCGGCTCGCTCGTGATCTGTCCAGAATTGGCCGCTTCTCGGAACAGGTTTCTAGTCCGTAGCAGCATCCGATTACCCCGTTTGCGACGAAGTGCTAGTGGCTTTCAGCTTGCTCCTCGCTGCCACGCATCAATGGTGAGGTTGATAGCAAACCTAAAATTTTTTCTTCGGATCGCGTCCATTGGAAACACAACCCCCGAGAGTAGGGTGAGCGTCCAAAGCAAGATGGCAAAGCGCACTACGATGCCATGCCCCCCTTCCATTGGGATGCCTTCGTAAACCCTGCGGATTGCGACTGTATCGGCGCAAATGTCATGCAGACAGCAGTCGCTACTCAGTCCAATCCAGAATGGGTCCTTGGCATCCTTGCTCCTTAATTCTGGCAAATCTCGACTTGGGACTAGTCCAATCGGAATTTCACAGCTACCAATTATTGCGCCGGTGTCGTAGCAGATCATTCCCTTTACCATCTTGCGCCCTACTGATTTTATCCGTTCAATATTTGGCCGAACGCCTAACGCTTTACCCACGTAAATTCCACTTTCTGTAATTAAATTCACTGGTACAGCAGTCCTTATTATCGAAGAGTATCGCTTGAAGCCAGCCTCCCGCGACCAAGATCTCCAGACTTTCGGGGTGATCAATTCGTGCTTTGGTAGATGTAGAGCCTCTGCCTCCATGATCAACAGGTCTCTCACATATTCCTCATCGTCAGAAGTTGCTGAATTGCATTTTCGATGGGCAGGGACGGTAATTCGTTGGTATTTCCCGTATTGAAATTCAGGGAGCAGCCCTTTCGGTGGGACATGATCCCGTGAGTCAGCCCCGGGTTCACCGCACAAATAGCAGATAGTATTTTTACGGCTCATAATTCCTTCTAGCGAATGCCATTGCTTGTCTTGCATTTCATAATTTCTCATGGATGTAGATGATTTTGTAGCTGCCAAACCCTCAGAATATTCCACGGTTCAACAGGTTCTCAACTGGCAAGGCATTAACGGGTGCGGATCCAGAAGTGAACGACTGAGGAGGACGGAGACGTTGTGGTTCTTATTGCGCACTTGGCTTGGGCTCAGAGGGTCGAGCCTGTTCGCTTGATTCAACCCCTTAGACTTTGGAGCGTTTTGATCCAGGTTCACCTCAGCCTTGCTGGTTGTATATGAACTTGAGGCTGTGGAATCTTCAAAGAGCCACAGCCTTCAGCTAGTATAAAAGCAACAAGAGGTAGTGGACCTGGTAACTTCCGAATTGACGACACCTGAAGATTGACTGTCACATTGATGAGACAAGCTCACATCAGACCGACAGGCCGACTAGTGCTAGATGAACTCATTCAAATCCTGCAAAAATCCACAAGAATGGCATTGAAAGCAATCGAACATGTCGCCATCAGATCCATCGAAACCCCATATCCGACCTTCCTTGCCGCAGGCGGGACAAATTTCTTTGTTCAGCATTGCCTTGAGTTGCTCGGGTGTGAAGGCGTGCGTCTGAGGAAACACCCGAGACTGCTTTTTTGCCTCTTTTTCAGCCGTCACAAGCTGTGGAGGAGGTACTCGGCCGATCTGCTTTAAAGCGTCGCCGAACGATTCGGTGATCAGTAGCAAAGTATATTTGGTTCTCTCTTTGTACTCTTCTTCCAATAAGGATCTATTATCGAAGAAGGTCTTGTCCCTAGTAACAATGATGAGATCATCCTTCAAATCCCCGCACAGAAGTTCCCAGATAAGTTCATCGCCAATCGTATGCTTGTCAGGAGAGGTAGGCGCATTTCCCAGAAGCTTCCTTCTCTGAGCTCTTACAATAGCGTCATTATTAAGGGAAATTTTGCGCACTGTGCCGTCACTGGCTAAGGCTAGGAACTTTTGTGAGATCGGATCTTTAGTTTCGTCCTCAATCAACCCCTGTAGAAACTTGAGTAATTCTTTGCCTTTCTCTTTGTATGCGACGGCCAAGTCTGTCAGTTCTTTGTGGCCAGGGAGCGCCCTAAGCACAGTGGTTGTGTACGGAGATCCGATCGAGATGGTTTTGTGGAACTCTTTTACTAACCATCGTAACGTCTTTACACGATTACGCCTAAATTCTGTAATCGTTTGCTCGGTAAGAACGATATCTTTACTAAATGCAGAGAGCTGATCAAAAATGTCGATGCTGTCCAGAGCGGCTTGGTAAAAGTCAATGAATTTATTCGTATCCGGATAAATCTTTGCCATATCATTCTTCAACTCGCCAGGCGAGCATTTTGGTCTATCGGGAAAATGTGATTTCTGCTCTTTTTGCCAGCTCAGGCTTCTTGGGGAAGCATCTCCTCCTTGCACTTCGAATCGGGTTTCTTTTGGTCGTCCTCAATTGTGGGATCGATTGCACTCTGCGGTTTGCCGCACCCACAGTAGTCGAGGGTGCACTTGCTGCTCTCATGTACCCAATCGTAATGGCCGCATTCTTCGCAAGTGTTTAGCTTTTTCATCCTAGCTTCGCCTTTAGCTTTTTTATAATCAGTACTTCATCTCTTAACTGTGATTCCCAAAATCGAAGCACTGCCCAACCCTGAGCTCTCAGAGCCCTTGAAACTCGACGATCTCGGAGCTTATTTCCAAGAATTTTGGCATGCCAGTACTGTGTGTGGGACTTGGGCATACAAAAGCGCTGAGGATTTCCGTGCCAAAAGTCCCCATCAACAAAAACGGCGACTCGCTCCCGCTTGAAAACGAAATCCGGCTTCCCCGGCAAGGGACTACCGCGTCTCCAACCGATGATCCGGTTTCTGCGCATTATACGGATCAGCCTCAGTTCGGTTGAGTTATTCCGGCTGCTCCGAATACGAGACATTATGCGGGAACGTTGTTCCGCAGAAAACACATCCATTGGTAAACGGTCCTAGACACCCACTGGTGCTAATAGGGGTGCCTCAAAAAGGTAACATTGATCGCTTGGCGTCGAATACGCTTCAAAGTTGTATTGTTCAGCTGTTGCGTAACACAGTTGAATTGCTGGGTTTTCGAGTGCCGCAAGAGCGACGCCTACGGTGGAAACTTTTGTGTTCATGGGAGCAATAAAGACATTGAAGCCATTCCGAGATTCCACTCGTTTTTGCACGGCTATCTTGGCCGCGATCGCATCTTCACAGGAAAACGTGAAATCTGAGACATTTTTGTACCTATCAGAAAGCTTTTTGTGAAATTTTTTGTTTAAGTTGTGAAGTGGTAGGCTTATTGATTCGAGAGGACTTCCATAACCTAACGATAATTCGCTTGGTTCATATGCCGCAATGATGCGTTCTGCTCGCTCTGTCTCGAAGCCTACAAGTACTATCAAGTGAATCTTTTGTGTAGGTATTATACGTCCCGGATATCCGAGCACTGACCGAATTTCGCCGACACCCTTTGTGAGCCATTTCTGATCGGGGGGCAATCCGGTGGAGTAGTCGGTTGCGCCGTTATAAAGACAAAAAACTTTATCTGGTGGCCGCACATATTCCCGCAAGACGCGTAACACGATTAAGAGTGACTCGTGTGTGAAACTAGTGATATCTATTGCAAAAGTATTGGTCGACCGCGGCTTAAGGTGCAGCAGTTCGTGCTGCAATCGATCAGCAACAGTCAGCGGATTTTCCATAGCTACTGATGCTATGGTTGCACGTTCACCAAACATGGCTTTTAGCTGTTCGGCCGTTTCATCGATCAACGATGTGTATCCCACTTTGTTGGCGAAGATGATCGTTCGGTCGATATTCTCACGATTGAGACTGGAAGGAATGACGGTGGAGCGCTTTTCGAAGCTTGCTGAACAGATAAAAGCGTCGACCTGTTCAGTAAACTGAGCTGGTAAGGAATCGAGCGCTATTTTGGTATGTGACATATTAATCTCTAAGCATCCGGAAAAAGACTCAGTTGCCCCGGAGTCAGTAGTGTGTCAACTCCGCCTCTCTGGATTTTGCCCAGGAAAGTCTTGGGCCGTTCCATTGCTTCCCTGATGGCAGCAGCAGTCATAAATTTATAACCAGCAAAGCTTGTTGGATCTAATTTAAACACCGGTGCTAATCGTCTACTTAGCACGTAAAGTCGGGTGCGGCCGGTTCCCTCCTTATTCCCGATTGATCGCTCATGAAAATAGCCGTATTGCACTCCCCGTCTGAATACCGCCAGAATTTCCTCATCCGGTCGATCTGAAAATGCAACGGAAAACACCCGCCGCTCAGACGCATCAGAAACGAGTATTTCATGGAACGTGCCGCCAAGGGCCTGAATCAAATTCCGCAGCTTTTTCGTCTTTGTTAGTTGCTCAGAGCTCTCCCCCTCATCCGCCTCAAGTTTATCGAATTCTGTGAAAAAAAACTCGCGCGCTTGCTGTTGAATTACGTCATCTTGGACTGCAGGATCAATTTGAGCAATCTGTGAATTGGGGGATCTGGC
>QHXM01000175.1 GCA_003222945.1 Acidobacteriota bacterium
CTTAAACTCGCGCTCGACATGGAGGTCAACGACAATCACTCGGCTGCTGACGTAGGTAACTGGGTGAAGACTTTCGTCGCTCAGCTGACTCAATTGCGCGGCGGACCACCTATGATCTACACGGGCGCGTATTTCTGGAACACGTTCGTACAGGTTAATAGCTTAGGCACAACGTCCCCGCTCTGGATTGCTCGTTATCCTAAAAACCTCGCGGCTGCGACAGGACCGAGAAACCTTCCTGCGGGTTGGAGCAATTACAACATCTGGCAATTCGGGACGACGGAAGTTGACGGCGTGGCTTCGGCCGTTGACACGGACGTTTTCAATGGCACCGAGGACGACTGGAATACCTTCGCCAATATTTCCTGAAGGCCGGACCGGCGCGATTTTAAGAAAATATTTTCCGGCAAAGTTAGGGGCGACGCAATGGCCGCCCCTATTCTGGAAGACTGGTTAAAGCTCCATCCCTTGCTCGCTTCTTCTTCCGCCTCGTGCTCTGGCTCTATTTTATATTCACCGTCGCGGTGTTGCTGCGAAGGCTTCCGGCAACGAGCGTCAGTTCAACTGTGCCCGCGCCTTTCAATTCAGGCGGCAGAACGACGTTGACTTGATCTAATCCGATCCAAGAGCCTTGCGTTCCTGCGTATTCAACCTTCAGATTGAAGACCTGACCGCTTGAGGTGCGCGCCTCAACGTTGATTGATTCGGCAAGGTTCGGGATAGAAACGCCATACACCGTCACATCATTAGAGCTATCAAAGTTTGTCAATCCGCTGCACAGTCCTGTCGTGTACAGGATGAGACGGTTTCGTTTGTCCTGGCTCGAAGTATAAGCCATGGTCACATCAAACGGACCAGACACAAGACCGTTTGAATCCATGGCAACTGCATCGCCCGTCCCGCTGCCGCTCTTTGTAAATATCCCCATAGCAACGGGAGCAACAGTCACGACGCCGCGCGAAACATAGCCCTCCTGTGATGTGACTATCACTTCCGTATCGCCCGCAGGAAGTCCTGACGGAACTACGAAACTGATCTTTGATGATGAGACGGAAAGAACCTGCGCTGCGCGTCCGCCGACCGTGACGCTCGCTCCGCCAAGATCATAAGGCAGCTTGCCATTCACGGTTTGCGATGCAGCGATGGTTTGCGTTGAGAGCGGGCTTTGAGTCGCATCGCCCAGGATAGTGCTCACGCTCGATGGCGAGACTATGGGTGCGAAGCTCGCACTTGATCGCGTATCGGCTGAGCCTATGATGAGCGGAGCAGTGCTTGTAACATGCGCGCTCGCATCCGACGTGACGTTACTTCCAGGTATCATCAGGCTATAGGCTTGGCTGAGACGCGATGCGGTAATCTGCAAACGCGTCTGCACCGTCACGGACGAGCCATCAACTTCGCTGAGCGCACTTGAAGCGCGCGCAAAATAGAGCGCAGTGCGAAGCGATTTATCTATCCCATCGGCTGACGTGAAGTAGCTTGATTCTGTGAGAAACGTAGAGTAAGCCTGCTCTATACTCGTCACCAGAGGCGCAATCTGCGCCGTCGAAATATTCGCATTTGCCGATAGAGTCGTCGCAGTCGTGAGCGCGCCGGAAACAAGTGCAGGCGATGTGGGTGTAGGCGTGATGGCGATGGCATCGAAGTCTCCGACGACAGTATCCGCGCCGTTGGAATCGAGCACCAATCGTAAGACGTGAACGCCTTGTGATAATTTGACGCCTGTTTTGGTGACGGCCTGAAACACCTGCCATCCACCTGTGGCCGGTGCTTTAAGTGTGCCCGTCACATTCACGCCGTCCACTTCTATATGAAATGTGCCGCCGCCGGAGGATGAAGCGAGACGCACGTTGAAATCATAAGTGCCTGAGGCCGCAACGTTGAAACTATATTTCAACCATTCGCCAGCCACAGCGTTGAAGACAACGAAGCCATTGCTGGCGGTTGCGACTGCTCTTACGTCAACACCGGTCGTGCGGTACGCCCCGCCGTTATTAGCCGGATCAGAGTCATGATAGGCGACGCCCTCGCCTCCGTTATCGAAATCTTCAGCCTCGATTGTGCCCGGAACGGTCACGGCTTTGTATGGAGTCTCAGCAGTGGGTGTGGGCGTCGGAGTCGGTGTCGGTGTCGGGGTAGGAGTTGGTGTCGGCGTGGGTGTTGGAGTCGGCGAGATTTTTACTGTGGAACTCGAATCAGCAGGAGACAAAGCAGAGAGCACTGCATTCTGGTCAACGCCAATATCCGTCCCATCACTTGCTTTAGCCTTGTACGGACTTCCACTCTTGAGAGAGTAATCACTCGCAGTCTTATCCGTGAATCCAACCCCATCATAACTACCCGGAAAGAAATTTCCCGAAGGATACTTGCCAGGCCAGTATGAGGTGTCATCCATGATTATAGCGTCATGGTCTGTGGTCCACGTCGTAGAAGCGAACCTGTTTAATGCTTCTGTTCCAGCAAGTCCATCTCCGATTATCTGCCAATGCATCAGGTTGTCTCGGATTACTAATCCTGAGACAGTGACATTAGCCTCAAACGACACTCCCATTCCGCTCTCAACGGCAGTGTTATGTGTTACCGTGTAGTCTCTTGCTCCGGGACCATTCAGGCTTAAGAACATACCTCCCTGCCCTCCGCCCCAATTGTTAGCATCAATGTCCCAGCAAAGGTTATTGGTAATAACTACTCCATAAGTGTTCTGGCTCTTATAGGTGTCATCAGTCGAGAGAACTCCTATGGCATTAGCGACGTGTCGGATCACGTTATTCCTGATCGCGACAGTGTTGACGGCGCTCCAAGGGGCTGTGTTCTCCTGATTGCGCGGAGTCACTACGATGGCCGTCCCGCTCTGTGCTGCACGCCAGCTATTCTCAAACACATTGCCTTCTATCGTGACTTGCTGCGCGTTCTTCAATTCCAGAAGATTCTTTATCTGCCAAGAAGACGTTCGCCATTCCAGCGGTTTACTAAAATGGTTTCGTAAGATTTGTATGTCCGAAGGGACTAAGTTCGGAATTTTAGGATCAGAACCTCCGAACATCACGTTCTCCGCTGCTGCTTCCAGATAGTTATTGATTATCTGGTAAGGGCCTGGTCCGTTCCACCCTGCTATAGCTTGCGAGTCTGCGCCTACTTCTTTGAATCCCGCGATGTATGAGTTGATGATTTGCGTCGAAGCGCTGTTGAGAGCTATGCCTCGACGTGTGCTTCCTGTTGCTTCTACGTGTATGTAGCAGCGGTCTATTACTATGTCGTGCGGAACTTGAGAGAGCGAAGTATAGGTTTCGCTTCCCAGGTTAATGAGACCGTATGAATAGGTTGAAGCGTCGCGCGGTTTGAATTCGATTCCTATGAAGCGATAGTTGTGCGCTCCTGGTGCTGTCGAAATCGCAGAGTTGCCGTTGCCGGGAGCAACCACTTTGGGCAGTAGGCTCGCGTAAGAGGGCGAGATGCGTGTACCGTCGGCGGGCAGGCTTGAGTCCGGCGCGCTCGAACGTATGGTGATGTAATCAGAGCCAGACTTTGCGGGTAAGATGAAAGTGCCTATGAAGGTCGCGCCAGCTTCGAGCAGTATGGTATCGCCGGGCTGCGCCGCGTTGAGCGCAGACTGTAGATCACCACCTGCCGAAACTGTCAGCGTTGCTGCCTGTGCTGTCCCTTTTGTTCCAAAGAGTGTTAGTGCTATGAGAACAGAGGCGAATAGTAGATGAAAGCTAGAGCGTAGCGAACGGAAGACGTGCCGTGATGGGCAAACGTCCAGACGCGAGATAAACATTTGTCAAACCTCACTTCGGTAACCGGACGATCTCAGGTCTACTGAGACTCCAGGCTTTGCGAGCTCGCATCACTGCGAGGGTGCCTTTAATCGGTGATAGTTGTGCTGTAAGGAGAGAGGTCTCGTGAACCGCAACTAGAGCACAACCTGTTTCTGGGCGAAGCAGACGAGACGGGCTATGACAAGTTGTAACTGCTTGAAAGAGTGTGCCAGGGAACGCTTGAGTTTAGATTGGAGCGAAGGGAATGAAAGAGAATAATTGGAGGCGAACCAACGGTTCAGGACGAGCGAGCCGGGTGGTTTTGAGGCCGAACTGTTCCTGGATTGAACAAAGGCAATCTGCGTGTGAGATCGCTCATGAGACCAAGTCCAATCCTGACCGCGAGCCATTTTCGGGAAATTCTCACGGTCACGGAAACTTCGGCTTTCTCCAATTGCCTTCGGCAACCAGACAATCTCAAAAAGGAGAGTCAGAAAACTCTCTCAATCAAAGAGACTCACGGCTTTGCGTCCCTACCTCGCAGCAGGTTTGCCTTTATCGTGTGCAATCGCTTGCGAAAGAACATCTGCTGCCCTGATAAATTCAGAAGCAACAGCCAAAAACATTAAAGCCTGTTCCGCGATTCTTTGTCAACACAAAGTTTTTTCGAGTGCGGATTGCGGATTTATAAAAACAGGAGGCAGGAGATTGAGTTTTACTAATCCTTCCTGCCTCCTAATCTTTTTCAATCCGAAATCCGAAATCCGCAATTCACTGTGGACATTGGCTCGTAGGCCAGTTGGCCGGAGGCGCAAGCGATGTTACGTGGTACTCCGTATCCGACCCGTCTTTGGAAGCGCACATGACAAGCATAGAGCCGTTCTTTAGCTGAATGCCGTTTAAGCGATGCGGGTCGCCGTCGCTGTACATAAAGGACTCACAACTCCAAGTCTGCCCGCCGTCGTGCGAGAGAATGAATGAATCCCAGCGGACGCCATCCGACTCAGTGCCGTTGACTATCCACATCGCCAGATCGCCGTTGTTAAGCACGGCAAGGTTCGGATCGTTGAAGCTGTATTGAGACGCTGCTTTCACAGCGACCGCAGACGACCACGTCGCCCCCAAATCGCTTGAGCGCGTGACGTAGGTTTGCGGGAATTGCACGTCGCCAGTGCCTGAGCTGAAGGCCAGCACGAGAGCGCCCGAAGAGAGACGAGCGAGGGATGGCGAGTTAAAGGGTATCGCGGTCGCTGGACCGCTTAACCGACACACCGTCGCCGTCGCCATAGACGCAGACAAGGTTCGTCGCGCTCGTCTGCGCGAATGAGCCTTCGTAGATGTTGTTCGTATTGCTCGACGCGATTGTTACTTTCGATGTCCAAGTGTTGCCGCCATCAGTTGAGCGTACCAACTTGTAGTCGAAGAGCGACGAGTCTTCGTTCGTAGTAAACCCGGCAATCAACTCGCCGTCGTCCAACTCAAATGGCTGGGGATGGCTGAAGGTGTGCGTAGAGTTGCTGTCGTTGATGACCTCGCCGCGCTTAGTCCATGCAGTCTGTGTCGGATAGACCGATTGCAGTTGGAAGTCGTCATAGACGGCCATGCCGGGCGCAGGAACGGCCTCGTATGTGCCGCCGTCAAGCTCTATGTGCATGGCCGTAATCACAAGCTGTCGCGTGACTGTTCGCTGCGTGGTCCAGGTCGCACCGTCAGGGCTGATCTCGAAATAGATCATGTCCGTCCCCGTGTCATGACGGAATCTCCAGTAGCGGTGTTGCGTCGCGTTGTAAGTAGCACTGACGGTGTTCTTCGTTCCGTTGACCATGTCCTGGAAGAAGATCATGCCGGAGCGCGTCTCAATGCGATACCAGTTGTTGCTGTCAATTCCGATGGCAAAGATCGCCATTGCCGTTCCGCCGTTAGGCACCTGCGGCACTTGAACAGTGGCGTATGTACCCGTGAGATTAAATGCTGCTGCAGAGACATAGCCGTTGTGCGACCAGATGGACGTATTAGGAATCGGCGTTATCTCTAGCCTTTGATTCTGCTCGATGACGCTGACATTCGGGTTGAACGCTTCGGGTGGAACGTTAAGCACGCTCAAGTTCCACTTCGCCATATCTCGCATGTTGTCGTTAAAGTCATCGCTCAAGACCGTCGTTAAAGCTCTAGGAGTCGGAGTCGGCGTTGGTGTAGGAGTTGGTGTAGGAGTTGGCGTGGGCGTAGGCGTTGGTGTGGGGGTAGGTGTAGGCGTGGGTGTGGCCGTAGGAGTTGGCGTAGGCGTCGGGGTCGGTGTTGTAGTAGTAGAATCTAAAACGAAGTTATCAAATATGGCCGTGCCGGGCGAGCTAATCGCCTGGAATGAACCGGCGTCCAACTCTATGCGCATCGCCGTGATATTAAGATTTCTTGCAATGGTTCGCTGCGCAGTCCAATTCGTCCCATCCGGGCTTGTCTCGAAGATGATCGAGTCGCTCGCGGCGTCGTGTCGAATGCGCCAATATTGGAGTTGCGTTTTGTTGTAGGTGATGCTGACGGAATTTTTCACGCCAGCTACAGTGTCCTGAAAATCCACCTGCCCTGCGTGCGCGGAGATGCGATACCAGTTGTTGCTGTCAATTCCGACGGCGAAGATTGTGTAAGCTCCGTTGGTTGTGACCTGCGGCACTTGAACAGTCGCGCGCGTGCCCGTGAGATTAAACGCCGCCACAGAGACATAGCCATTATGAGACCAGGTGGACGTGTTAGCCAGCGGCTTGATGACAAGTTGCGTGCTTTGTGTGACAGTGACCTTCGGGTTATAGGCCGAAGACGGAACGTTCAGCACGCCTATGTTCCACTTCGTAGTGTCTCGCGTGGTGCTGTTGAAATTGTCGCTGAAGATTACTGTAGATGATGTTTGCGCTGATACATTAACGGCGACGCGCCAGCCGAGCACCGTCATTACGACGGCAATCAGAAGCAGGCTAACGTGTCTTCGCGTCTGTTTCAGTGAAAGTAGTCGGGGCATTTGACCAACCTTCCTGAGGAGTCTCAAAAAATATTAAGTTATGGGGCCGGGCCGGAATCCTTTGCGGGTTAACTCCCTTTTTTCGCGGCCACTTCCCACTAATTCCCAGATTCCATGTAAAGAGCCAATCGAGCAGGTTTTCCACTTAAGCTCTTCTGGACACCTGCGGGCGCTGGGCCAAATAGATTGCCGGGCCGGTGTAGAACACCATATTCGCAAAGAAATTTCGAAGAAGAGCCGAGCAGAGCGGATATTATAATATTGTTTACGCTCACCACAAGAATTTTGCTACAATAAGTGAGTGCCGCCGCGCTCCCCCAGCGAGTGATGGCGGCGGACAAGGTGGTCGCCCGCCAGAGGAGAAACGAGCTGATGTCTGACATGGACATCCTCACCCATAATCTACAACAGATTTGCAGGGCCTTCCGTAACTAGACGAGATGAATCTGGACGTAATCATCCCGACCTACAACCGCAGCCCCTTGCTCAAAGACGCGCTGGACAGTCTGCTTGCGGCTCGCGTGCCCGATGGTTTGAGCGTTCACATCACGGTCGTTGACAACAACTCTAAGGACGACACGCGCGAGGTCGTGGAAGATTACGTGAAGAGGTCCGGTAACCGCATCAGCTACCTGTTTGAAGGCAGACAGGGAAGATCGGCGGCTTTGAACGCTGGCATCGCTGCAACCGACGGCGATCTTATAGGGATGATAGATGACGACGAGAAGGTTGACGAAAGCTGGTACGAGCGCGTGCATTCTGCATTCGCTGAAGGCCAGGTTGACTTCATAGGTGGTCCGTACAAGCCGCGCTGGGGCGCTTCACCACCCGACTGGCTGCCCAAAGATTACCCGGCTGTCATAGGTTGGATTGAAGCGGGCGACCATGTGCTCACTTACGGCAAAGATTACGACGGCGTTCTGATGGGAGGAAACGCTATAATCACACGCGCGATGATAGAAAAGGTCGGCAACTATTCCGTTTCACTTGGTCGCACGGGCAAGCGCCTGCTGTCGGTTGAAGACGAAGATATGACCGAGAGATTGCTCGCAGCAGGAGCGCGCGGGCTGTATCTACCAGAGCTTGTGATTTACCATTACATTCCGCCGGAGCGGTTGACGAAGAGTTATCATCGCCGCTGGTGCTTCTGGCGCGCAGTATCTCTTGGTATCAGAGACAGAGAGCACAAAGCGCCTGTAGCTTACCTTCTGGGCGTACCACGTCATCTTTACGGGAGCGCCGCCCGTGCTCTCCTGCGAAAGATAAGGACGATACTCGCCAGAGGCAAAGACCCGTCGGAGCGTTTCTCTGACGAACTTTCATTCTGGAACTTAGCTGGCTTCTTCTACGGCAAGCATTTCTACAAGCCAGCGAGGTAAAACGATGAACTCGGAACGATGAACTGAAAACTGTTTTCTTTACTTCAGCGTTCATCGTTCATACTTCATAGTTTACTTATGAACCCTGATATTTCAGTAGAAGCAATCGAAGGCGCACGGCGAGGGACTGCGCGGCGTGTGAAGGTTATTCGCCCGCCATCTTTCTCTCCGCTCAAGCTGCTGGGCAATCTGGCGCTGCTTGTGCAGTATAGAGACCTGCTTTTCACCTTGAGCGCGCATCGCGTCAAGGTCAGATACAAGCAGTCGGTGCTAGGAATCTTCTGGGCTATCTTACAGCCCCTCTCGCTCATGCTTATCTACACGGTCGTCTTCTCGCTCGGCGCAAAGATGTCTAGCGACGGTATGCCCTATCCGATATTCTCTTACATAGCGCTTCTGCCCTGGACATACTTTTCCACCGGCGTGACGAACTCTACGGGCGGCCTTGTCAGCCACGCTCAGCTTGTCACCAAAGTCTATTTCCCGCGAGAGATTCTGCCGCTCTCTTATGTCTTCGCGGCGCTATTTGACTTCATAGTTGCGTCTAGCGTGCTGGCGGGTCTATTGATCTATTACCGTGTTCATTTGACCATCAACGCTCTTTACGCCGTGCCGATTATTCTGGTCCTGACGTTGTTCGCAACCTCTGTGGCGCTGGTTTTTTCAGCTACGCAGGTGCGCTTTCGTGACATAGGCGTCGCCGTGCCGCTTCTGCTGCAAATCTGGATGTTCGCCTCGCCCGTAGTCTATCCTTTGAGCGCAGTGCCCGTGCAGTGGCGCAACCTTTACCTGCTGAACCCTATGGCCGGAGTGGTTGAGACCTTAAATTTGAGAATGTCTCTAAAAGGTATCGCGTGCGCCAACGCAACGAAGCTGCGGGCGCGCGTAACCGATTGTTGCGCAAATTACAGAGCCTGCGAAGCCGCGCCGAAGATTTCTACGCGCTTAGGGACGTGAGCTTTGACGTGAAGCGAGGCGAAGCGCTCGGCATCATTGGGCATAACGGAGCGGGCAAGAGCACAATCTTGAAACTGCTCTCGAACATCACCGTGCCGTCATCCGGCGAGATTACGATTAACGGGCGGCTCTCGGCGCTGATAGAGGTCGGCTCTGGCTTTCACCCGGAATTAACGGGCCGCGAAAACATCTATTTGAACGGCTCAATTCTCGGCATGACTCGCCGCCAGATAGCGGATCGCCTCGACAGCATAATTGATTTCGCCGGAGTGCGTCAGTTTCTGGACACGCCCGTCAAACGTTACTCTTCGGGCATGTACGTGCGACTTGGCTTCTCAATCGCCGCGCACCTTGACCCGGACATTCTTTTATTGGACGAAGTCCTGGCCGTAGGCGACGCGGCCTTTCAGGAGAAATGCCTGAAGCGCATAAGCGAGATGAAAGAAGCGGGAACGACCATCGTCTTCATCTCGCACGATCTGGGCGCGGTCGAACGTTTGTGTGATCGTGTGCTGCTGCTGCAACGCGGGGAGATTGTCACCAACGGCGCGCCGCGACAGGTCATTGCCGAGTACCAAAGTGTCGCTCTATCCAAGTCCACATCCCAAGAAGCCGAGCCTATGGCGAATCAGGAGAAGTTGGCCGAGGTGCGCTCGCTCTCTTTTCTGGATTTGAGCGGGGGCGAGGCTTCCGTTCTTCATTCGGGTGAGCCGTTCCGAGCGCGACTTGAATTCTTAGCGCACGCTCGGCTCACGGATGTAGTCTTCGAGGTCTTCTTCTACTCGGCAGACGGCGAACAGCTTTGCCAGTTCACAACGGAAGTGAGCGGCGAGCGGATTGATCTCAGACCCGGTCCGGGCGAAGTCGTGTTCAGTGGTCCGGGACTCGGACTTCTGCCGGGCATCTATTACACGGACGTTGTAATAAAGGAGCGCGGCTCGCCTAAGTTTTTCGATTGGACGCAGTTCAACTACACGGTGCTGCGCGTTGATCCGGGCAAGGTAGTGCGCGGCCAATTCTACATGTCGCATGAATGGCGTCTAATAGAGAGCAACGCGGACGATGAAGAAGCCGAAGCTACTATGAACAAAGTCGCATCACGAATAGGAAGTTGAGTCGAAGCGCGAGCACATGACACGTCACGTGCTCCTCCACGCGAAACCCTACAAACAATCCATGTCCAGCAATCACTCTAAAGTTTCATTACGTCACACTTCACTGGCAGACTATCTTCGCCGCAGGCAGAACTCTACGCTTGTGCAAGGTCTCGGAAAGTTTCTGAAGGCTTGGCGAGCCGTGAGCCATCGGCCTGTAAAGCGTGTCGTTCCCATTGATAGATTGCTGTGCGGCGGAGAGCACGGGCTGCCGGGCGCGCCTTACGCTCGCCACACAAATGATTTCCTGCGCCCGTCAACGCCCATCAAACAATCGCCGCACGTGCGCTTTCTTGAAGAGTACAAGCGGGGAGGTGAAGAGATTTTCCGCCCCGAAGTTTTCCGCGAGACAGCGTATTTCGCAAACGCCGTAAAGTGCATGAACGCCATCGGCCAATATTTCGACTGCAAGCGCGAAGACGAGATTGAACGAATAGCACGCGGCTTCGTCAACAGCTTCAACGGCAAAGCGTCATCAAATGGCGCAGGTTCATCCACGCGCGCAGAGGAATTCTCCAAGCCCGGCTCTATGGTTAAGGTGCGCCCCATTGAGTTGTCCGACTGCTATGAAGTGATTGACGGCAACCATCGCCTGGCGATTGCCTACGTCCGTGGCGAAGAGACCTATCCGGTTCTGGTGAAGTTTCCAGCCGTTCGGACTCCCTTGCAGCAACTCATCCTGGATTACGCCTGGTGCGCCATGCGCGGCGAGATGGAGATTTACCAGCCCGTCGAAAGCCCGGAGCTTGGCTCTTACTGGGTTCGCATAAGGCGATGCACTGACCGCTTTGAGATGATGAAGCGATTGCTCGATGAGCATCGCGCGTTGTTGCCGGAGCGCCCGACCTATCTTGACATAGCTTCGAGCTACGGCTGGTTCGTGCGCGAGATGGGCGAGCTTGGCTTTGACGCTCATGGCGTTGAGATTGACTGGGCCGCAATAGAGATCGGACGCCGCATCTACCGCCTCAAGCCCGAACAGGTTACGCGCTCAGAAGCTGTTCGCTTTCTTCAAAGCAATGCTGTAAGCTACGACGTTGTTTCCTGCTTCAGTCTTTTGCACCACTTCGTTCTGGGGCGCGCGAGTATCTCAGCCGACGAGATGCTCAGATTGATAGACCGCACGACCAATACTATTCTGTTCCTGGACATGGGACAGGAGCACGAGGAATGGTTTCGAGAATCGCTCGCAGGATGGAACCCGGACCGCATTGAGCAGTGGCTCAGAGACAACACAACTTTCACAAAGATTTACAGGCTTGGCACGGACAGCGACAATGTCCCGCCCTTTGCCGATAACTACGGTCGCACACTGTTCGCCTGCGTAAGGTAGAACGCTAATCAAAGGAGAAAAGAGAGTTGGAGCGTTGAAGAACACTCCAGCTTTCTTTGCGCGCTTGCTCTATGCCTCATGCGCCAGAGAGCGTGAAACCATTCCTCACCTGCGTAGAGGGCAAAACGCTTGAGAGAAACACAAAGGGATTCTCCTTCGTTTTGAGCTATTATGCGAGGAAGGGATGAGCG
>QHXM01000111.1 GCA_003222945.1 Acidobacteriota bacterium
ATCGAAGAGAAATCTCTCGTTCGCGCGGCAAGCCAACTGGATTTCGGCTGCGCTTCTGTTTCTCTACGCCGTAGCCTTTTCTCTGGCCTACGTAAACCTGAGCGCAGGCACAGGAGCGCTCATCCTCTTCGGCTCTGTGCAAGCGACAATGCTTACGGTCGCGCTTCTTAGGGGCGAAAGACCTAACTTGATTGAATGGCTCGGACTCTTCATAGCGCTCGCTGGCCTAATCTATCTTGTCTCGCCCGGACTCGCCGCGCCATCGCCTGCAAGCTCTCTGTTGATGGCTGCGGCTGGCATCTCATGGGGCTTTTATTCACTTCGCGGAAGGGGAACGCGCGACCCGCTCGCGGACACTACAAATAATTTCATTCGCGCGTGGCCGCTTGCTGCTCTGGTTAGCATAATTATGTACGGCCAATTTCATCTCTCTTCAATCGGCATCGTCTTCGCGGTCTTGTCCGGCGCTTTAACTTCAGGGCTTGGCTACGTCATCTGGTACGCTGCGTTGAAAGGGTTGACGGCGACTCGTGCGGCAATGGTGCAATTGGCAGTTCCTATTCTGGCCGCAGCAGGCGGAGTGATAATCCTGTCGGAAAAGATTTCACTTCGCCTTCTTCTTTCGGCACTGATGGTTCTGGGAGGTGTGGGCTTAGCTCTCATGTCTCGAAAGTATTGGGTTCAGGCGAAGGCAGCGAAGTGAGAATATGTTTGGGCACGCTTGGCCTAGTCTGCTAGATTAGCTAAGTGAACATTTCAGGAGATTGAAGAATGAAATATCGCGTCTTAATTGAACAGGACGAAGACGGCGTGTACGTCGCGGAAGTTCCATCTTTACCCGGCTGCATCTCTCAGGGACGAACCAGAGAAGAGGCGCTCGAAAATATTAAGGAAGCCATCGCTGTCTATCTGGAAAGTCTTGAAGCGCACAACGAGCCTGTGCCGCCGCCGATTACCGAAGAACTCGTAGAGGTTTAATTATGGCTGGGCTTCCACGTGTCTCAGGCCGTGAAGTAGTTAAGGCGCTGCGAAAAATTGGTTATGAACCGGATAGACAGCGCGGAAGTCACATAGTTCTCAGACAAACAGCCGAACCGCACCGTCGCATTGTCGTACCTGACCACAATGAAGTAGCCACAGGAACTTTAAGGGCTATCATCCGGCAGGTCGGTTTGACAGTTGATGAATTCAAAGCTTTACTTTAACCCCAATCATTATTTGAAGCCGAAGCCGTTTAGTTCTAAACTCATTCCGTAACACGCGCCCGTTTTGATTCCCGACTGGTCGCCGTAGGCACACACAAGAGGTTAAAGTTCATGCCGCAGCCGACCTACTTACAATCCGGCAATACAGTTGGCGTAGTCGGCGCTGGTCCGGCTGGCTCTTTCTTCGCCATTGAGCTACTGCGCCGCGCACGCGCGCTCGGCCTCACGCTAAAGGTTGACATCTACGACGGAAAGAATTTCGCAAAGAAGGGAGCGCCCGGCTGTAACATGTGCGCGGGCGCTGTCGGCTATCGTCTGATTCGAGAGATAGAACGCTCGACGACAACAATCCCGCGCGATTGCATACACTACGAGATAGAAGGCTACGCCGTTCATTATAAGGATTCCACGGCGCGTCTTGAGAACGATCCGTCTAAGAAGATTTACGGCGTCTATCGCGGCGCTGGACCTGTGAGCACAGAGAATCCTGACGGCGCGCGAAGCTTCGATCAGTTTCTTCTAAATCAGGCCATCAAACTTGGCGCTGAGCATATCGCGCAGAACGCGCAGGACATTGATGTCCCCACAACGCTCGAACGCAGACCAGCGCTTCGTCTCCCGAATGGCGAGCGCGTTGAATACGATCTCGTAGTCGGAGCGTTCGGCGTCAATTCGCAGATTGCGAATCGTCTTCTCTACGGATACCAACCGCCGCCAACGTGGAAGACCTGCGTTATAGAGGCGCGCGTGCCGAAAGAGTTTCAGCGCGAAAAACTTCACAACATGATTCACTTCTTCGTACTCAAGCAGCCGGACATACGCTACATCGCGCTCATTCCTAAAGGCGAGCACGTGACGATAACTGCAATCGGCGAAGACGTTGACGTGACTGCGACCGAGCGCCTTGTGCGCGATTCCTACATGCGCGATTATCTGCCGCCCGATTGGAAACTAGACTGCCACTGCCACCCGCGCGTGGCTCTTGGTGCAGCCAGACTTCCTTACAGCGAGCGTTTCGTCATAGTTGGCGATGCTTCCGACTCAAGGTATTTGAAGAATGGCGTCGAGTCTGCTCTCGTTACAGCACGGCTAGCGGTTGATTGCGTTATCAATCACGGACTGACTGCGCGCGATTTTGAAAAGCACTTCTGGCGCGAGTGCAGCCGTGTGTTCGGGCGCGACAATGTTTATGGTCGTATGCTCTTTGAGATTTATGACCGAGTGTTCCCGCACCCGCTTCTTGCGCCCATCTACTTCGCCGTCCTGCGCTCTGAAAAAAATCTGGAACGACCGGGCGCGCTACTCTCAAACGCTCTGCTCGCGGCATTCACGGGCGATCAATCTTACAAGCGCATCCTGCTCGGCGCGCTCAACCCGCGTCTTGCCGCGCGCATGATGGGGCGCGGAGTTTCGCTTGCCATCGAGCGCGCTAAAAGTACGATTTCACGTTCAGAGCGAGAGGCTGTTCGTGGCCTTCATCTGCGTGACGGCTCGCGTGTGGCTATCATTGGCGGCGGACCGGGCGGCGCTGCCTGCGCGATTCGACTACTAAGAAATGCGCGTGCGCGTAAAGTTGATTTGAGCGTGACTATCTATGAGCCTAAACATTTCCCGCGACACCACAATCCTTGCATAGGTGTGCTCGCTCCACCTACAGCCGGACTCTTGCGCGACAAGCTGAAGATAGAGATTCCGCCCTCTATGATTAAGCGCACGATCAAGGGTTATCGCCTGCACGGAGACCGAAGCCAAATAGAGCTTCGCGCACCAACGAACGAAGAGCCTTCGCTTATGGTCTCGCGCTCGGAGTTCGACCAGTGGTTGCTTGAGCGAGCAGCGGAAGAGGGCGCACGCGTTTTGAGTGATCGCGTCACAGGATTAGAGTTTCACCCGGAAAATCCAGAGCATCCCGTTAGAGTCTATTCCGAAGGCGCATCGCATTCAGCCGACATGGTAGTCGCCGCGTGCGGCCTTGACGATGGGCTGCTTTCGGTTCTCGAACAGGTCAGTCCAAAAAGGCATCGCTACGAGCGACCGGGCGAGTACATGCACTCTATCATCGTGAAGCTTCCCTGCGAGGAGCGTTTTATAGAGAAGCGTCTGCACGGCGAGATACACGCCTTCCTGCTTTCGGACCTGCCGCGCATAGAGTTTGGCGCAATCACGCCTAAGCTTGACCACGTCATTATCAACATTGCTGGAAGCCGCGTGCGCTCGACCGACATGGAAGATTTTTTGCTGCATCGCCAGGTGCGATCGCTTCTGCCTCGCTTCAATCTTCAGCAGCTTAGTTATTACGAAGGCCGCGCGCCCGTGCGTCATGCGCAGAACGTCTCATGGGATCGCTTCGTTGCTGTGGGCGACGCTACGGGCTGGCTCAGACCGTTCAAAGGCATGGGCATCACGACAGCTATTCAGACAGGCACGACTGCCGCAGATGTGATGATGGAGCGCGGCATTGATAATGTTGCGCTTGGGGCTTACGCTCTGCGCCTTCGAGAGTTGACTGAGGACCACTATCACGGACGCGCCCTTCGTCGTCTCTGTCGAATCGGAATGAAGACGGGCGTGATGGACGGCGCGATAGAGCTTGCCAAGACAAATCAGGAACTCTACGCGATTCTATACGACACGCTCTCAGGCCAAAACTCCTACCGCCGCATCCTGCGCGACCTGCTGCGCACAACGCTCTTCTTCAAGATGGGTGCGCTGACCATTAAGCGTGTTCTAAGACCAGCGGGATAGAAGGGCAGAATAGTTTTAAGCCTCTGAAAGGGGCAGCAGAATATAGCCCAGGGCGCAAGCCCTGGGAATAGAGTACAAACAAAATAATTGAAGCCCCGCGAGGGGCGACAGAATCTCAACATTGAATTTCTGCCGCCCCTCACGGGGCTTGATAAATATTTTCTCGCTCATTCCCAGGGCTGACGCCCTGGGCTATATTCTTTCGCTCCTACGGAGCTAAGGAAGAGAAATAGATAGTCTCAAGCGTTATCAAAGTGCTATAAAACTCCCGACAAATTGACATAAATGAGAGAGCTACCAATTCATCAAGCTAACAATCAATCCCAATGGGCGAAGGTTATTGACCACACGCGCTGCATTGGCTGTCACGCCTGCACTACGGCCTGTAAGTCTGAGAACGAAGTACCGCTCGGTGTGACGCGCACCTATGTGAAGCATGTTGATGTAGGCGTGTTTCCACAAACGCGAAGAGCGCATCAGGTAACAAGATGTAATCAATGCGCGTTTGCTCCGTGCGTCACGGCCTGCCCTACGACGGCAATGTTCAAGCGCGCGGACGGCATAGTTGATTTCGATAAATCCATTTGCATAGGCTGTAAGGCTTGCATGGCTGCTTGCCCTTACGACGCCATCTTCATCAACCCCGAAGATCATTCGGCAGAGAAATGTAACTTCTGCGCTCATCGCATAGACATGGGATTAGAGCCTGCGTGCGTTGTGGTCTGTCCGACTGAGGCAATCCTGGTTGGAGACATGAATGACACGACATCGAAGGTTGCGCAGATAGTAAACCGCGAAGCCGTCAACGTTCGGCGTCCTGAGAAAGAGACTCTGCCAAAACTCTTTTACAAGGGCGCGCACCAAGCGACGCTTGATCCATTGGCCGCGCGGCGTCCCATTGGCGGGCTGTTCATGTGGAGCGAGCAGCTTGAAACCAGCGAGACTGTCGTTTCAGGCAATCCCCTTTATAACAACACGTCTGCCGCCGCGCTTCTCTCTTACGATGTTGCACATTCGATTCCATGGGACTGGCGCGTGAGTCTTTACACCTGGACGAAGGGCATTGCCGCAGGAGCTTATTTGATTCCGCTTCTTCTGGTCGTCTTCGGTCTGATCGGCGCGGACAATCCGCTGTGGCTCTGGGTTGCGCCGGTTCTCGCGGGCGCATTTTTAGCAATCACGGGCGGCCTGCTCATATGGGATTTAGAGCACCCTGAACGTTTTCTTCTAATCTTTACGCGTCCGCAGTGGCGTAGCTGGTTAGTGCGTGGCGCGTTCATCATCGCTGCTTATTCAGTTGTGCTTGCGCTACATTTCCTATCGAGCCTCATGGGAAGCAGGAATGTGCAGCGCTGGTTGATGCTGCCCGGTTTGCCGCTTGCCGTTCTGACAGCAATCTACACTGCATATCTCTTCGCCCAGGCGAAGGCGCGCGACATGTGGCAGAACCCTCTATTGCCGCCGCATCTCTTGATTCAAACATTGCTCTTGGGCGCAGCATCGCTTCTGCCTTTCGCAGCAAGTCTCGCTCCGCAACTCTTCTTTGCGCTTGTCTGGATATTGGGCGTGACCTCGATTCTTCATCTCTTACTGGTCTGGGGCGAAGCGACGCTCACGCATCCGACCGCACACGCGCGGCTCGCAGTTCACGAGATGACGAAAGGAAGATACAGCGCATTCTTCTGGGTAAGCCTCGCGCTCATGCTGCTCGCCGGATTAGCTCCGTGGTTTGCTCTCTTGATGAACTTTGATTTCTTGATCGGTTTGACGGCCAGCTTGTTAGCGCTCGTCGGCCTACTGCTTTACGAGCACGCTTACGTTCAGGCAGGGCAGTCAGTCCCTCTGGCATGAACTGGAGATTGCGTTATGGTTGATCGCATCGAATGGTTTAAGCGTCAGTTCTCGTTCGAGCTTCCGGTGTGGATGTATCCGAACGTCGTTGAGCGTCTGCGCGGAACTCCTGCAAGGCTGGAAGACCTGACGCACGGGCTTTCGCAAGAAATCTTAACGCGGCGAGAGGATGATAAATGGTCTATACAGGAGCAGGCCGGACACTTGCTTGACCTTGAGCCGCTCGGCATGAATCGCCTCGACGATTACGAAGCCGGGCGCGAGACGCTTTACGCAGCCGACCTGCAGAATCGAAAGACGTTTGATGCGAATCACAACGCGAACACTATCGAAAACATTCTCTCAGCTTTTCGCAACGAGCGAATGAAGTTTGTTCGTGGGTTGGATGAGTACGATGAAGAGTTCGTTCAGCGCACCTCTCTGCACCCGCGTTTGAATATAAGGATGCGTGTTATTGACCTTTCTTTCTTCATAGCAGAGCATGACGATCATCACTTAGCGCGGACTTCAGAATTGATTCGTCTGTTTACAAAGTGACCATGAACCTAGATGAATTGAACAAGCGCGTCAGCGCAGCCCGCAAAGAGACTGAGGCGCGTGGCGAGACCTTTTATCCCGGACCGAGCCGGATTCATCTCGCGGCGTTTCCGCCAAAGGAGCGTTGGGATGATTGGGTGGAGTTGGAATCAAAGGCTTGGCCTGAACGCAAAGAGCGGCGCTACATGCTTGTGCCCACGACCTGCTTCAACTGCGAGTCCGCATGCGGGCTTCTGGCTTACGTTGACCGCGAGAGTTTGCAGGTCAGGAAATTCGAGGGCAACCCGGAGCATCCAGGCTCGCGCGGGCGCAACTGCGCGAAAGGTCCTGCGACACTCAATCAGGTCACAGACCCGGACCGAATTCTTTATCCGCTGAAGCGTGCTGGCAGACGTGGCGAAGGCAAGTGGGTGCGTGTCGGTTGGGATGAGGCGTTGAATGACATAGCTGCGCGAATACGTAAGGCTATCACCGAAGATCGGCACAACGAGGTGATGTATCACGTGGGTCGTCCGGGCGAGGATGGATTCACTGAGAGAATCTTAGCGGCGTGGGGGGTTGACGGGCACAACTCGCACACGAACGTCTGTTCATCGAATGCTCGCGCAGGCTATCAATACTGGATGGGGCTTGATCGTCCCAGCCCGGACCATGCGAATGCAAAAGTTATTTTCCTCATCAGTTCGCATTTGGAGACAGGCCACTATTTTAATCCACACGCGCAGCGTGTGATTGAAGCGAAAGCACAGGGCGCGAAGTTAATTGTCTTCGACACTCGGCTATCAAATACTGCGACGCACGCGGACTTCTGGGTTTCGCCTTACCCTGGATCGGAAGCGGCCATTGTGCTCTCGATTGCGAACTACCTTATTCAGAATGATCTTTACAGCCGCGAGTTCGTGCGCCGCTGGTGGAACTGGGAAGAGTACATGGCGGTTGAGCGTCCTGAGATGCAGACGACTTTCGAGAATTTCGAGAGCGCGCTGAAGGAGCTTTACGCGAACTACACTTTCGAGTTTGCCGCCGAGGAATCCGGCGTTGACGCGCATGTGATTGAAGAGATTGCGAAGGTTGTCTCAACGGCGGGCACGCGATTTTCAAGTCACAACTGGCGAAGCGCAGCGGCGGGCAATAGCGGCGGATGGCAGGTCGCGCGCACGCTCTTTATGTTGAATACGCTTCTGGGCGCGGTCGCAACTGAAGGCGGAGTTTTCCCGAACGCCTGGAACAAGTTTGTGCCGAAGCCTATTTATACGCCGCCGCATCCACCGCGCTGGAACGAGTTGACTTGGCCGCGCGAGTATCCGCTTGCCATGAACGAGCTATCGTTTCTGCTCCCGCACTTTTTGAAAGAGGGACGAGGGCGAGTGGATGTCTATTTCACGCGCGTCTATAACCCTGTTTGGACTAACCCCGACGGCTTCTCATGGATAGATGTTTTGACGGACGAGAATCTAATCGGCTGCTACGTCGCATTGACGCCGACGTGGAACGAGACGGCTTATTTCGCAGATTACATCCTGCCGATGGGACACGGGAGCGAGCGGCACGACATTCACTCTTACGAGACACATGACGCGCAGTGGATAGGTTTTCGTCAACCGGTCCTACGTGCGGCGCGCGAGCGCATGGGCGTTAAAGTTAGCGACACTCGATTAGTCAATCCGGGCGAGGTCTGGGAAGAGAACGAGTTCTGGCTTGAGTTGACGTGGCGCATTGATCCTATGGGTGATCTTGGAATTCGCTCATTCGCGGAATCTAAGAAGCACGCGGGCGAGCGCCTTAGCGTTGATGAATACTACGAATATATCTTTGAGAACTCCGTGCCTGGATTGAAAGAGCGCGCTGTTGAAGAAGGCTTGACGCCGCTCGACTTCATGCGACGCTACGGCGCGTTCGAGGTTAAGAAGAAGACGGGGGCGATTTACGAAGAGGTTGTGCCTGAAGAAGAGTTGGAAGATTTTCGGGTTGATAATTTCGGCAGAGTTTATACGAAAGCTCCGAAGCCTGCTTCGACGAACATCGTCCCCATTGCGAGTCCAGATCCTGATACGGAAGGAAGAAGACTCGTCGGCGTTAAGGTTGATAACAAAATCCTGCGAGGCTTTCCGACACCGAGCGGGCGCTTAGAGTTCTACTCGCGCACTCTAGCAGATTGGGGATGGCACGATGAGAGTATTCCGACTTACATCCGCAGCCACGTTCATCCAGAGAATCTTGCGGAAGGCCAGACAGTTCTAATCTCGACTTTTCGTCTTCCAATCCAGATTCATACTCGAAGCGCGAACGCAAAATGGCTTGATGAGATCGCGCACACGAATCCTCTATGGATTCACCCGACTCATGCCGCGCGCATTGATGTGCGGACGGGCGATCTGGTTAGAGTTGAAACAGAGATAGGATACTTCATCGTCCGCGCTTGGGTGACGGAAGGCATACGTCCCGGCATCGTCGCGTGCAGTCATCACATGGGGCGCTGGAAGTTGACTGAGGAAGGTCAACGTCAGTTGATGGCGACCGTTTCATTGGATCAAGAGGGAAGCCGCTGGGGATTGAAGAAGAAGCGCGGCGCTGAAGCTTACAGTTCTTCCGACCCTGACACTCGGCGCATCTGGTGGACCGATGTGGGCGTTCATCAGAACTTAACCTTTCCTGTTCATCCAGACCCTGTCTCCGGCCAACACTGCTGGCATCAATCGGTGCGCGTGCGCAAAGCAGAAGCTGGTGACGCTTACGGAGACATCTCTGTTGACCTGAATCTCTCGCGCGAGGTCTATCGCAAATGGCTTCAGATGGCTCGCCCGGCAGACAAGTATTCGCCGGACCACACGCGCAGACCTTACTGGCTCTTGCGACCACTTAAACCCGCTAGAGAATTTTTCCGCTTGCCTGAAGAGCAGCAGTTGGTGAGCGCTGACTAATCCAGACCGCGAGACCGCGAAAGACGCAAAAGACGCGAAAGAAAGATTGATAGAGAATATCTAGCTGCACTAAGTTTCTTCCAATCCCTTTTTCGCGTCTCTTCGCGTATTTCGCGGTTAGTCTTTTCGTGCTTCACTCTTTTCTTACAACTGTCGTTCGCTCATGCACGTGAGAGCCGCCTGAGCGTCCGCGCGCAGCCAAGATTACTATGAGTAATATGGCAAGGAGCGCGATGCCGCCTATGACGAACCAGATTGGGTCTATGCCCGCCGCTGCTGTCTGTGCGTGCGTGGTGGTTGTCGTCGTATCAGTTCTCTGCGTTGACTGTTGCTGAGCAGCCGGGGCTTGCGTCGTTCCCGATTGCGTCGTTGTGGTCTGCCCAAGCGCTGGCACAGCCAATGACAAAACGGCCATGCAGATAACTAGAAGCAATCCCCGTCTCACGGCCTGTGGTTCAAGTCGTCTCATGATTAAGAATTCTCCTCTCCTTAATTGGCAATCGTCTCTTCACGCCTCGCGTGCCGTAGAGATAACGGACGCTCTCGCCATTCATTATCGGTTAGAAACGAATGTCCTGTAAGTTTTCGGTACAAATAAGGGGGATGCTTATAGAATTAAGCGAGTCACATGCCAAGAGCAACGATTTAACGACAGGTTTTAGAGTTCACGCTTCACGGCTCATCCTTGCCCGGAGGCTCACCGCTTTGTTGTAGAAGTTTAGCGACGAGTCCGGTCCAGCCTGTTTGATGACTTGCGCCTAAGCCTGCTCCGTTGTCGCCGTGAAAGTATTCGTAGAAGAGCAGGTGGTCGCGCCAGTGCTGGTCTGATTGAAATTTTTCCGTGCCGCCGTAAATGGGTCTTCGCCCGTTCGTGTCTTTCAGGAAGAGACTTGATAGACGGCGCGAGAGTTCAGCCGCCACGTCCCAGAGATTCATCATCTGTCCAGAGCCTGTTGGAAATTCAACCTGGAAATCATCGCCGAAGTAGTAGTGAAACTTTTGGAGCGATTCGATAATCAGATAGTTGATGGGAAACCAAAGGGGGCCGCGCCAGTTTGAATTGCCGCCGAAGAGTCCTGTTGTTGATTCCGCAGGCTCGTAATCAACGCGATGCTCAACGCCGTCCAGTTTAATCGAGAACGGATGTTCCAGATGATAGCGCGAGATTGCGCGTATGCCGTGAGGCGATAGGAATTCATTCTCGTCCAGCATCATCTTCAACACACGGCGCAAGCGATTCGGAGTGACAACGGAGAGAAGCCTACGCTCTTTCTTGCCGGGCAACTCCATGCTTGCGACGTTGCCCGTAAGGTCTGGACGATTCTGTATGAACCACTCCATGCGCTTTCTGAAACCCGGAAGGCGGTCCAGCATCTCAGGCTCCAGAGTCTCTACGGCGAATAGAGGTATCAGCCCGACTATTGAATGCACGCGCATAGGAATGTGCTGACCATCCGGCGTGTGCAGCACGTCGTAGTAGAAGCCGTCCTCTTCATTCCACAGGTCAACGTTGTCGCGTCCGATGTTGTTCATGGCGTAGGCTATGAAGATGAAATGCTCCCAGAACTTGCTCGCCACATCTTCGTAAGCCCGATCTTCGCGCGCTAGTTCCATCGCAATCGCCATCAGGTTCAAGGTGTACATAGCCATCCAGCTTGTGCCGTCCGATTGTTCTATAAAACTTCCGCCGGGGAGTTTCGTGTTGCGGTCGAAGACGCCTATGTTATCTAAACCAAGAAAGCCGCCCTCGAAGATGTTGTTACCTTCGGCGTCTTTGCGATTGACCCACCAGGTGAAATTGAGCAGGAGCTTATGAAAGATGCGCTCCAGAAAGTTGCGATCACTCGTGCCTCGCCGCACAGCTTCAATTCTATAGACGCGCCATGCGGACCATGCGTGAACAGGCGGATTGACATCATCGAACGACCACTCGTAAGCGGGAATCTGCCCGTTCGGGTGCATGTACCATTCGCGCAGCATCAGAATGAGTTGGTCTTTGGCGAAGTCTGAATCAACCAGAGAGAGCGGGATGCAATGAAAGGCCAAGTCCCACGCGGCGTACCAGGGGTATTCCCACTTGTCAGGCATTGAGATGACATCGGAGTTGTAGAGATGACGCCAATCGTGATTGCGCCCGTGCCAACGCTCTTCGGGCGGAGGCGGGCAGCACGGATCGCCCTTGAGCCATTCTTCTACGACATAGTGGTAATACTGCTTGGACCACAATAGCCCTGCGAACGATTGCCGCATGACGTTCTGTGCATCAGGACTCAAGTCTTGAGGAATGATCTGAGCGTAAAACTCATCAGCCTCCGCCTGTCGTTCGCTGAAAATCTGGTCGAAGACTTCACCGAAGATAAGGACTGTGCTCGTCGAATCCTCCTTGTCTGTAAAATGCAGACGCACCGTTGCGCTCTCGTCTGCGCCCAGATTGAGAAGATAATGCGCCGAAGCCTTCGTTCCCGTTTGCGCAGGATTCACAGCTTCGCGTGCGCCATGCACGATGTAGTTGTTGATGCCGTCTTTCACATACGGCGATCTGTTTGCGACTCCGAAAAGGCGCTCGCTGTTCGTCTCGTTTTCTGTGAAGAGAAGTTCCGGCGTGCCCTCGCAGTAGAGAAGCCGTCGGCCATATCGTTCATCTTCCAACTCTATCAGAGAAGCATCAACTTCCAACCCGGCGGCCACCAACTTACGGCGCATAGAAGAGCGCGAGTTGTCATAGCCCCATGACCAGCGATTGCGAAACCAAATGGTCGGAAGCAGATGCAGTTGAGCAGTCTCCGGTCCACGATTTATAACGGTCACGCGGCAGAGAATCTCCTCGGCATCAGCCTTAGCGTATTCAACAAAGATGTCGAAGTAGCGGTCTTCGTCAAAGACACCTGTATCCATCAGTTCATATTCGGGCGCGCTCTTTCCGCGCTTTCGATTCTCTTCGACAAGCTGGCCGTAAGGAAACTCTTTCTGCGGGTACTTGTATAGATACTTCATGTAGGAATGCGTAGGCGTCGAATCCAGATAGAAGTAGTACTCTTTGACATCCTCGCCGTGATTTCCTTCAGGACCGGAGAGACCGAAGAGACGCTCTTTCAATATGGAGTCGCGCCCGTTCCACAGAGCGATTGCAAAGCATATCTCTTGATGGCGATCACAAATGCCAGCTATCCCATCTTCGTTCCAGCGATAAGCTCTTGAGCGAGCATGATCGTGCGGGAGGTAATCCCACGCTGCGCCATCACGAGAGTAATCCTCGCGCACAGTTCCCCACGCGCGCTCTGAAAGGTACGGCCCCCAGCGCTTCCAATGCTCCGTGCGCTCGCGCGCTTCCTCTAGTCTTCTCTCCTCAGCCGTCACAAGTTTCTCTCCCCTTCGAGCAAGATTGAATGACGAGGCAATGCTCTCTGCATGATACTCGCAAAGGGCGTGCGTGAGAGAAAGTTTTTCTTGAGATGATTCAGGACTTGATTTAACTAGCTGGCAGTAGCGGCGCTAAAAAAAAATAGCGACCACTGCAAGAGTCGTCGCTACTTATAAAAGGTTTCTAGCCCGTACGGGAATCGAACCCGTGTTTCAAGATTGAGAATCTTGCGTCCTAACCCCTAGACGAACAGGCCCTAAATCGGAGATGAATTATAAAGTTCCGAATATATATTCGCAAGCTAGCTTTGCTCATATTCACTGCCAGGTGACTGCGAGTTTAAGCGTCGAGAATTTATTCAATTCAAAGCTTCTGCGTCGCTCTCAATCTTCACCAATTTAAAGGCTCATACGAAATTTTGGAAATTAACTTAGATTTTCATTAAGCCCGGCGTTATAACAAGCGAAGCCTCTGAAGGGTATTGCGTCGTAACTCGCAGATAACATGGGTAATTGAGACGAGCGCCCGCATTGTGTGGCTGCTGGAATACAGATTGCTTGTTTTAATCTCAAAGCCTAGCTCGTTCAGGGCCTTTATTACGCGCAATCATAAGGTTTCAGACCAAGCGGTAAAGACTTCAATCAACCACCGGAATTCAGAGCCTATCTTTTAAGAAAACAGGAGGAAGCTGTTATGAGAAGCGTTTTACGCTTTCTGGCAAGCGGGTTACTCACCTCCTTTCTATTTGTGACCGTTGCCTTCGGGCAGGGTGCTCAAACAGGAGGTCTTACAGGCGTTGTCACCGACACACAGGGTGCTGTGGTGTCCGGCGCAACCGTCAATGTTATTAACGAAAGCACAGGCAAGTCTGAGCGCAGCGTTACTACGGAAGCCGACGGAGGATACTCCGTTACGCTTCTGCCGCCCGGATCATACCGCCTTGAGATTACTGCGAAAAACTTTAAGCAGTCGGACGTAACGGGCGTGCAGGTGGCTATAAACCAAACCATACGCCAAGACGTGACGCTTTCAGTAGGAAGCGTTTCTGAAAGAGTAGAGATTACTGCGACGCCTTCTATGATAAATCCCGTCAGCCCCGTGATGGGACAGGCCATTAACGCGCAGACTTTACAGGCGCTACCGCTTGCGTCTCCAAACTTTCTGTTCCTGCTCAATCTATCTTCCGGCGTGACCAGTGAGCCGACGGATGTGCGTACAGCAGGGCGCGGCACTGCCGATGTCAACGTCAACGGAAACCGCACCAGCAACAACAGCCTTCAGATCGAAGGCGTCAACGTCAACGACTTTAACCTGGCGCACTTTGATACCGTTCCCCTTCCGAATCCAGACACGATTCAGGAGTTCAAAGTCGCCACTTCGCTCTATGATGCTTCTACGGGCAGCAAGGGCGGCGGCGCAATCGGACTTGTGCTCAGGTCAGGGTCGAAAGATTTTCACTACGACGTTTACTGGTCGCACCGCAACGATGCGCTTAACGCTACGGAGTGGTTCTTTAATGCAAACGGAAAGAAAAAGGGCCGCTTGCTTCAGAACGTTTTCGGCGGAAGCGGCAGCGGTCCAATCCCGAAAGTTGGCGGCTACTGGTTCTTCAACTGGCAGGGCGTGCGTGCGCGCAACGGAATAGACCCGAACGGCTCAAGCACTGCTCCTATAGTTCAGAACATCCCGACCAACGCGGACGGCACAACTTCTGCGGCTCTTCTCGCTCCGGTATTTGGCTTGACGGCGGCGCAGATTGATCCTGTCGCAGTCAACATACTAAATCTGAAAGACTCTCGTTATGGCGGAACGTTTCTGGTCCCGCGCTCCGGCCAGGCTGGTTGTAAATCTGCGGCCACAGCAACGGGAACATTCACCTGTCAATTCTCAAGCATCGCTCCAATCAGAGATAACCAGTATCTGATTAGCTACGACCGCGACATGCGCCATGGCAAGGATAAGATTTCCGGTCGCTGGTTCTGGGACGAAGGCTCTGTTGCTAAACCGTTCGGCACGGACACCAGCTTGACGAACCCGCGCCTTGACACGCAGTGGAATCGGTTTCTGTCCATAACCGAGACTCATATCTTCAGTTCTACGAAGGTAAACGAGTTGCGCGCTGGCTACAGCCGTTTCCTCTTCGCTAATATTCCAACCGACACGCACACTGTTGCCGAGATCGGCTCTGTGCGCGGCAACAGCGATCAGTTTCCGGGAATGTATCGCGTAAGCGTCACAGGCTCGTTCTCGATTGGCACAGGCGTAAATGATGATCGCGGGACAATATCGAATCAATATAATCTGGTTGACACCTTCTCGATGGTCACGGCCTTCGGAGACCCTGCTCGAAATTTCATCGCAACAGACTACGCCGCGTTCGCACAGGACGATTACAGATTCAGTTCGAGGCTAACATTCAACCTCGGCCTGCGTCTGGAATCCATGAGCTTCGGTCGTGACAAGTTGTATCGCGCAGGCATCTACGACCCAAGCCTTGCTGCACGGGGACTGAATCCATTCCTGTTCCCGGCGAATGCAAACTTGAGCGGATTCACGGGCACGCCCGGCATCAGTGATTGCGCGCTCGCAAGCTGCCGCGACAACAACTGGGCGCCGCGCGTTGGATTCGCTTGGGACATCAAGGGCAACCAGAAGACTGTTCTTCGCGGAGGCTATGGCCTCTACTTCCAGCGTCTCTCGAACCAGAACATTCTACAGAACTCTCTGGCCGCGCCTTTCACTGTACAGCCCCTTGACAATCGCTCGATCCCCGCAACTTTTCAGTTGGCTAACCCGCTCGCGGGAATTCCGCCGCCGTCCGCTGTCGCCACAGCATTCATTCCAACGGCGACGCGCTTTGCCGGTCTATTTAATGCGACCACGAGCACAGTCAATGGAATTCCGTCTAACGGAATTTCCACGAATCCGGCTGACGTAAATAATCCGGCGTTCAAGCCAATTTTCATTGACGCTGCGGGAAGACGATGCCTCGGCTACGCCGATATAAACACAAACATCGGCGCGACCGATTGCTCCATCAACCTTGCGTCGTTTACGAGCGCAGACCTTAACACCTACACGCCCTACACGCAGCAGTACAATCTGACCCTACAGCATGACTTCAAAGGCTGGGTGGTAGAGGTTGGTTATGTTGGCTCGCACTTTGTCGGCGGCATAGGCATTTGGGACCCGTATCTTGCAACACTTGTGAGTCCCTCAAGCCCTATCACACTTCGTGACGCAAACGGCGTGGCCTACACGCTCACGACCAACACTGTAAATAACGAGGAACTGCGCCATCAGATTCTTGGACTCTCGCGCAAGAAGGGCGCGCGTTACTCAAGCAACATAGGCTTTTCGATCTATAACTCTTTGCAGACGACCGTCTCGCGCCGCCTACAGAAGGGCTTGTACTTCCAGGCTGCTTACACCTTCTCTAAGACCATTGATAACGTGAGCGGAAGCCTTAGCACCGACGAGTTGAACGCAACTCGCAACGGGCAAAATGGCGCGAACATCTACAACAATCAGGCCAACGTGCAGCAGAACAAGGCGCGCGGCGATTTCGACCGCCCGCATCGCCTGGTCGTCAGCTACACGTATGATCTCCCGTTTGGACGTGGAAGGCATTATCTTTCGCACCTTAGCCCGGCTATGAACAAGATACTGGGCGACTGGAGCATCAGCGGGATAACCACCTACCAGAGCGGATTGCCATTCTCCGTGACGGACAGCACGAGCGGCGGCCTTTATGGAACGTCGCTTGGCACAGCGACACTGAGTGGTACTTGTATCGGCGCTAACTCGATGTACACTACGGGTTCGACCACAGATATAATTACGCACTATCTGAACCCGGCCTGCTTTACTACAGCGCCGAACCTTCCCAACTCGGCAGGCGCAAGTATTACAGGCTGGGGCGACACGCCGCGCAATGCTTTCCGCGCGCCGTTCCAGCAGAACTGGGACTTCTCTCTAATCAAGGGATTCACGATTCGTGAGAAGCACGTCTTCCAGTTGCGCGCTGACTTCTTCAACCTGTTCAACCATCCGATCTTCAGCACTCCGAATGCTGTAAACATTGGCACACTGTCATCGTTTACACAGATTACGCAGACTGCTGTTCCGGCGCGGTTGATTCAGTTTGCTCTGAAGTACAGCTTCTAAAGAGCAGTAGGTAGTAGGCAGTGGGCAGTAGGCAGTTAAAGAAATACTGCCTGCTGCCTTCTGCTTTCTGCCTGCTCTGTTCTATCATCTGTCTCAATCATTATCCGAGGGGGAATAGTTCTATGTCTTACTTACGCAAACCTCTGTGGCCGATCTTTATTCTCCTTCTACTCGCTTGCCCTGCGGTGTTTGCGCAGCGCGACCGTGATAATTACACCGCCAGCACGCTGGTCGAAATTTCCGGGCAGATACAGTTACCACTAGATGGACCGCCTGCGCAGAACATCACCGTTCGTCTGGAAAGATTCAGCGGCGGCATCCTGGATCAGATACCTCCTGACGCGCACGGCAAGTTTCGTTTCACGAATTTGCAGCGCGGCTACTACACAATCTACGTCGTAGCGCCCGGATACAAACCATCGCAGCAGCAGGCGGACATGCAAGTTCTCTCAAGAAGCTATCTGGTCTTTGAGCTTGTCCCGAACAAAGAAGGCGCAACCTCAAACACTTCCGCCTCAGTGATAAATGCGCGAGTGCCGAAGGACGCGCAAACGGAATTTGACAAAGGGCGCGCTTCCTTGCAGGACAAGAAGGCTAAGGACGCCATTCAACATCTATTGAAGGCCGTCGAACTCTACCCGGAATTTTTCGAGGCGCAATTCCTTCTGGGCCGTGCTTACATGGAAGACTCCGCGTTGAAGGAATCGGCATCAGCACTGCACAAAGCTTTAGAGATTAAGCCGGATGATGTGGCAACTCTAATCTCGCTCGGCGAGGTCTATAGGCGCGAGAAGAGTTACGAGGACGCGGAAAAAACTTTGCAGGAAGCTGTTAAGCTCGACGACAAATCATGGCAAGCCTATTTTGCCCTTGCGCGAGTTTACCTTGAGATGGGCGACGTAATGAAAGCTGCACCGCCCATTGGTCACACTCTGCAACTCAAGCCGGACTTTGCTGAAGCACACCTTCTTGCGGGCAACATACTGCTTCGCGTTAACCAGCCCGAGCGCGCTCAAACCGAATACGAAGAGTATCTGCGTCTAGCACCCAAAGGAGAGTTTGCAGAGCAGGCGCGCGCGCTCATACAGAAGATAAAGTCGAAAGCTGGCGAGAAAAAGTAATAATCTCTTCTTCGATAAGGACAGGACTCCCGACATAATAAACTTTGCACAGCCAACGACACGATACTTCGCCTTCTCGCTCAACGTTATTCTCTCTAAAACGTATCTCATCTCCCTCGCGTAAAACTTTGACCTTATCCCCTAATATATGTTGATATTCCGGTCGGCGACTCGGCGTCCAGATCGCTCCGGCTCAAAAGTGTGTTAAGAATTGCTCGGAGGATATTGAAAGGAGAAGAGAATGCGGATCGGAGTTTTAAGAGAGACACAAGCTGAGGAAGCGCGCGTGGCCTTAGTGCCGGAGTCTGTGCGAAAGCTAGCGGCTTTGAAAGTTTTCGTGTCGGTCGAAAGCGGCGCAGGCGCTCTAGCTGGCGCACGCGACGCAGACTACGAAGCGGCTGGCGCTTCTGTCGAGGAAGACCGCGCAAAGCTTCTCTCATCTGTTGATGTTCTGGCAGCAGTCAATCGCCCCGCGATTGAAGACCTAAGCTCGTTGAAAGAGAGCGCAGTCATTCTTGGATTCCTGCGGCCATTGGACGACCCAGCCGCGCTTCAACCTATCGTTGCGCAGAAGCTCACAGCCTTCGCAATGGAATTGATTCCACGCATCACGCGCGCTCAGGCTATGGACGCGCTCTCTTCAATGGCTACTGTCGTAGGCTACAAGGCGATCGTCATGGCTGCGGACCACGCGCCCAGAATGTTCCCTATGTTGATGACGGCAGCCGGAACAGTTCCTCCTGCTCGCGTATTAGTTTTGGGCGCAGGCGTCGCAGGACTTCAGGCAATCGCAACCGCGCGTCGTCTGGGCGCAGTCGTCGAAGCCTACGATGTACGCAAAGCCGCAGGCGAACAGGTGCGCTCGCTCGGCGCGCAGTTCCTGGAAGTTGATCTCGGAGGAATTCAAACCGAAGACGCTGGCGGCTACGCCGTTGAGCTTTCCGAAGAGGCTATGAACAGAGGTCGCGCTCTCATTGCCGAACGCGCCAAAGTTGCGGACGTAATCATCACGACCGCGCAAGTGCCGGGAAGGCGCGCGCCGATTCTAGTAACGGAAGACGCAGTAAACGGAATGAAGCTCGGCGCTGTAGTGGTTGACCTTGCAGGAGCAACGGGGGGCAACTGCGCCGTCGCAATTCCCGGTGAAACGATTGAGCGCGACGGCGTCATTATCATGTCGCCCCTGAATCTGGCAGCGACCGTCCCCGTTCACGCAAGCCAACTCTACTCGCGCAACGTCACGGCCTTTTTGAACCTACTGATTAAAGATGGAGAGTTAAGCATTGACATGGCGGACGACGTTGTCGGTCCATCCTGCGTCACGCACAAGGGCGAATACGTTCATCCACGTGTGGCGGCAGCTTTGGAAGAATTAACAAGTAAATGAAGGGAGTCA
>QHXM01000112.1 GCA_003222945.1 Acidobacteriota bacterium
GACGAGGTTATTAAAATCTTCAACCTTCGACACGCGGCTCATCGTGCGAAGCGTTATGGTCTTCGAGCCTTCGTTGACACGCCCGCCCGGCAATTCAAGGTTCTGCGTCTTCAATGCGTTCGCAACATCAACAGCCGAGAGGTTGTAAGCGCGAAGACGGTCCGGATCAACGTGTACGTTTATCTGGCGTTGTCGCGCGCCGTAGATGAACACGTCGCCGACGCCGTAAGCGGATTCAATGCGCTTGACTATTTGGTTCTGCGCGAGGTCTGTTAGTTGCAGAACAGTGTACGGCCCGGTCATAGAGTAGAGAATGACAGGGGAAGCATCCGGGTCCGACTTCTGAATAATCGGCGGGTCGGCTGTCTGCGGCAGACGATTCAAGACAGTATTGACCTTGTCGCGCACTTCCTGTGTGGCAACGTCAGGGTCTTTCGATAGATCAAAGCTGATTGTGATTTGCGAACGCCCTGTGCTTGAGCTTGAGCGCAACTCGTCAATGCCTGTCGCGGTATTGACTGCGCCTTCCAGCACGTCCGTGATTTCGGTCTCAACTTCGGCGGGTGCTGCGCCCGCATTGGTCGTCGAAACCGAAACGGTCGGAATGTCTATCTTCGGAAAGCGATCAACGCCTAGCCCGAAGAAAGAGAAACCGCCGATCACCGTCAGCGCTAAGATAATAACGGTCGCAAAGACCGGACGGCGTACACAAATTTCAGCTAACTTTTGCATAACAACTTAAGTTTCAAGTTCCAGGTTTCAGGTTTCAAGTTGGGTCGCTCTTGGAACTTAGAACTTGAAACTTGAAACTTTTATTTCCTCGTCGGCTGCACCTTCGCTCCTTCGTAGAGTTGTTGCAGGTTGCTCGTGGCTACCTCTGCGTCTCCGTTTATGCCTGAGAGAATCTGCACCATGCCATTCTCCTGGTCGCCAACCTGTACAACTTGCAGGTGCGCCGTTGTGCCGTCAATCACAAAGACGCGATACGAGTTTGTGTTCTGATCGCTGACTACGGCTTCGCGCGGGACAAAGACGCTCTGGCGACCGCCGGGAAGCGAGATGCGCGCCGTCGCAAACATGCCGGAGCGAAGCGCATTGTCTGGATTATCAACTTCAGCCTCGACCGTTAAAGCGCGCGAGGTTGGATCAATCGCGGGATTGATAGCCGTGATGCGCCCGTTGAATTTTCTGTCGGGGTAAGCGTCCACAATCAACGCTACGGCCATGCCGACCTGAATGCGGGGCGCTTCCAACTCCGGCACTTGCAGTTCCAGTTTCAGGGGATTTGTCAGAAGGATTGTAGCAATCGCGGAGGCTGGCGTCACGTATTCGCCGACGGCTGTGGGACGCGCGCTGACGTATCCTGCGTAAGGCGCACGCACTGTTGTGTCAGCGAGAGCCTTCTGTGCGATTGCTGTTGCGGCGCGTGCGCTTTCTAATCCTGCCTGAGCGGTCTGAATCGCTTGATTATTTTGTCGCGCCTGATTGATCGCAGTTTCAAGCTGCTGGCGCGAATTGTTCGCCTGCGCTCGCGCGGTGTCCGCCTGAGTTCTATATTGATCGTAAACGCTGCGCGCGACATCGCCCGTCTCCACAAGCTCTGCGTAGCGGCGCGCGTTTGCTTCCGCAAGTCGCTGCTGAGCTACCGCCGCGTCGTAAGCGGCTGCGGCGCTTCTAACCTCTGGAATCGCGCTCGCGTCAAAGTGGCTGTTTGGTCCTAAACCTAAACGCGCTTCGGCCTGGCGAATAGCGGCGACCGACTGCTGCTCAGTGGCTTTAGCCTGTTGCACTCTCAAGCGAGCGTCTCTGTCGTTGAGGCGCGCGATTGTATCGCCCTTATGAACGAAAGCGCCGACGTTCACAGGAGTGGAGATGACCTGCCCGGAAGTTTCCGGCGCGACGTTGGAAGTCTCTGTCGCTGTAAGACTGCCCGTCGCCTCAATCGTCGTTGGAACTTCGCGGGCTTCTGCACGAGCGGTCGTCACAGGGATTGCAGGAGCTTCTGGACCGCCACGCGCAGCGCCACCTTCACGCCCACCTCTGTTAGTGGAAGTTGTGCTTGTGGTTGTAGTGTTAGTGGACCTGGAGCAGGAGGCCAATGCCCCAAGCGAGATGATTATCAGTGCCCAGCTAATGAAAGTTTTCGAGCGAGCATTATAAGAGAGAAACTTAAATACCATGATCTCGTGTCGTTACCAAGTTAAAGACGCTAAGTTATACTCAGCGGTTACAGGCTTTCTTCCCGGAAGTGAGAAGATGTCAATGCGCGAGCTTTCAGATGCCTGACGGTCGGGAATAAAATAAGTTCGCAAGCAAAAAAAGAAACGTCCGAAAGCACGAAAACGCCTATATTCGTCTAATGCTCTTGCGAATTTCTTGTGATCTTCTGTCAAATGTAGCACGAAAGAGGGGGATTAAAAACAGATGAACGGGTTGTTGGAAGAGAGGGCGGAGAGGGTGCGCGAGGCTTTCAATCTCAAGCCGGACGCGCAACTTCTCGCGCCCGATGCCATTGAGCCAGAGTTGTCGCACCAGTTGGCCGAGCAGTTGGCGCGCTTCAACATAGAGTGGCACATAATACCTTCGGCGGACGCAGCGCCTATGGACGATGCTTACATGGCGCGTTTCTATGGGATGGCTCCGCGTGGATTCAAAAGCCCGCGCGAACATCAGCCTAGCTATCACGATGTCCTGGTTAATGGACACAGCAAGCATCAAGGGCAGGTCATAGGCATAGAGACCACGCAGAAGCCTAAATACTTGCCGGGCAATCGGCAGTTCTACGGCACGCTCTACGGATTCGATGCGACGATTGATCCATTCACCTTTTATATAGGGCGCTCCGGCATGACGAACGCCACGCGCTACAATCACAACTATCTCTCATTGCGCGAGTTCATACGCGTCGTCACGGAGGATTGGCGAGCGCGTAGGCTTATGCCGCAAGGGTATCGTTTGACAATCTGCCCGCCCGCCATCTTTAACCTTATAGGCAAGCTCTTTCACAACGAGTGGAGCGAGACGGAAACGCTCGAACTTGGCTTTTATCGTGACTCTGAAGGCAACGCGACATGCTATGCTGTAGGCTCGAATGCGCCCAAAGATTTTTCATACATCAACGAAGTCGAGCTTGAGACGGACTGGACGCTACTTGGTTTTCGCATCGCGCTCGTGCCGGAGAACCTGTAGATGAGAAAGCTCGGATGGCGACAATGGCTCGTGGTTGCGCTCTTTCTTGTGGCTGTTGTGGTCACAAGCCTATTGATGGTGCGCGCTGTGCGCCGTGCCGTCTATTGGCGCTTTCACAGAGATGAACCCATACGAGCCTGGATGAGCGTGCCTTATGTTGCTCATTCTTATCGCGTGCCACCGCACTTGCTCTATAAAGCAATAGGCTTGCCGCAGGACAAGCGAGACAAGCGCCCATTAAGAGAGATAGCGCGCGAGCAGAATCGTCCGGTCGAAACTTTAATCACAGAACTACAGGACGCGATCACGCATTCGCGCCCGCCCTATCCAACGCCATCGCCTCCACCACCTCCTGATGGAGGCACGCCGCCGTGACCTTTAGCGATTACCTGCTGAGCACGCTCGGAGTCTATGGTTTGCCCGTTCTATTTGGAGTCCTATTGATAGGCTGCATAGGTGTTCCCATGCCTTCGAGTTTGTTACTGCTGGTCTCGGGCGCGCTTACAGAACAAGGTGACATGAATCTGGGACTCGCGCTCACGCTTTCCGCCGCCGCAGCTATCCTGGGAGATAACATAGGCTACGCTATTGGCCGCTGGGGAGGCCGTCATGTGCGGCTCAGCCGTTTCGCGGGAGGCGAAGAGCGACTCAAGCGTGCAGAAGATTGGTTGAAGCGATGGCAGGGCGCAGGCATCTTCTTCAGCCGCTGGTTGATTACACCGCTCGGACCTATCATCAATATAACTTCAGGCTTGACGGGTTATTCATGGCTGCGCTTTCTCTTCTACGACGTAATAGGCGAAGTCTTGTGGGTTGTTCTTTACATCCTGCTCGGCAGATTCTTCAGCGACCGTGTTGTTGAGATGAGCGAACTTTTGGGAGATTTCGTCTGGGTGATCGTAGGACTCTTGTCGGTTGGTGTACTTGGATGGGTCGTGGCAAAGTACCTCCGAGCGCCCGCGCCAGAAAAGCAAGGATGAAAACTACGGGTGACATACATGCGCTGTTAAGGGCTACATTCAATTGCAACTCGTTATAAGTTCATCACCCACTATTTATCTTTTCCTTCCAAAATAAAGTAACCAAACTCTCTCACTCCGCGTCTTACACACTGTATGGCCGCGATTGGCGCTTCATTTCTCCCTGGGAATGCTGGAGCGCGGCCTGGAGAGCAAATCATTATCAATCTGGAGATACAGGGATGAAATCAATCAGTTCAAAGAAGATCATTATGGGCGGAGCGCTGGCTATCATTCTGGCGCTGGCTGGAATCATCGGTTTCGCGCAGCAAGGACCACAGGGACAGCAGGGGCCGGAGCGTCACGGACGTGGTGGGCCGGGCAAAGGCGACGGGCCGGGCGGCTTCGGAGGCGGTTTCGAGGGACGAATTTTTGAGAACCTGAACCTGACGGACGCGCAGAAGCAGCAGATTCAGCAGATCAGCGCTCGTTACCACGAGAGTTTCAAGGCAAAGCGTCAGCAGGAGCGCGGGCAGGCTGGAAAGCGCGAAGGCTATGATCCTTTCAGCGGCGCTGCGTTCGACGAGGCTTCCGTGAGGGCTGCGGCTCAGGCACGCGCAAACGAGATGGTCGAGATGGAAGTCGCACGCGCGCACATGATGTACGAGATTTATAACGTTCTCACGCCGGAGCAGAAGGCTCAGCTTGCGCAAGAGCGCCAGCAGCGCGAGCAGAAGCGTCAGGAGTTTCGCTCACGCCGTCCAGCGAACCCCGGCACGAATCAGTAAGAATAGTGAACAAAAGTGATGAGTGATGAGTAAAAGCCAAGTCTTAACTCATCACTCATCACTCATTACTCATCACTTTTTTACCGGTGGCAGCTCTTCGACAAGAGGGCTGCCGCCTTTATTTTATCAGGCAGTTGAGTAATAGTTAGAGGATTCTGTGAAGGGCGCAAACGTTAACAACTGATGGATGAGACGGCGGATAAGTCTGGCTACGCGACTTTGGAAGAGTCGGCGCAAAAATCTGCCGCGCCATCGGACACAGAGCTTGTGACAAGGGCCTCAAAGGGCGACGAGCAAGCCTTTGAAGAACTTTTTAACCGGCACAGACGCCGCGTCGCTTTAATCGCAAGCAGATTCTTCCGTCGCCCCGAACAGATCGAAGAGATAGTTCAGGAGAGTTTCACCAAAGCCTATTTCGCTCTCGAAGATTTCTCAAACCAGCAGGAGACATCGTTTGCCGCGTGGCTTGCGCGCATCAGTTTCAATACCTGCTACGACGAGTTGAGGCGTTTGAAGCGACGACCCGAAAGCTCTATGAGCGAGGTTTCGGAAGAAGAAGCCTCCTGGTTAAAAGAGCAGCTCAGAGTTGAAGGCGCTGCGGGCAACATTGAATCCGCTGCGGTTGCGCGCGACCTGGCCTCTAAACTTCTCTCGCGCCTCAGTCCAGAAGATCGTTTGGTTCTTGTGATGCTGGACGTTGAAGGGCTGTCCGTCTCCGAGATAGCGCGGCTTACAGGGTGGTCAATCTCTAAAGTAAAGGTACGCGCTCATCGTGCGCGTGCAAGTTTGCGCCGCGTGCTTGAGAGGTTTCTGTAACCGTCAAACACGCGCGCGCGTTTTCAACTATGGGCTGCCCGTCGAGCAGTCAGGAGTAAAAAGAAATGGCTGGCAAAAAGAGTAGCCGCAAATCTGATGAGCATCTGGACCTCCTGGGTCAAGAGATCATACGCGCCTCCGCGTCGAACGAAGAGGAGGCCGAACGAGCCGCCACATCGCCCTTCTCTTACGCGCGCCTTCGCTCGCGCTTGAGCGAGGAGACAGAACGGCGCGAAGAAGGCGAGCGTTGGTTCACTATGCTGAAGGTCGTCTGGCGTGCTGTTCCCGCGATGGCGCTCGTAGCTATCTTCGCAATCGCGCTCTTTCTCTCAACAAGCTTTAGCTCGCGCTCTTCAAACGGCTTTAGCGACGAAGCTCTCCTGGGCGAGCGCGGCACAGAAGTCGAGAGCGTGGTCTTCGCTGACACCCGAAATATATCGAACGATGATGTGCTTGCTACTGTTATGAGCGAGGACGATCAGGAGCCTTCAAGATGACACCTCGCGCAATGACTCGACTAAAAATCTGGCTCGTCGTGCTGGGCGTCTTCATCCTGGGCGGTGTAACGGGCGCGGCGCTTGACAGCGTCTATCGTTTGAAAGCCAGCGGCGAGCGCGTAACGGCGCGCGGCTCACACGACAAGGAAAAAATGTTCGACAGGATGAGGAGCGATCTGAATTTGACGGACCAACAGGCCGAACAGATTCGCGCCATCCTAGATCAGACGCGCAACGAATTTCGCGCGCTTCGCAATCAGGTGCAGCCGCAATACGATGCCCTGCGACAGCAGACGAGATCAAAGATTCGCTCTCTGCTAACACCTGAACAGCAACAAAAATTCGACACCAGAGCTGCGGAGCACGACGCTCATCGCAACGAAAACGAAGAGCATTAAAGGCGTTTTAGATAAACGCCCGCGCATCTCCCATTGATTTTGCGCATCGTACGGGTGGTTGAACAAGGTGGCCTAAATCGAGTTTCGTGTCCGCTTGCGGACTTAATCAATAGGCCAGGGTGAGTTAGAATAACTGCAAATAGATTAAAGACGATCAGCCGCGAGAGCTGGAGGTGAAGCAGTCTTGACGAGTTGCCGAGAGACTGTCAAGAAACGAAATTGCTTCTCTTTACTCGAAGGCATGGTTCGGAGGGTTAGAAATGAAAAAGCTTTTATTGATTACTGCGCTGGCGATTGCCTGCACGCTTCTCGCCTCAGCCGTTTACGCGCAGACAACTTCTTCAGCTTCAGATGCGAGCGCGGCTCGTCCCAAACAGGAACAATTGATAGGTGAAGTCACTGCGATTGATACAACGTCCAATCAAGTTACTATCAAGACCGACGCAGGCAAGACCGTCTCTTTCAATACCGGCGACCAGACCTCTTACAGACGAATCGCGCCCGGTGAAAAGAGTTTGACTAACGCCGCGCAGATTACGCGCGCCGATATCAAAGTGGGCGACCGCGTTCTGGTTTCCGGTGGCGGCGTGGGTGCGGATGGACAGGCTGCGGCAGTACGGCGAGTTGTCGTGGTAAGCAAAGCGGACCTGGCGCAGAGAGACACTCGCAACGAGCAGGATTGGCGCACGCGCGGAATCAACGGACGAATCACCGCTCTCAATCCTCAGACGAAAGAGATAACAATAGCCGCGCGCTCTCGTCAGGGCTTGGACACAATCGTAATCAATGCTTCGGGCAGTAACGTTAAGATACTTCGCTACGCGCCAGACTCTCTTCGCAGAGAGGACGCGCAGCCAAGCTCCTTCGCTACGCTGAAAGTTGGCGACCAACTTCGCGCGCTCGGCGACCGTTCGAGCGACGGCACACACTTTACACCTGAAGAGATCGTCGCCGGATCGTTCACTAGCATCAACGGAACGATTACAAACGTTGACACTGCGAAAGGCGAAGTCACAATCAAGGACGATCAATCTGGAAAATCCTTCGTCGTAGCTGTAAGCAAGAACACGACTCTGCGTCGCCTTCCGCCGGACTTCGTTGAAAGAATGACGAAGTTCAGAGAAGAGGCGCAACAGCGTCGCGCGGCAGCCGCAGGAGGCGCGGGCGCACAGAACGGGCAACCGAGCGATGCTCGCAATCAACGCACCGCTGGTAATCAGGAACGCGCCGGTTCTAATCAGGGAGAGAACGGTGGACCGCGCGGCGGTGGTCCGGGCGGAGGTCGTGGTTTCCAACAATTGTTTGAAGGTATGCCCGCCGTGAACGTAGCAGACTTGAAGAAGGGCGACGGCGTTATGATTAACGGCACGCCTTCATCGTCCGACCCCTCGCACATAACGGCCATCAGGCTTACTGCGGGCGATGCAGCAATAGTGAAACGCTTACAGCAGTTTCAGGGACGACCCGGCGGCCAGCGCAACATGAGTCCGGGCTTACCAGGCGATGTCGTAGGCGGCGGCACAGGCGGCCAACCGGAACGACCGTAAAGGTAGGAGTCAGAAGGAAAGGCAGAATTCAGAAGCCAGAAGGGGATTAGGCTGAAACCTGTTTTTGGATTTTCTTTTCTGACTCCTGAATTCTGAATTCTGCTTTTTAATCTTCCCCCATTAACTTTTGACGAAAACTGCGGCAGGCATTTCTCCAACCTGTCCTTCAATATTTGGGGTATCGAGGGGTTATGCGATCTTTTCGGGAACTATTTTGTCGAGTTGTTGTCCTCGCTTCGTTTCTTTCCTTTTCCACAATTGCTTTTGCCCAACAATCATCAGCCACTCTGCGCGGTCAGGTGGCGGATGAGCTTGGGGGCTTAGTCGTCGGCGCTACTGTTACTGTGTCGGATGCGAGCGGCGTTGAGAAGAGCACGACCACAGACGATCAGGGTCGTTACAGTTTCTCTTCGCTCGCTCCCGGCTTCTATACCGTGCGCGCAACTGCTCCCGGCTTCTCTACATTCGAGAATGCGAACGTTGATATTAGAGCGGGGCGCACTGACCCTTTCAACATCACGCTGCCTCTGACCATAGAGCAGCAGACCGTGACTGTGATGGAAGAAGCGCCCATCAGCACAGAGCCTGAGAACAACGCTGGCGCTGTAACGTTGCGCGGCACTGACCTCGATTCATTGCCAGACGACCCGGACGAACTCGCGGAAGCTTTGCAGGCGCTGGCCGGACCATCTGCTGGAGCGAGCGGAAGCGGCGACATCTTCATTGACGGTTTTTCGGGCGGTCGTCTTCCTCCGAAAGATTCCATACGCGAGATAAGAATCAACCGCAACCCATTCTCAGCCGAATACGACCGGCTCGGCTACGGTCGCATAGAAATTTTCACAAAGCCGGGCACGGACCGACTGCGAGGTCAGGCTTACTTCAACTTCAACAACCAGAGCCTGAACGCGCGCGACCCGTTCGCGCCAACGCGCGCCGAATTTCAGCGCCGACGCTACGGCGGAAACGTGAGCGGTCCTTTGAGCGCCAAACGCGCCTCCTACTTTCTGGATTTCGAGCGCAACGAGACGAACGACAACACGAGCATAAACGCTATCATCCTCGATCCTAATCTGAACATCACGCCGTTCAGTCAGGTCGTGTTGACGCCGCGCCGCAACACAACGTTTAGCCCGCGCCTTGACTGGCAATTGAATAAGACGAACACATTGGTTGCGCGCTACACCTACGAGCGCAACCGAAGCCAGAACATAGGGGCGAGCGATCTCTCGCTACTGTCGCGCGCTTTCAATTCGGCGAACACGCAGCAGACGGTTCAGATGACTGAGACCGCCGTCATCAATAAGAAGATAATCAACGAGACTCGCTTTCAATACACGCGCGAGCGCACAGAGCAGGTTGGCGATAATTCGCAGCCCGCTATAAACGTGCTGGACGCTTTTCTTGGCGGCGGCGCGCAGGTAGGCCAGTCGTTCAACAATCAGGACCGCTACGAGATTCAGAACTACACTTCGTGGTCCATCGGTCATCACGCGCTCAAGGCTGGCGTGCGGCTTCGTCACGTCAACATCACGGACATCAGCCCGCGAAACTTTACCGGCACGTACACCTTCGCTGGTGGACTCGCGCCGCAACTGAACGCGAACAATCAAGTGGTGCTGGACGCTACGGGTCAGCCCGTGCAGGTGGCTATTACCAGCATCGAACGCTATCGCCGCACGCTGTTTTTCCAGAGGCAGGGACTAACCCCGGCGCAGATTCGCGCGCTCGGCGGCGGCGCGACGCAGTTTTCTGTTGCTGGCGGAAACCCACAGGCCGCTGTGACGCAGACGGATTTCAGCCCGTTCATACAGGACGACTGGCGGCTTCGCCAGAACTTAACGCTCTCACTCGGCCTTCGCTACGAAACTCAAACGAACATAAGCGATCATTCGGATTTCGCTCCGCGCGTGGCTTTCGCATGGTCGCCCGGAGCAACTGGGAATCAGAGTCGGCAGACGACCGTGATACGCGGAGGCTTCGGCATCTTCTACGACCGCTTCAGCGAAAATCTGACACTGCAAGCCAATCGCTTCAACGGTACGAACCAACAGCAGTTCGTCATCACGAGCGTGACGCCAAACGGTCAAAACGTGCTGGACCTTTTTCCGACGGTGCCGTCAATCGCAACGCTCACGGGCTTTGCCATTACGCAGACGACGCGACGCGTTGCGCCGGATTTACGCGCGCCATACACTATGCAGGCTGCCTTGAGCGTCGAGCACACGCTGCCGCACAACGTGACACTCTCGCTGAACTTCATCAGCGCGCGAACACTTCACGTCTTGCGCTCGCGCAATATCAACGCGCCCATAACGGACTCCTTGGGACGGCCTTTGCGCGACACGGCGGGCAATCTAATCAGGCCGAACCCTGCGCTCGGCAACCTCTTCCAGTACGAGTCAACGGGTCGCTTCAATCAGAACCAGTTGGTCGTGAGTCTGAACAATCGCCTGAGCCGCAAGTTCACGATGTTTCTGACCTACACTTTGAACAAGGCCATGAGCGACACGGACGGAGCAGGCTCGTTCCCCATTAACCAGTATGACCTGAGCAATGAGTACGGGCGGTCCGGTCAGGACATACGCCACCGCCTCTTCATCGGAGGCTCTGTCAACGCGCTGCCCTGGGGCATACGACTGAACCCGCTCATCACATTCAATTCGGGTCGCCCCTTCAACATCTACACGGGGCGCGACATAAACGGCGACACGCTCTTTACGGAGCGGCCAGCTTTCGCAACCGATCTCTCAAAGCCGGGCGTGGTCATCTCGCGCTACGGCGCGTTTGATCCGAATCCAAATCCGCTAGAGTTAATCATCCCGCGCAACTACGGCACAGGTCCATCCTTCTTCACAGTAAACTTACGCGCGAGCCGTAACTTTGGCTTCGGCGGAGAAGCCAACGCAGCAGGCGGAGCGCAAGGTGCAGGAGGCGCTGGAGGTGGCGGCGGCGGTCGTGGCGGCGGCGGTGGACGCGGCGGAGGCGGAGGTGGTCGTGGTGGCGGTGGTGGAGACTTCGGAGGCGGAGGCACGTCAAACAGCCGCTATAACCTGATGGTCTCTGTCAACTTCCTGAATCTTTTCAATCACCCGAACCTTGGTAATCCGGTCGGCAATATTAGTTCGCCACTCTTCGGTGAATCGGTCACAAGCGCCGGAAGATTCGGCTTCGGCGGTGGTCCGGGAGGCCAGACGGCTACTAGCCGACACGTTGAATTGCAACTGCGATTCAGCTTCTAGCGTGCTCATTAAGAATTATTAACCACAGAGGGCACAGAGGAACACAGAGGATGATTTAGAGAGAGCGAACCAAAGCGAATTTCAAATCTGAAATCTGCTATTTCAACTCTCTATAAATCCTCTGTGCTCTCTGTGCCCCCTGTGGTTAATTCTTTTCTTGATTTATCCTCAAGAATCTATATACCTACAACTTTGGATTGCGCTCGACGAATTCGACCAGTGCGCCGACGTAATCTGTAAACGGCGGGCAGTGTATTTCGTGCGCGGAGAGAAGGCGGCTCGCGTGGCTGGTGTCGTAAGTCTGGTTTAGGAAGAAGTAGGGGACGCCTGCGTGCGGCAACCCTGTGATGGTCGGCGTGAAGGGCAGCATTAAAGTTGGGCGAATGAGCTTGCGCGGCAATGTTATGCGAGAGCCGCGCCCTGCCAGAGCCTTCGCCACCTCCTCGAAAAGCTGATGCGTCGTGAGCGGGTTTGGGTCTGCGAGTTGAAGCGTAGCGCCCATTGCACGGTCGTCAACTGCAAGCGTCGTTATTGCTTCAACCACGAAATCAACGGGCACTAGATTGAGCGTCACATTGTGATTGCCTATGTTGACCAGAGAGAGAAGCGAGGGCTGCTTGCGAAGATATTGAATCAGGTAGTAGATGCCGTCGTATTTCGCAGTCTCGCCCGTTTGTGAATCACCGCAGACGACCGATGGGCGATGAATCGTAACGGGCAGTTTCGATTTCATCGCGTCAACTTCCAGTTCGGCCAGATACTTCGTCTCTTCGTAAAAGTTGCGAAAGCCAGCCGTGTGGCATAACTCCGTCTCAAGAATTAGACCTGTGCGAAGTCCAGCGACGTAGCAGGTCGAGACGTAATGATAGCGACGAAGGTTAGAGAGAGTGAGCGCGAACTGGTTGACGTTTCGTGTGCCCTCAACGTTCACGCGCATTGCAGGCTCAAGCTTAACCGATAGATCATAGATGGCCGCAAGATGAAATAGAATCGTAGTCTCAACCCGCGCTCTTTCAAGTTCCGTTGGTGACATCCCCAAATCTTCCTGCGTGATGTCGCCTTCAATTAGATGAAAGCGATCAGGAGAAGAATCCGTCTCCGCCGCTATGCGTTTTATCTCTTCGCGCGCACGCTTCATGAAAGCAGGCTGCACGAGCAACAGAAATCGCGCGCCTGCAATCGCCAAACGTTTGATCAGCCGCCCCGCAATGAATCCGGGAAAGCCCGTTAGAAAGATTGTTTCGTCCAGAGCCATCTGCTTAATGTAAATCTATTCCCAACTGTGTAAGTTTTCGTCTGAACCCTTCCGTCGTGTTCAGTGTGTGAAGAAACGAGCCGTCCGCGCGATGATAAGAGATCAATCCGCCGTCATCGAGTTCGACTACGAGCACAGCGTCCTTCGCCGCTTCAACCCTGTATTCGCTCGCTTCCATTTCGCATCCGAGAATCTGCTGCGGGCGCAGATTGTTTCCTGCGCTGTGTAAGACGTACCTGCCCGGACAATTCCGAATAGGCTTCCAATCCCACGACTTCATCAACTCGTCGAAAGTCATTCAGGATTCAGAGACGAGTTCGACGAGCGTTCTGACGCCCGCACCAGTTGAGCCTTTGGGGGCAAAGGGACGCGCATCGTCTAGCCATGATGTTCCAGCTATGTCCAGGTGCACCCAGGGCGTCGAGCCTGCGAACTTGCTGAGGAGTAGCGCTGCGGCTGTTGCGTCCGGGCGGCCTCCGTAATTTTTGAAATCCGCGATTGCGCTCTCAATAGGCTTCTTGTAATCGTCGCCGACGGGCATACGCCAAGCGGGTTCGCCTGCGCGCATCGCAGCCTCTTCGACGCGCTTCGCCCATTCGTCGTCGTTGCTGAAGAGTCCTGCACGATGAGAGCCGAGAGCTACGATGATTGAGCCTGTCAGCGTCGCAAGATCAACTATGCGAGAAGCCTTGAGTTGTTTCGCGTAAGCTAGCCCGTCAGACAGAACGAGCCGACCTTCAGCGTCCGTGTCAACTACTTCAATCGTGTAGCCCGCGAGCGTCTTCACGACATCACCCGGTTTGATAGCTTTGCCCGAAGGCATGTTCTCGGCTGAAGGAACAAGACCTATGACGCGCCGCTTCAACTTCAGTTGCGCGATTGCTCTGAGAGCACCTAGAACTGCCGCGCCTCCGGCCATGTCTGATTTCATCTCGTACATATCAAGGCCGTGCTTGATGGATATGCCGCCGGTGTCAAACGTGATGCCCTTGCCGACGAAAGCCCACAACTCATCATCTTCATTCACGCCCTCCACGCCCTCTGGCTCGTAGCGAACGACAATCAGCGCGGGCGGATTATCCGAACCCTTGCCGACGCCCCAGAGTCCGCCCATGCCGCGCGCTTTAATCTCATCAGCATCGAGCGTCTCAACGCGCAAGCTAAACTCTTCGGCCATCTCTGCGGCGCGGCGCGCAAACTCTATCGGCGGCAATGTTCCGCCCGGCTCGTCTGCCAGAGCGCGCGTCCAGTTGACTGATTCAGCGATGATGCGCCCGCGCTCCGTCGCAGCGCGCAGAGCGTCGCTCGCATCAGTTGTGATGAGCGTTAATCGTTCGAGTCGCGGCAGAGGCTCTTCCCTGTTCTGATAGAAGTTTCCGTCGTAGAGGCCGAGCACCGCTCCTTCAGCGACTGCGCACGCTATGCGCTCTCTATCGTTGATGTCGGGAAGAATGAAATAGAGATGCTTGACGCGAGACGCGCGTGCTTGTCGCGCTGCTGTTCCGGCTGCGCGAAGCAGTGTCGCGGTATTGATTGTCTGATGTTGACCCAGTCCCAGAAGAAGAAGCGCGCCGCGAAGTTCTGCGTCATGCAGAAGAAGGGAAGTTTCGTCCTCACCTTTGAACTCGCCCGCGCGCATTACACTCTCAACTGTCTTCAGCACAGCGCCGCTTGCATTCGAGAGATTCGGCTCGCCTTCAAAGACGCAGACAGCGACAGCCTCGCCTTTTGCTAATTCAGGAAGTTCCGTTTTGATCTGTAAAGTTAAACTGCTCTGCTTTGTCATAAACTGATGGCAATCGCTCCCATTTCTCAGTGTTGGTTATGTTCCGCCCGCGCTCTCGTTCGCTTCAACCTGCTCTTTATTGATCTTAATCTTTTGCCGGTTCTCGTCAACGGCTACATAAATGACCTCCGCTTCCGTGACGCGCACACGCCCTTCTGCGCGTGCGGGGCGCTCGGCTTCGACTATGACGCGTATGGTGATTGAGGTCGTGCCTAAGCGGACCGTCTCGGCGTAGAAGCTAACGAGATCGCCCACGAAGACTGGTGAATGAAAGATGACCTCGCGCATGGCGACCGTGACGAATCGCTCAAGTTTTGTTTGACGATGCGCCTCGACTGCTCCGGCGATGTCAATGTAGCTCAAGATTATTCCGCCGAAGATCGTACCCTGCGAGTTTGTGTCGCGCGGCAGAAGCACTATGCGGATTGCAGGGTCGTTGTAAGAAGTCATTTCGGTAAAGCAGAA
>QHXM01000113.1 GCA_003222945.1 Acidobacteriota bacterium
CGAGCTTCTCTCTCAGTTCGGCAAAGGTTTAATCGGTCTCTCGGCCTGTCTATCGGGCGTTCCACAAGCTCACCTCAAGAATGGAAAATTGGACGCGGCGGAAAAATCTGCGCTTGAGTTTCAGGAGATTCTGGGAAAGGGAAATTACTTTCTTGAGATTCAGGACCACGAGCTTGATGACCAGAAGCTGATCAACAAGGACTTGATCGCGCTCTCTAAAAAAACAGGAATCCCGCTCGTCGCAACGAACGACGCTCACTATCTCTACCGCGAAGATTACGAAGCGCACGACGTGATGCTCTGCATAGGAACGGGCAAGACCGTCAACGACACAAACCGTATGCGCTTCGGCGGTCCACAGTGGTACGTACGCTCGCCTGAAGAGATGAGTCAGATTTTCTCTCACATTCCAGATGCTCTCACACGAACACTCGAAATTGCAGAGATGTGCGATCTGAAACTCCCGCTCGGCGAAAATCAACTGCCCGTCTATCCGATTCCGCCCGAAGAAGGCGACATCAAGATTGATGAATATTTTGAGAAGGTGGTCCGTCTGGGCTACGAGAAGAGAAGAGAGACTGTCTGGGAGTCACTTATCGCTCAAGGAAAATTGAAGCACACACTGAGCACCTATCAGGAACGCGTCTCGCGCGAGATAGCGATGATTAAGCAGATGGGTTTCCCAAGCTACTTCCTTATCGTCTGGGACTTCATCAAGTTTGCTAAAGATAGAAAAATCCCCGTTGGACCGGGAAGAGGATCGGCAGCGGGAAGCTTAATAGCTTACTGTTTGGAAATCACAGACATTGACCCCATCGAATACGATCTGCTCTTTGAGCGCTTCCTAAATCCAGAGCGCGTCTCAATGCCTGACATAGACATAGACTTCTGCGTTCACGGACGCTCGGAAGTAATCAACCACGTCACGCAACTCTACGGGCGCGATTCAGTCTGCCAGATAATCACCTTCGGGACGATGGCGTCGAAAGCTGCAATCAAAGACGTTGGCCGCGCGCTCGACATGCCCTACAGTGACGTTGAGAAGATTGCCAAGCTAATCCCGCCGCCCATACGCGGTCGCAATGTCTCCATAGCGCAGGCGATTGAGATGGTGCCGGAACTCAAACAGGCCGTTGAGACAGATGAGCAGACAAAGAAAGTTGTAGAGATAGCCAGACGCCTTGAAGGTTGCGCTCGCCACTCGTCCGTGCACGCCGCTGGTGTTGTCATAAGCCCTAAGCCGCTCGAAGAGTTAGTGCCCGTCGCAGTCAATCAGAAACAGGAACTCACCACACAGTTCGAGATGGCTGATCTTGAGAAGACCGGAATGCTCAAGATGGATTTCCTTGGATTGACGACTCTCTCCATCATCAATCAATGCTGCAAGACGATCAAAGAGACGACAGGGCGCGAAATTGTCTGGTCCGAAATTCCGCTTGATGACGAGAAGACTTATGAGCTTTTCGCGCAGGGGCGCACAGAAGCCATATTTCAATTTGAATCTTCGGGGATTTCTGAGATTTGTCGAAAGCTCAAGCCGAAATCTATCGAAGACATCTCCGCTCTGAACGCTCTCTATCGTCCCGGACCGCTCGATGGCGGCATGGTTGACGACTTCATTGACCGCTATCACGGCAAGAAGCCCGTTGAATATCTTACGCCCGAGATGGAAGAGATTCTACAGAACACTTACGGAATTCTCGTCTATCAGGAACAGATCATGCAGCTTGCTCAAAAGCTCGGCGGCTATTCACTTGGCGAAGCCGACCTGATGCGGCGCGCTATGGGCAAGAAGAACCGCGAGGAGATGGCTGTCCACGAAGAGAAGTTCATCAATGGTGCGACCAGGAATAAGATTCCGAAGAAGAAGGCCAAAGAGATTTACCGTCTGATGGCGCAGTTTGCGGACTATGGTTTCAACCGCTGCGTGACAGGTGACTCAGAGGTAGTGAACGCGGACACGGGCGAGATGGTGGCAATCCGCGACATCGCGGAGGGACGATCAGATATCTCGCGCACATATAGCTTCGATGGCGAGCGCGTCTTCGTTAATGAGATAGTCGAAGCGTTCGAGACAGGCGATAAAGAGGTGGTTGAGATCGAGACTGAAGACGGCTTGGCAATCCGTTGCACACTCGACCACAAGTTTTACACGGACGAAGGATACTTGCCGCTGAAGGAAATTATCGAACGCGGTCTCGAACTCAATTTCTCACCGGAGGTAACTCGATATGCCGCATCCTGCGTGGAATAAAAGACTAAACCTGGAGGTCGAGAGCTTTATCATAAAGCAGTACCGTGACGGGCTGAGCGCGGGCGAGATTCTGAAGGCCATTCCATTCAAGACGAAGAAGACTGTTTATGATGCGCTCGAACGTCACGGCATCCCACGCCGCGCAGGATGTGCCGACTACAAAAAGAGCTTCAACGAGGCGGCCTTCGCAGCCATTGATACGCCAGAAAAAGCTTACTGGCTTGGCCTACTTATCACAGACGGCTATGTGATCGAAGCTAACCGAACTGGCTCGCCGGTCGTCGGGCTTCAGATGATTGACCGTGAGGCGGCTGAAGGTTTCCATAACTTCCTAGGGCTGCAACATCCTGTGCTACGCATGGAGCCAAGAGGCGAGCAACATCATCTGATGTATCGAGCAGTGTGTCGCTCGCAGCGGATGGCACACGACTTGGCGCGTTTCGGCGTCATCCCACGCAAGAGCCACAGCACTTTTCTACCGCTCCTTACGAACGATTTGATGTCACATCTCATACGCGGAATCTTCGATGGCGACGGGACGGCGAGCAGGCGCTCGGACAGACAATTACTCATAGGCTTCTGCGGTAGCGAGCGGCTGGTTGCGGAAGTGCGTATGTGGCTGATTTGCCAGCTTGGAGTTTCAGACAACAGGATTCATGAGAACGGCTCAATACGTTATGTCCAATGGTCGCACCGAGGAGATGTACAGCGTATAGCGCAGTATCTTTATAAAGACGCGAAACAGTATCTGAAAAGGAAGTTCGCCTTACTTCAAGAGTGTTTATGAGAATGAAGAAAACAAGAATTGTGCGCGTAACACTAGTGGGTACAGAGAAGACCTACAACATGACAATGCGCGCGCCCCACCACAACTATTTTGTTAACGGTATATTGTCTGCGAACAGCCACTCCGTGGCTTATGCGCACGTCGCTTACCAGACCGCCTATCTAAAAGCGAATTACCCGGAACATTTCTACGCCGCAGTCATGACCTATATGGCTGATGATGCGGCAAAGATTCTCAAGTACGCTTCGGAACTTCGAGCGCAGAAGATAAAGATGCTGCCGCCGGACATCAACGAATCCGGTCCAGGTTTTACGCCCGTCGAAGGCGCAATCCGTTATGGGCTTTCTGCCATCAAGGGCATAGGCCAGTCGGTCGTGAATCCTATAATCGAAGCGCGAAAGGAGAGACCATTTACTTCCATCTTCGATTTTGCCGAGAGAGTTTGCGACAAAGGCGTTGGTAAGCGCGCGATGGAGAGTCTTATCTGCGCAGGCGCTTTCGATTCATTGAAGCCCGCGAGCGAGACGCTGCACAAGTGGCGCGCAGCTTTGCTTGCAACTGTGGACCGGGCGATAGAATGCGGCGCACGAAAACGGCGCGAGAGAAACAGCGGGCAAGTAGGCATGTTTACTCTGGTGGATGAGACTGAAACTGTGGGGCAGCATCTCTCGCTTCAATCAGCCGCAGCTTGGACGCAGAAAGAATTGCTCGCTCACGAAAAAGCGTCCGTGGGCTTCTACGTCTCAGGCCATCCGCTGGAAGATTTCGTAGAGAAGGTCGCTCTGCTCAACTGCAAAACCTTTGCGGATTTGGCGGGCGCAGAACCCAACTCGCACGTCCGCCTTGCAGGAGTTGTTTCCGACTTCACTGTGCGAAACACGAAGAAGGGCGACCGCTATGCCTTCTTCCGTCTGGAGGATTTGACGGGCGCGGGCGTCAAGTGTGTGCTGTGGCCCGAGGCTCTGAAGTCTAAAGGCAAAGACGCTGCTGACGATGCGCTCCTTCTAGTCATAGGCAGGCTGGACACGAGCGGCGGAAGTCTTCCGACAATTGTTTGCGACGAAGTTTCCTTGCTCGAAACCGCGCGAATCCCTGCGCGCCACTTTGGTGTCAGTTATCCGACCGCGCGCACAGAGACACAATCTCTCCTGATAGAATTTCCAAGTGAAGCGGACATCACAGAGATGTGCGAGAAGGTGGCGCAGACTCTTATGGCTTATCCCGGAAACTGCGATGTCTTTCTGGAACTTTGTCTGCCTGAGAGTAATGTTAAGGTCCGGTTGAGACCGGGGCAGGCAATCAAGGTGTCGTCAGCGCAGGCTCTAAATGATGGGCTGAAGCAGGCGGGCGTCCATTTCAAATGGGTTGATAGCTTGACAGCAAACAAGCGAGAACCGAATGGGCGCACAAACACTCTATAACTAACAGCGGACAATTTAATCAGGGTAATGTGATGAAGATTGGCAACAGTTCCCCGCTCTCTTCGGAAGAGAAGACAGAGCTTGTACGCGAGTGCGTTGAGAATTTCAACCTATATCTTAATCGCTGGCCTGACGCGCGAGATGTTGAAAGCGCGGTTGTCGAATGGGAAGGCGAAGGCCCGATTGTGCGCGACGTGTGGGGGCGCGAGTTTATTGATTGCCTGGGCGGCTTCGGCATCTTCGCGCTCGGTCATCGCCACCCAAAAGTAATCAATGCGATCAAGGTTCAACTCGATAGGCTCGCGCTTCATTCACAGTGGATGCTCAATCCAATGGCAGCGGACGCGGCGCGGCGTCTGGCCGAAATCACGCCCGGAGATTTGCGTAAAACTTTCTGGTGCTCTACGGGCACGGAAGCGGTCGAAGGAGCGTTGAAACTCGCGCGTCTCTACACTGGCAAGAAGAAATATATCTCTACGATAAATTCCTTTCACGGAAAAACGATGGGTTCGCTCTCCGTCACGGGGCGCGACCTCTTTCGCAAACCGTTCGAGCCTTTGTTGGAAACGACCTTTGTGCCTTACGGGGAGATTGAAGCGATGGCAGAGGCTATTGACGGCGAGACGGCCGCTGTAATCCTTGAGCCGATTCAGGGCGAGGGTGGGATAATCATCCCGCCCGATGATTATTTGCCTGCCGTGCGCGAGCTTTGCACAAAGCGCAACGTTCTTCTCATCTTCGATGAAGTGCAGACAGGACTTGGGCGAACAGGCAGGATGTTCGGCTGCAATCATACAGGAGTTGTGCCAGATATAATTTGTCTGGGCAAAGCTCTCTCAGGCGGCGTCATCCCCTGCGCTGCGTTTCATTCGACTGATGAAATCTGGCGCGTCTTTCATCCGAACCCGTTCTATCACACATCAACCTTCGGCGCGAATCCAATGGCTACGACAGCCGCCGCAGCAACTATTCAGACTCTTCAGGAAGAGAATCTGGTAGAGAACTCCGCTCGGATGGGAGAATACTTTCTCGCCGGACTTAAAAGATTGTGGGAGCAGTTTCCCAACCTGATTCAAGATGTGCGCGGGCGAGGATTATTGATAGGCGTTGAAATCATCAACGCAGAGAGAGGCGAATCAATCGCCTCGCGCATGTTTGAGCGCAACGTGCTCGTAGCCTACACACTCAACAAGCCCGAAGTGATTCGCATCGAGCCGCCGCTCATCATCACACGCGAGTTGATTGATGAAGCGCTCGAAAGATTCGGGGATGCACTTAAAGAAGAGAGCAAAGCATAATTAACAATCTCTGAATCCGAAATTTGAAACCCCAGATTTCAAATCTGAAATATCAAATTATCAATCGAGGCAAATCTTAAGATGAGAAAGATGTTCGTCAATGGCGAATTTGTACCGAGCTTATCAGGAGAGACTTTTGCCGTTGAAAATCCCGCGACGGAAGAGACGATTGATGAAGTCCCTCGCGCTCGCGCTGAAGATGCCGAGGCAGCCGTTCGAGCCGCGCACGCAGCATGGGACGACTGGCGATTCACACCCGGCATAGAAAAGTGCGAGATGCTGCACAATGTTTCGCGCCGCATACGCGAGCATAGGGAAGAACTCGCCAGACTGTTAACGCTCGAAGGCGGCAAGCCGCTCATCGAGAACATGGATGAAGTGGAGTGGGTCGCAGCCTGCTTCGATTACTACGCAGAGGTGGGCCGCCACGAAGCTGGCCGCGTCATCCCGCCCGTGCAACGCCACCAGATGAACTTCGTCGTCAAAGAACCTTACGGCGTCGTGGTCTGCATAGTGCCCTGGAACTATCCTCTGCTTCTGATGTCATGGAAAGTTGCACCCGCATTGATGGCAGGGAACACCATCATCGTTAAGCCTTCGGAGCAGACGCCGCTCTCAACGCTCATGCTCGCCGAAGTTGCCTTTGATGAACTGCCTCCGGGCGTCGTCAATGTCCTGACCGGATATGGAGAGGAAGTCGGCGAACCAATAGTCAAACATCCTCTGACTCCTGTTATAGCTTTCACAGGAAGCGTTGCGACCGGAAGACGCATTGCGACTCTAGCGGCAGAGCGCATCAAGCGAGTCAATCTCGAACTTGGCGGAAACGATCCCTTCATCGTCTGCGATGATGCTGACTTGGACGTTGCTGTTCGCGGCGCAGTGTGGGCTGCTTACTTGAACATGGGACAGGTCTGCACGTCTGGCGAACGCTTCTACGTGTTCGAGTCAATCTCTGAAAAATTCATTGACGGCTTCGTTGAGTTCACAAAAACATTGAGGCTCGGCAATCCTTTGGGGCCGGATGTTGATCTTGGTCCTATGATCTCGGCCTCGCAGCGCGAGAAGGTCGAGCGAAAGCTCGATCAAGTGCGCGAGATGGGAGCGCGCGTTCTTTGCGGCGGCAAGCGTCCCGAAAAATTCGAGCGCGGTTACTTCTTCGAGCCTACGGTCGTCACAAACGTTGACCACACAATGCCGCTCATGCGCGAAGAAACCTTCGGGCCAATCGCGCCGATCATGGTCGTGCGTGACATCAACGAAGCCGTCGCGCTCGCCAACGATTCCGAATACGGCCTCGGCGCAAACATACTGACGAACAATCTTGAGTACACTATGACGGCAGCCGAGAGAATCAAGGCCGGAACGTTCTGGATAAACGACCCGCTGACGGACAACGACGCAGGACCATTTGGCGGAATGCGACTATCGGGCGGCGGGCGCGAACTCGGCGCTGAAGGCATAGAAGAGTTCCGCGAGACGAAGCACATTCATCTGGACTACAAGCTAGAAGCGAAGCCTTACTGGTATCCTTACGATTGGAGCAAAGGCAGGAAGACGGATTGAAGTCAGTACCACCTGCGGTAGCGGGCGGGTTATCGTCGCATAAGACCCGCCCGCTACCGCAGGCAGCACTGATCTTTCCGTTTGCTCAATGTGATCTGTGATTAAACGAGTAACAGACATTCCCGGACCACAGTCGCGCGCTCTGCTTGAGCGAAGGCAGAGGGCTGTGCCACGTGGTCCATTTAATGTCGCGCCGATTTTTGTGAAGTCTGCGCGGGGCGCTTCTGTAGAAGATGTTGACGGGAACACTTACGTTGATTTCGCTGGCGGGCTTGGTTGTTTGAATGTTGGCTCGTGCGCGGACGGGGTTGTTGATGCAGTGAGAGAGCAGGCCGAAAGCTTCACGCACACCTGTTTCCACGTCTCTATGCACGAGCCGTACATAGAGCTTGCCGAACGTTTGAATAACTTGACGCCCGGCGAGTTTCCGAAAAAGACTTTTTTTGCAAACAGCGGCGCGGAGGCCGTTGAGAATGCTGTGAAGATTGCTCGCAACTTCACGGGTCGTCAGGCCATACTTGCTTTCGAGGATGCTTTTCATGGACGCACGCTGCTCGCAATGACGCTCACGAGCAAGGTTAAGCCGTACAAGTTCGGCTTCGGACCGTTCGCGCCGGAAGTTTATCGTCTGCCTTACGCTTACTGTTATCGCTGTCCTTACAATGCGCAATACCAAACGTGCGAGATGAAGTGCGCTGCGAGAGAGTTGGAAAATTTTTTCAAGCGTCACACAGCGGCGGAGAATGTTGCGGCTGTGATAGTTGAGCCTGTGCTTGGAGAGGGCGGTTTCGTTGTTCCACCGAAAGAGTTTTTGACAGAACTTCAAAAGGTCTGTAGAGCGAATGGCATACTGCTCATCGCAGACGAAGTGCAGACAGGCTTGGGGAGAACAGGCACGCTCTTCGCCTGTGAGCAGTTTGGGCTTGAGCCGGATATTTTGATTACGGCAAAGTCATTGGGAGGCGGTCTGCCTATCTCTTCGATCACAGGACGCGCTGAAGTTATGGACCATCCGATGGCAGGCGGTCTTGGAGGAACGTTCGGCGGAAATCCTCTGGCTTGTCGTGCTGCGCTCGCTGTTCTCGATTTAATCGAACGCGAGAATCTATCAGAGCGCGCCGCTGAGATTGGAGAGAAAGTGTTAGAGCGCTTTCGACGCTTTCAACAAAAGTATCAGATCATAGGCAACGTGCGAGGGCTTGGCGCTATGTGCGCGCTTGAGTTGGTGAAGAACCGTGAGACTAAAGAGCCAGCAAAAGAAGCGACTGAAAGGTTCACTCAAAGTGCTCTCGAACGCGGCCTCATCACCATAACCGCTGGAACATTCGGCAACGTCATACGCACGCTCATGCCGCTTGTGATTACGGATGATGAGTTGGAGTTTGGGTTAAATGTGATTGGACAAACGTTAGAAGAGATAGAGGTCGGAGGCTAGAAGTTGGTAAAGCGAACTAACCTCCGGTCCGATTTATGTTGCTATGAGAGTGATTGTTCTGGGCGGTTGCGGCGAGATGGGGTCTGAGGCGACTAGAGACTTGGCTCAGACGAGCGAGTTTGACGAGATCGTAATCGCTGATATTGATTTGTCGAAGGCTATCGGTGCGAAGGTTAACTATCTCGATCTGGGCGGGCTTTACAACACGCCGAAGCAGTTGGAGTTGGATGAAGAAGCGCGAGCGTCGGGCGTTACCATTTGTCTAGGCTGCGGCGCAACGCCGGGCGTGACGAACCTGATGGCGCGTCGGGCGGCGGACCAACTGGATGAGGTGAGCGAAGTTCACATAGCGTTTGCTTCCTTTCGCTCAATCGCTCCATCGCCGGGATTGCTAGACACTGTGCTGGATGAGTTCAGTCCGGGCAGTCGTCGCTTCTACTGGCGGGCTGGCGAGTTCATAGAAGTTCCTGCTTTCTCAGGCGCGCGTCGCGTTCATTTCGCTGAGCCTGTCGGGACGATTGAAGTCTATATGTTCCTCATTCGGAGACGCACACGCTGCCCAGATTCTTAGGCAAAGGTGTCCGGCTGGTTGACGTGCGCGGAACGTGGAGGCCGGAGATCATGCACGCGCTGCGCGTCTTCGCAGAGTTTCAGTTGACGGGCGACCGCGAGGTCTCATTCAATAATCAAGAGATTAGTTCAAAAGCATTCCTGCGCCAGCACATCTTAGAGCACGCAGCCGATTTAGGCGGCGAAGGCGAGTGGGCATTTCTTCTGAACGTTGAAGTGTTAGGCAAGCGTGATGGAAAACTCGTGCGCTACGAGTACACGAGCAGTCATCCGGCGCGAGCGGAGTGGGGAACAACGGCCACCGCAAGAGTCACAGGCATTCCGGCTTCAATAGGCGCACAGAAACTTGCGCGCGGAGAGGTCGCACGAGTCGGTGTAGTTGCTCCTGAAATCTGTTTCGAGCCGCAAGTATTCTTTCAAGAACTATCGCGGCGGGGCATCATCATCAAAGAGCACGTAGAAACGTCGGAATAAGAAAAGGGCGCACTGATTCACTCAGGAGCGGCCCTTTTAGAATTCATCCTCCAGACATGGACATCTTTAATCATGAACAAAAAAGATAACGGACCCTCTTCCAAAATTTTCATGCGACTTCTTTCATCGCCTAATGGCAAAGCATCGTTGCGGCTGGCGATTCTGTTCGTCTGCTTGCTGGCCCTCTGCACTGTCTCGCTCGGGCAGCAATACAGTTCGGATATGTACTCAGGCTTGCAGTGGCGACTTGTCGGTCCACACCGCGCCGGGCGCGTTACGGCTGTCGCGGGAGTCAAGGGACAGCCCGCCATCTATTACATAGGCACGCCGGGCGGAGGCGTGTGGAAGACTGTGGACGGCGGTCGCGTGTGGAAACCCGTCTTCGACGACGCGCACGTTGCTTCAATCGGAGCGCTGACGCTCGCGCCGTCGAACCCGGACGTAATCTACGTCGGCACAGGCGAGCAAACGGAAGGCAACGGCGTTTACAAGTCAACCGATAATGGTAAGACGTGGACGAATGTAGGCTTGAGCGAGACGCATTTCATCTCTTCAATAATCGTTGACCCGAATGATCCGAACATTGTGCTCGTTGGAGCGTTCGGCGACCAGACTGCGAGCAGGGCGCGCGGAATTTTTAAGAGTACGGATGGCGGGAAGAGTTGGAAGCAGGTCTTCTTTCCGGGCGACAGAGTCAGCATAGCGGACATGTGCGCCGCCCCGAATGACAGCCGCATCGTTTACGCAACGACGTGGCCTTTAAGATTCGGAGCGAACGAGCAGCAGCCCGAGTCGCAAATATTGAAGTCAACGGATGGCGGCGCGACCTGGCAAGCTTTGAGCGGCGCAGGCTTGCCGGATAAATCGCGCGGGCGAATCGGTGTTGCGGTCGCGCCGGGCAACGGAAACCTTCGCGTCTATGCGATTATGAACCAGGGATTCTTCCGCTCTGATGACGGCGGCGCGACCTGGAAGCAAACCACAACAGACCCGCGAGTTGTCGGCAACGGATATTTTAGCCGCGCGTTTGTTGATCCGCAGAACGCTGATGTTGTTTACGTGATGCAGACCTCCATGTATCGCTCTACCGACGGCGGAAAAACTTTTGAAGCGTACAAGGGCGCACCGAGCGGCGAGGACGAGCACGTGCTGTGGATTGCGCCGGAAGACTCACGGCGTATGATTCTTGGCTCAGATCAGGGAGCGGTCGTGAGTCTCGACGGCGGCGTGACCTGGACCTCCTGGTACAACCAGCCGACGGGACAGTTCTATCACGTCAGCACGGACAACACGTTTCCATATCATCTCTACGCGGCGCAGCAGGACAGCGGCTCTGTGGCCGTGCCTAATCGAAGCGATTACGGCCAGATAACATTCCGCGACTGGTTCTCTACGGGCGCATTCGAGAGCGGGCACATTGCTCCAGACCCACAGAATCCGAATCTGATTTACTCAATCGGCTGGTACGGGACAGTCCTCAGACTTGATAGAACGACCGGACAAATCTCCACAGTCTTCGTTCCCGGTCCAAAATATCGCTACACCTGGGAGACGCCGCTTGTCTTCTCTACGACTGATCCAAAGACTCTGTATGTAGGGATGCAGCATCTACTGAAGACAACGGACGGCGCGGTGACGTGGCAGGAGATTAGTCCGGACTTGACTGCAATATCCGCAGCGCCTGTGATGAAAGATCATGCGTCGGGCGATGACGAGAGGGACGAGCCGCAAGCGCCTGAGCAGGGAGTGATTCAGGCAATAACTCCGTCGGCAGCCCAATCAGGAGAAATCTGGGTCGGCACGAGCACAGGTCTTGTTCAACTCACGCGCGACGGCGGCGCAACGTGGTCGAACGCGACTCCAGCAGAGATGCCTCAGCGCGCACAGATTATTCTTATTGAAGCTTCGCCAACGGATGCTTTGACCGCTTACACAATCGCCAATGTGCGTGGTGATTCGCACCCTTACATCTTCCGCACGCACGATGCTGGAAAGAGTTGGCAGAAGATTGTTGCAGGCTTGCCGGACAATGCAGTCGCTCGCGTCGTGCGCGAAGACCTTCAGCGCAAAGGTCTGGTTTATGCTGGCACTGAAACGGGCGTCTATGTTTCATTCGACGGCGGAGACCACTGGCAGTCGCTTCAATTAAACTTGCCGACCTCATCCGTGCGCGATCTCAACGTTCACGGGAGCGATCTAGTGGCGGCAACATTCGGGCGCGGGCTTTGGATTCTGGATGACATATCGCCGCTCCGTCAGCTTGATGCAAAGTTTGCGAGCGAGAATGCCTACCTCTTCAAACCTGAGACTACTGTTCGCGTGCGCTGGGATAATTGGGAGGAGACGCCGCTTCCTGCCGACACTCCGTCGGGCGAGAATCCGCCGGATGGAAGTTTGATTTACTACTACCTGAAATCATCTCCTTCAAAACCGATCACGCTTGAGATTCTGGACGAGCTTGGAGGACTCGTCGAGCGTTATTCGAGCACGCCGCCCGCGCCGGATAATACTCCCGGAAATGCTCCCGATTATTGGTTTGCACCGCCCGATGTTCTGCCCGTTAAGAAGGGGATGAATCGCTTCGTGTGGAACTTGCGTTTTCCCTATCCGCTCGCGCTCAACTACAACTTTCGAGGCCGCCACATTGATTACATCGAGTACACGCTCCCAGATAATTCCGTGCCCGGCAAGACTCCGCGTCATCAACCGCCCGGACCAATCGCTGTGCCCGGAAAATATGAAGTGGTTCTGACCGTTGATGGTAAACAGTATCGCCAGCCGTTGGTCGTGCAACTGGACCCGCGCGTTCACGTGGCGCAGTCTGACCTCGAAGCGCAACTCAATCTTGCAAACAAGATCAGCCAATGGATGCGTATGAGCTATGACGCTTACAATGAAATTGCGTCTATGCGCGCGGCCCTTATTGAAAGAGAAAAAAACTTTTCTGGAAACTCTCAGGCGAAAGATGCGACGGCTGCGTTGGAGAAAGAACTCGTAGAGATTCAGGAGGGAACAGATGCAGTTCCGGGCTTCGGCACTGTGAACCGTGATCTTTCAAGATTCATTGTGATGATCGAAAGCGGAGACATGCGCCCTGCGAAACCAGCGCGCGATTTGGCTATTCAGTCATGCGAATCCCTGAAGAATGCTCTCACGCATTGGAACAGAGTGAATGGAGAGGGCTTGCCAACTCTGAACAAGATGCTTGAGCAATCGAGGCTCGCAACCGTGCCTACAGGGAAGCCTGCGGCGAGCTTAGTGTGCAGTGAATGAACCGCGAAACGACGCGAAAGACGCGAAAAGGGGTTAAGAAAATCGTTCAAGCAGCCTGATATTATCTGTCAAGCTTTCTTTCGCGTCTTTCGCGGTTCGTATTCGCGGTTTGAGGCTGAAATTTTTCAGTGACCGCTAAACTTATAGTAACCAAGCAGCCCTTCTATGCGTCAAAGCTTATGACGCTCTAAGACTCGACTTCGGGAGTATTCATCATGCTACGTTCGCGGATACTCGGTCTCTTCCTTCTATCGCTCTCTATTTTCACTATTGATTCCTTCGGGCAGTCAACGGTGAAGACTGCGAACAAAACCGGCGGCGTAATCACAGGCCGCATTACCGCGCACGGCAAGGGATTGGCGGGCGTTACCGTCACGCTTCATTCGGCCAATTTTGGCGGACAGGCTCAGAGCCAGGATTTGCTGCAAGCCAAGACGGACGCGGACGGCAACTACCGCATTACGGATATTCCGATTGGAAGTTATTTCGTCACACCCATTGCTCCCGTCTATACAGTGCCGGGCGCAGGAAGATTAACGTCAGCAAATGAAGCCGTCGTAATCACGGGCGGCGATACCGTCAGCGACATAGATTTCTCTCTGGTGCCGGGCGGCGTGATAACGGGCAGAGTTACGGACACCGAAGGGCGACCCGTCATTGAGCAGAGCGTCTCCTTGCAGAGTGTTGACCAGACCAACCAGCAGGGCGGACCACGAATAGTTGCTCCCGGCAGTTGGCGCACAGATGACAGGGGCGTCTATCGCATCTACGGAGTTCCCGAAGGCCACTACAAAGTTTCGGTCGGCGCGCAGCAACGCATGAGCGGCTACTCTGGCATGAACGCCTACTCTACGATCATGGGACAGAAGTCTTACATACAGACTTTTCATCCAGACACTACAGATTCGACGCAGGCGGCAATAGTCGAAGTTGCGGAAGGAGCGGAGGTCTCAAACGTTGACATCACTGTGGGACGAACCGTCGAAGAGTATTCCGTGACGGGTCGTGTTCTTGACAGCAGTAGCAATGCGCCGCTTCCGAACATTCCGTTCACGCTCAGCATCCTCGGTGGCGGCGTAAACCGCCAGAGGGCTATAGGCTTGATGGCGCTCCCCATTGTCTCTGACAGCGCGGGCGCGTTTCGCGTTGATAACATTCCGCCTGGTCGTTACCTGGTTTCAGTCGCGCCGCAGTCGGGCACAAACATGTGGGGACAGTCGCAGCCCTTTGATGTAATCAATCAGGATGTGAGCGGCGTTGAGATCAAAGCGACGATTGGCGCGAATGTTTCGGGCGTTGTCACGCTCGAAGGAAATCAAGACCCTACAATCCTTGCCGAGTTAATGCAGTTTCAGGTGGAGGCCTTTGTTCAAAGCGGTGGCGTAGGAGGTGGTTTCGGTGGCACAGCGCAGACTGTACCGCTTAACACAGACGGAACTTTTCAGGTGAGCGGACTGCCTTCCGGCAATGTGAGACTTACATTGATGCCGCAGGACAACAGCCTGCAAGGTGCGTTTAAGATTCTGCGCATTGAGCGCGACGGGACACAGCAGCCTCGCGGCATAGCGGTCAACTCAGGCGATCAAGTTACGGGCATTCGCATCGTTGCGGCTTACGCAGACGGAACAGTCGAGGGCATAGTCAAATTTCAGAACGGCACGCTCGCACCCGGCACTCGCATCATCGCGCGCCTCTCATCATCAACTCCGGGTCAGGGCAGAGGAGCGAATCTTGGCGCGGCGAACGTTGACCAGCGCGGCCATTTTCTGATTCAGAATGTTCCGCCCGGAAGCTACAACCTGATTGTAACCGCATTCGCTCAGGGCGGCAGACGACGCAACCAGCAGCCGCAACCTCAAACTCCTGTGACCGCTCAGCAGCAAGTGAACGTATCAGAGGGTCAGGTGGCGAGCGTTACTGTGTCGCTTGATTTGGGACAGAATAATTCGCCGACTAATCCATGAGTTTAATCGCGCATCGCAGGAAGACATGAACGTTAAGTTTTCTCTCCCAACTCTCAAAGCACTCATCTTGGCGGCTATCGTTTTTGCTGTCGCGCTAAGTGGAACTGTGCTCGCTCAAACAACTGAGGATCAGAATGGCGATGCAGCGGCCAGCAAACCGAACTCTAGTTCGATCACCGGACGAGTCGTGACGCAGACGAGCCAGCCCGTTACGAATGCCACTGTCTATGTCTCGCGCATGAATTCGACAAGCCCGCCGCGCCCCATCCCAACCGACGCGGACGGCCAATTCAAGTTTGCAGGACTCGAACCGGGCATCTTCAGCGTGACGGCTTCAGCGCCCTCTTACATTCTGCCGCCAGGCAACCCAAACGCAGTCGCGCCAAACTATTACCGCATTGGCGATTCGGTCACAATCACTATGATTAAGGGCGGAGTGATTAACGGTCATGTCACAGACGCGGAGGACAAACCTGTCGTGGCGGTGCGTGTTCGCGCTCTGATGGTTCGTGATGCTTACGGACAAGCGGCAAGCGGCGTTGCGACTGAGCGCCTGACAGATGACAGGGGCGTCTATCGTCTCTATGGTCTTGCGCCCGGAACTTATGTTGTCTCAGCCGGTGGTCCAAGCGCCTTTAGCGTCGTAGGCGGCACAGCTTTCGGTGGTTTCGGACCGGGCGGACGCGCAGGCGGAGGTGGTGGCGGGTTCGGCGGCTTCGGCAATCCTTCGACGGCGCTCTACGACCGCGACGCGCCGACCTTCGCCCCTTCATCAACCAGAGACACTGCGATGGAGGTTAGCGTCGGCGCGGGCGATGAAGTCAACGACGTGAACATAAAATACAGGAGCGAGCGTGGACATGCGGTTAGCGGGGCGGTGAAATCTGCCGGGCAGGGAATGAGCGGCTATGCGCGTTCCGTCGTAACACTTTCGCGCGCAAACCATGAAGGCGAAGTCATCTCTTTCGTAACAGCAAGAGGCGCTGCCTTCGTTTTCTACGGTGTAGCGAACGGCGAGTATGAACTTTCCGCTGAGACAACGCTCGGCACAGACAATGCTGAAGTCTCCGCGCCGCGCCACGTCATCGTCAACGGAAACAACATCACAGGCATCACGCTAACTACGAATCCTCTAGCCTCCATCAGCGGGCGCGTGACATTAGAGCCTTCTCGAATTGAGCAATGCAAAGATAAGCGCCAGCCCCGCTTTGAAGAGATTCTGCTTGAGGCTACGCGCAGCATGAAGAAGGGTTCGCAAGATGCACTTGTCTTGCCGCAGTTCTCTACGGCAAAGGGAGCGCCCGCGAGGAACGGAGAGTTTCTCTTAACGAAATTAGCGCCGGGCCAATACAGGTTCGACACTCGCTTCAATGCTAAATACTGGTATCTGCGCGCAATCACTTTATCATCGCCAAAGGCTGTGACACCTGCGGGCAAGCTTCAGCAAACAACAGCCGCACAGACGATTGATGTTGCGCGCAGCGGCATCGTGCTCAAGTTCGGAAGCCGCGTCGCGGGCGTCAACTTTGCTCTCGCAGAAGGCGCTGCCACTTTGCGCGGGCGCGTTGCGGTTTCAGAGAATGAGAAGCCGCCGCAAAGACTCTTTGCCTACTTAGTCCTGGCAGAGAAAGATCAGGGCGAGAACCTATTGCGCTACTTTGTAACGACGACTAATGATGATGGCAGCTTCACGCTCGACAACATTCCGCCCGGACTTTATTGGATTCTCACGCGCTCAAACGTCGAGAGTGAATCAACGCTTGCGTCCCAGTTACGTCTGCCTGAAGGAGCGGAAGAGCGCGCCAAATTGCGACATGACGGCGAAGCGGCGAAGAGCAGTCTTGAATTGAAGCCCTGCCAGAATGTGAACGATTACCAGTTGCAATTAAATGCGGCATCGCCGCGAGCGAGTCAGTAAAAGGAAAAACTCCTCTTATCTCTGCCCCGATCTACTTTCAGATGAGATTAAAAGTGTGTCATCTGGTTCGCATCGCGCGCTTATGGTCCGTAAATCTCAATCTCGACGATGCTGAGCGTGTTCTTCGCACCGCCTTTGCCCGCCGAGGACTGCGGGTCGGGCGTGCCGGGTATCTCGACGATGTTGCCGAAGGCATCGCGGTCGCTAGCGCTGCCCATCATCTCGATCTTGAGACTTCGGCCCATAACGGGCGGAAAGTTGAATGTCACGTAGCCAAGGCTGCGAGGCGTGTTGCCTGTGAAGACTTCTTTTTCGTCCACCAGAATGCGTATGGGATAAGACTGCGTGCGCCATCCTGACAACTTCATCGTCACCTCGCTGACTCTGGCCGGTCGCTCGAAGTCATACCTGATCCATCCATTCGTAAGCTTACCGTCGCTCTTCCACTCTGTAGTCTCGTTGTCGTCGAAACTCCGGGCGGCCTGACCTTCATTCGCGCCAGCAGTCGCGCGCGAGATGCGAATAGACTTGCGCGACACTGTGAAAGATGGTCCTGCGGGCGTCTGCCCTCGCTGAAGGTTTGAGACCAGACCAGCGTCCGGCATCTCTGTCGAGAGACCGCTCTCCATGTTCACAGGTTGCGAGACGATCTCAATCGAAGCAGGCTTGAGTCCTTCTGCGCTCGCGTTCAGCACAATCTTTCCGGCCTTCGGTGTCGAACGAATGATGACGCGGTTGACTCCATTCTCCACAGGCAGACTCTTTGAAAGAATGTAGTTGTCTGGTCCTTGCGCGATGCCGCCGCGCCATTCAGCAGGACCGTTGAGAGTGAAGTTAATCATGTCGAGAGCCGTCCGGCAGCGATTACCTACGGCGTCCACGACCTCTACATCAACGAGCGCGACATCAGCGCCGTCTGCGCGAAGACCGTGCGGGCCGGTGTGAAGAGTCAGACGCACGGCGGCGGGATTCCCGGCAGTCTTCTTCTCCGCTTCTGTAATTTTTCTGCCGCTCGCATCGTAACCCACAGCGCGCAGCGTGCCCGGCTGCCACAATACATTTTTGAAGGTGTATAGAAATCTGCTGCTCTGCTCGCCCGTGCCTAAAGATTTGCCGTTGAGAAACAGTTCAACTCTCTCGGCGCTTGAGACGACATAGACGTTCTTCTTCGTGCCCGGCGCATAGTTCCAATGACCAATGATATGCGTGCGAGGCCGTTCGACATCAACCCAGCCGTCCCACATCACCTGGTCCGCAAAGTAGCCGTCCTTCGGCAGCCGCACGGCGTCCACCTCGCCGCTGCGACGATAGTTCTCAGCGCCGCGATGATGCGTGTTCGAGTCGGAGAAGATGATGTTGACGCCGCCCGCGTTGACGCGCTCACCAGTGCCAGGCCGCTCGTGCCAGTAGTCGTACCAGCGCATCACATCTTCTATGGCGTGCGAATCCTGATTGCGATTATAGACGCTCGCATCCTGCCCGTCGTAGAGCGGACCTTCGCCATCTTTGTGAAAGGGCGGAGAGAGCTCGTCCCAGTATTTGCGCAGGGCCTCGTCGCGCGAATACTCCATAGCCCAGAGTGGCTTCGTTGCGCTCTTGTTGATGTAGAGCATCTCGCCGCCGTATTCAGCAACGCGGCTATCGAGCATCTCACGGCTGCCTGATGCGCGGCCACCATAGGAATCGTACTTGTCGCGCAGAGCTTTCATCTGGCGCATGTGCTCTTCGCTCACGCCCTTGTTGCCGGATTCGTAGAATACTATGCTAGGGTTGTTGCGGTTGTAGATGATTGCGTCGCGCATCAGTTCGAGCCGCTGCTCCCAGCGTCGTCCTTCAACATCCTTCTCTGAATCGCCTGCGGGCATCGCCTCCATCAGTCCAACGCGGTCGCAGGATTCCACGTCCTGCTTCCACGGAGTGACGTGCATCCAGCGCACAAGGTTCGCGCCACCTTCAACCATCAGCCGGTTGCTGAAGTCGCTCAGCCACGCCGGAACAGCCGAGCCGAGCGCAGGCCATTCGTTCGTGGTGCGCTGCGCGTAGCCTTTAAGCTGAACGACGCGGTCATTCAGCTTCATCATTCCATGCGCGAACTCCGTCTTGCGAAAGCCTGTCCGTGTCGTAACCGAATCAATCGTCTGGCCGCTCACTTTCAGTATGGTCCTGACGTTGTATAGATAACCGTAGCCCCAACTCCAGAAATTGAGTCCGTCAACTCTGGCACTGGCGCTCATTGTCTTCATCTCGCCGGGCGCGAGCGTGTACTGGCCGCCGTCCAGAGTTTTGATTGCTCTGCCATTCATATCCTCTATGATGACTTGATAGCCAAACGTTTTCGCCGTCGTGTATTCATTCTTGATCTCAGATTCAATGGTGACACGCGCGCTTCTTTGGGCGATGTCGAAGTCCTGCGCATAGACATAAACGCCCGTCGTCGAGAGGTTCGAGTAGAGCGGGAGCGTTTGATAAAGCTTATCTGTGATGTGCAGGAAGACGTTCTTGTTGATGCCGCCGTAATTGGCGTAAAAGTTTCGGTCGTTCCACTGGTAGGTCGAACCCGTCGCCTTCTCTTTATAGTTCCACGAATTGTCTATACGCGCGGCCAGCACGTTCTCCTGGGGCGCTTGCTTCAACAAGTCTGTGATGTCGAAGCCGAAAGCCATGACGCCGTTCTCATGCCGACCTATGAGCTTTCCATTCAGATAAAACTCGCCGCCCTGACGAATGCCTTCAAACTCCAGAAAGACTTTTCTGCCTGCGCTCTCCGCCGGAAGCTTGAAGTGTTTGCGATACCATGCCGCACCGGTCGAAAGGTCTTTGATGTCTTTCCTGAAAGCATTGTCCTCGTTCCAAGCGTGGGGCGTCGTCACATCTTTCCAGGTGGAATCGTTGAAGCCCGGAGCTTCAGCGCCAGCAGGGTCGCCTGCGTAAAGCTTCCAGCCGGAGTTGAAGTTGTATTTAACTCGTTTGCTTTGCGCCGCGAGCGTCGTAACGGTAAAGACGCACAGCAGCGCCAGCGAGCACAGAGCAAATAACCGCTTAATCAAATTCATAGAAAGCCACCTGTTAAAGCAATAAGCAGAAGCGCAAGCTCCGTCTCAAGAGCTTAACAACTCAGCATACAAGTTCTTTGAGCGATTATTAAACCTACGCTCGCATTCTCTCAAGTAAAAGATATGAGGGAGACACAGTTTAATTCCTGCGAGCGCGTTTAGCGGAACTTCAATCGCCGGAGTCTTCACTACCAGAGTGATCGCATCCTGCGTAAGCATTAAGGCGAAAAAGCCCAATAAAAATGGGAATGCTGCGAATTACGCAGCATTCCCATTCAGAAATTAACTCCGCAGGTAGGACTCGAACCTACAACCCTTCGGTTACGCTTAACCCGTAGCTTTCGCTCCGGCGCGGACTATCTCATCAACTTTCTAAACTCAAAAGTTGCCGGGTGCTGGTGGGATTTTATTGGTCAGGTCTCCTCAATCCCTAGTCTCTGCACGTTCCTGCTTACTTTAAGACCTTTCAGCAAGCTTCGCTCAGGATTACCATGCTAACTTTTGTTAGCGAAGGCTTCCCTGAATTCGCCCGGTTTTTCAACCACAGTCACCTGTGGAAGCTGCAATTTGACTTACAGCCGAATGCTCTGCCATTGAGCTACTGCGGAATATGCGCCCCACGCATGAGCCTTAAGGCAATGCGTGGAGCGCAGCGTGATTTTTATAACAGACGGTCAACAGAGGCGTCAAGCAGAGCAGAAAAGCAGGGCGGAAGGCGGCGACGATGAAGTAAAGCCTTTCAGTTCATCGTTCAGCGTTGCTGCCTTCATCGTTTCTATTTTATGCACGAATTAACTTGACTGCGGATTCAATATCTACTACTAAGAGAAACAAGGTTGCAATGCCCGGTCTTCAGTGAAAACGCATAGGCGAGTTTCATGCGGCCTATGGCCTTTTCCCTTCCTTGATGATGGACGACGTTGAGTTGAATGCGACTACGGAACTTCGCGCTGCTGAAGAGCGCGTGGAGGAGCGCAGTCGTGTCTTCAGGAAAGAGTTGGGCCTGAGAGACCTTGTGCTGACGCAGATTCTCTACATAGTGGGCTTGAGTTGGGTAGGCGCGGCTGCAAAACTCGATACGGCTCACGTTGCCTTCTGGGTGCTGGCAATCATTCTCTTTTATCTTCCTTCGGCGGTCGTCGTGATTTACCTGAACAGGTTGATGCCGTTAGAAGGCGGGCTTTATCAGTGGGCGAAGCTTGGCTTCAACGATTTCGTGGGCTTCATGGTCGCGTGGAATCTGTGGCTCTTTGTAATCATCCTCAACTCCGAAATCGGTCTGCAACTCGCAACCAATCTCTCTTATGCTCTAGGACCATCTGCTCAGTGGCTTGCGGGAAATAAATTGTTCATAGCAGTTTCTGGCTGCGTTATCATCACCATGATGACAGTCATCTCCATGCTTGGCCTAGGCGTAGGCAAATGGATTCACAACGCGGGCGGCCTTGTAATGCTAGTGGTCTTCGCGCTGCTTCTGGCGCTGCCGCTCATTAGTCTTGCGCGAGGGACGATCTCCGAGTATCACCCTCTGGCGATGACAATGCCTGCGCTCTCGCTATTGAACTTGAACATCCTCGGCAAGATGGGTTTCGGCGCGCTCGGCGGCTTCGAGTACGTTGCGATACTTGCGGGCGAGTGCCGCGATCCTGTGCGCTCTATTAATCGCTCGGTCCTGATTGCCGCGCCAATCATCGCAGTGATGTTCATACTGGGGACAAGCTCAGTGCTCGCGTTCGTGCGCCCGGATAACGTTGATCTGCTCGGACCGATTCCGCAGGTGTTGAGCATAGGCTTTCGCTCCTTTGGATTCGTCGCGCGCGTCATCTCGGTTGTCATTCTGGCGCTGCTGGGGATTCGTCTAGCTCAGGCGAGCGTAAGCTTCACGGGCAACACGCGGCTGCCTATGGTAGCGGGTTGGGATCGTCTTCTACCTGCGTGGTTCACGCGCCTGCACGCGACATACAGAACGCCCGTCAACTCAATCATCTTCGTCGGCGTGATAACCTTCCTCATCGGCCTGACAAGCATCATAGGCGTAGGCCAGCAGGAGGCTTATCAACTCTTGCAGAACTCTTCGGGCATTCTTTATGCGCTCACTTATGTTGTGATGTTTGCGATTCCATTAATTGGCCTTCGAGGAGTCAGCCCAAGACCGCCGCTGTGGGTTAAAGTAGTTTCCGTTTCCGGTCTTCTGATGACACTGCTTTATGTGGCGCTCTCTGTCTTTCCGATCATAAACGTGGAAAGCTGGCTGGCATTCACATTGAAGATCGTCGCCATCATCGTAATCGCCAACGTGGTGGGCACGGCCATCTTTATCTTTGCTAAGAATAAAAGAGAGCGAAGCGGAGAAACGATTGGCTGAATGCTCTGTTAGAATTTGCGGGAAACTTTCGACTCTTTGGAGATTCACAATGAGAAAATTGCAAAGCACGCTCACTGTCTTCGCTCTTATGGTTCTCTGCGCTTCGTTCACTTCGACGCGCGCTCAAGGTTCGGGCGGCAAGAGCGCAAGCTACGGGATTGATCGCTACCTGAACATACACAGCGCAACAGGTCCAGCGCTCTCGCCGAGTGGCGACCGCGTAGCTTTCCTGACAAACATCACGGGCACGCCGCAGGTCTGGATGACGAGCGCAGAGGGCGGCTGGCCGGACCAGATGACCTTCTACGCGGACCGAGTTGATTTCGTCCGCTGGTCGCCCGATGGCTCAGGACTCATCTTTGCGAAAGCGGTCGGCGGCGACGAGAACGCGCAGCTTTACTGGCTCTCGCCCGACGGCTCTCAAATCAAAGCTCTCACGAACGCGCCCAAAGTTCGTTACAACTTCGGCGGATGGTCGCACGATGGAAAGAAGATCAGTTACGCGTCAAACAAGCGCAATAAGGATTACTTTGACGTTTACGTGATGGACGTTTCAACGGGACGCGAAGAGTTGGTCTATCAACAGGACGGCTCAAACCAACCCCTAGCGTGGTCGTTCATTGATCGCTACCTGATTGTTTCGCATGATAATGAACAACTGAGTTTGGATAACGACCTCTATCTCATTGACACAGAGACGAAGCAGGCGACGCTTTTGACACCGCACGAGGGCGCGGCGGAGTTCGGCGATGTTCATTTCGCGCCTAACGGCCACTCAATATTCTTCGGCACAAACGACAAACGAGAATTCTACTCGCTCGCGCAGATGGATTTGGCGACAAAGAAGATTGACATTATTGACGACACCAATTGGGACTTAGAAGAAACGCAGATGTCGAATAACGGAAGCCTCTTCGCCTACACGATCAACCGCGACGGTTTTAGCGAGCTTTACATTCGCACGCTGGACACGAACGGCAAGCCTTTGATTACTGTGATGGGAGAAAAGGAATCGCCCATCCAACTTCCGGGCAAGGGAATCGTCGGCGGGCTGCAATTTTCAAAAGACAATAGCAAGCTTGCTTTCAGCTTCAGCGGCTCACGCTACAACTCAGACATCTGGCTCTACGATCTGAGGACTCGCAAGCTCTCGCAGGTCACGCACAGTTCAACCGCAGGCATCCCGCGCGATTCATTCGCAGAGCCTCAGTTGATTCACTACAAGACTTTCGACGGGCGCGAGATTCCAGCTTGGTATTACAGGCCGCAAAGGGAGAAGATTACAAACGCATACTCTTTAGATTCCGTTAAAGATGTCAGTTTCAGGCTAACGGCTGAGGAGTTGAGAGAGTTCCGCTCTCTCAACTCCTCAGCCAACCTTTCGTCAACCGGCCTACCTGTTATCGTCAGCGTTCATGGCGGACCTGAAGGCCAAGAGCAGCCATCTTTCAGCGCCATCTACCAATACTTCCTATCGCGCGGCTACGCCATTCTCGCACCGAATGTGCGCGGGAGCACAGGCTACGGCAAGACCTACACTCATTTGGACGACGTGCGCAAGCGCGAGGATTCAGTAAAGGATTTGGCGGCTGCGGTCGAGTGGTTAAAGACTCAGGGCGGAGCAGACCCGCGCCACATTGCCGTGATGGGTGGCTCTTACGGCGGCTACATGACGCTCGCTGCGATCACTCTTTATCCAGACCTGTGGGCTGCCGCAGTTGACACCGTCGGCATCGCAAACTTCGAGAGCTTTTTGAAGAACACTTCTGGTTATCGCCGCAAGCTGCGCGAGGTTGAGTACGGCTCGCTTGAACACGACCTTGATTTCCTTCGCACAATCTCGCCGCTCAGCCGCGTTGCGCGAATAAAGACTCCGCTCATGATTATCGCTGGCAAGAACGACCCGCGCGTGCCCTATACGGAAGCAGAGCAGATGGTCAGAGCTTTGCGCGACCGTAACGCCATAGTCGAATACAAACTCTTTGAGGACGAAGGGCACGGCGTCGCCAAACTCTCAAACCGCCTGATCGTCTATCCACTCATGGCGGGCTTTCTTGACCGGTATATGAAATAAGTTTCAAGTTCCAGGTTTCAGGTTTCAAGTTAGATTTACCTTAATCTTGAAACCTGAAACTTGGAACTTGAAACTTAGAAACTTTCATGTCTTCAACTCTTGCCATTCTAAATTGCTCGCAACTCTTGACGCTCGCAAGCTCTCGCAAAGGGGCAAGGACGGGCGCGATGATGAGGGAGCTTTCCATCATCGAAGACGGCGCGATGCTTGTGCGCGACGGGAGCATTGAGAGAGTTGGTCCGCGCAGCGAGATTGAGCCAATCATAAAAGCAGATTACGACGTTGTTGATGCAGGCTGGCGTGTCGTGATGCCGGGCTTCGTTGACGCGCACACGCATCCTGTTTTCGCGGGCACGCGCGTTGACGAGTATGAGTTGCGAGCGCTCGGCGCTACATATCAGGAGATAGCAGCGCGCGGCGGCGGGATACGCTCGACCGTCAGGCACACGCGTGCGGCAACGCTCGAAAGTTTGGTTAAGGAGTCGCGGCGCTACAGCCAGTGGTTTCTGAGAAACGGCACGACGACCGTTGAGGCGAAATCCGGCTACGGCCTGACGGTGGAAGACGAGTTAAAAATCCTGCGCGCCGTAAAGCAACTGAACGAGGAGACGCCGCTTCGTTATGTGCCGACTTTCTTGGGCGCGCACGAAATCCCGGAAGAGTACAGCGAGAGGCGCGAGGATTACATTGCTCTTGTAATCGAAGAGATGCTGCCGCGCGTGGCGAAAGAAAAGCTTGCCGAGTATGCAGACGTGTTCTGCGAAATTGGAGTCTTCACTATCGAAGAGTCGCGTCGCATTCTAACCGGAGCGCGCGAGCTTGGATTGGGCTTGCGCCTGCACGCGGATCAGTTGTCGCTCTCAGGCGGCGCGCGTTTGGCTGCTGAACTCGGGGCAGTAACAGCAGATCATCTTGAACACACGGATGCGGACGGCATCGCCGCGCTCCTCTCTTCTGGCATCCAGCCGGTTCTACTGCCTTGCTCTGTCTATGCGCTCGGACACACGCGCTATCCTGCCGCGCGCGAGATGATTGATAGCGGGCTTGCCGTTGTTCTCGCAACAGATTTCAATCCAGGCTCGTCGCCCACACCTTCTATCCTCATGGCGCTCTCGCTCGCCTCGACGCACATGAAGATGACGCCAGCCGAAAGCATTACAGCCGCGACCATAAACGCAGCTTACAGCTTGGGCAGAGGCGATTTTGTAGGTTCATTGGAAGCAGGCAAGCGGGCGGATTTCGTCATACACGATTGCTCGGACTACCGCGAAGTCGCCTACTTCTTCGGAGTTGAGCACCCGCTGGCGGTCTTTATAGACGGGCGAGAGGTCTTTCGTCGCTCCTCTTCGGCTTAAAGTAAAGGCACAGGATAGGGGACTAAAATTCTGCTTGACGCACGATTTATCATCCTCTATTATCCACATCAACACTGGGAAGGAGGTGATCCAAAAAATTTATGAATAGTTATCACAGTGAGGTGGCTGAGGCCTGACCTCTGGATTGATAATCTGAATTTGTTAGGATTCTCATCCAGTCGTTCCTTTGTTCGCGCTTTGCCAGTTTAATTACGGCAACCGAATAGACGCTAGAGGCCAATCCCAACAGTTCACCGAAAAGACCTGCCTGGACTTTTATTAGTTTCAGGCAGGTCTTCTATTTTGTTGATGAAAGCCGAAAGTCCGCTCTCTTCCAGGCTCAAATAGCAGTCGTGCCACACGATTGTTCTTAATTAACAAAACTGCCTCGCCAGCACAGCGCAAAGCCAAATTTTTAGGTTAAAAAGTATAAAATTTTTCGCGGCATAGGCATTGCTGTGCATCTAAAACGAGGCGGAAGGACGAACCGTTCTGGGATGGAAAGTGTTATAGACGACCGCCAGATAAGTTCATGCCATATTCTGCCGATTCACCTGTCTTTTATGACCCCGCAGGCCGCCGCTGGCGGCGCGTCCGTCGCACCTGGTTAGCTCTGGCCGTTCTGGTAACGTCGCTCGCAGCCATCTCTGTCATTAGCATTCTTGTAAATCCGGTCCTGCCTAAGTTCAACCTGAAGCAGATAGAGGGACTGCCACGCGCATCTGACCTGAAGCCGGAGCCTGCGCCTGCGCCCACGCCTCAAACTGTTCGTGAGATAAAGGCAAGGCGCGCGAAAGAGGAACTCGAACAGGCTCTGGCAAAATCGAAGGTCGTGCCTTCCAGAAGACGTTCGCAACTTCCCGTTGTGCCGCCGCCCGCAGAGCCTCCCGTAGTTCAAATGCCAGCGCCCGGTGTTCCGACCACAAAACCGCTCTCAATCGCCTTCTACATCAACTGGGACGATTCGAGCTACGCTTCCTTGAAGCGCAATCTCAATCAACTAGACTGGGTCGTGCCTGAATGGGTGCGCCTGCAAGACGATAAGAACGATTCTGGTCCGTTGACGTTAGATGTGGACGCTCGCGGGCTTGATCTAATTCGACAGAAGCGCCCGCAGACACCTATCATCCCGCTCGTGCAAAATTTTAGGAACGAGCAGTGGGATAATGCTCTTCTGGCACGCACTATTGGCGACGAGCCGAGCCGTCAGCGACTCATCAATGCGCTCGTGTCATTCGTTGGTGAGAATAAGTTCGGCGGCATCTGCATAGACTTTGAGGACGAAGCCAAAGCAGTGCCATTCCCGCAAGCGGACCTCCTGACTTTCATACAGGAGTTGCACGCGGCCTTTCAACCTCACGGGTGGACCGTAACAGAGAGCGTGCCGTTTAGCGATGATAAGTGGAACTATAAAGAGTTAGCCGCTGCGACCGACTACCTTATGCTGATGGCTTACGACCAGCACTGGTCCGGCAAAGACTCAGGTGTAGGGTCGGTCGCTGGGCAGGATTGGTTCGATCAACTGCTCTCCAATCGTATGCGCGAGCTTGATCCTGCGAAGACGATTGTCTGCATAGGAAACTATGGCTACGACTGGACGCAGGGTGTGGACGAAGCGAAAGAAGTCACCTTCCAGGAGGCTGTGCTATCTGCGAGCGATTCTGAGGCGAAGGTCAACTTTGATCCCGCGACGCGCAATCCATATTTTCGCTACGAGGAAGAGGACGGCTCGCATCACACGGTCTGGTTTCTGGATGCCGTCACAGCTTATAACCAGATACGCGCCGCAGGCCCATACAACTTCGCAGGCTACGCGCTCTGGCGTTTAGGTTCTGAAGACCCTTCTATCTGGTCCGTCTTTGGCTCCGCGCACAACGCCGCATCGCCGGACGCGCTGGCAAAGATAGTTTACGGTTACGATGTTGACTACGAAGGCATAGGCGAGATTCTTCAGGTCAAGACCTTGCCACAAGAGGGCACGCGCGAGATTAAGGCTGATCCGTCAAACGGCCTGATTACGTCGGAAGATTACAAAGTCATGCCTTCATCTTACGTGGTCCAGCGCATGGGCGACCATCCCGGCCTTATAGCGCTCACCTTCGACGACGGACCAGACCCTGTCTGGACTCCGCGAATCTTAGACATTCTCAAACAGGAGAACGTGCCCGCAACCTTCTTCATCATTGGCGAGTACCTTATCGAAGCGGTAACCGGGCGCTCTACAATACTGTTTCGCCCGCCATTCTTCGGTGACGCGGAAGCTACATCACCAGACGAGATAGAACCTGTTCTGCGCGCGCAAGAGCACGGTTACTACACAGTCGGCCTGCACATTGACCCGGACGATTGGAAGCTTGTGGGAGATGACGGACGACCGCGCACGGCTGACGACTTTGTAAAGCAAACAATCGATCAGGCGGTTGAGACAAACCCTGACAAGCGCGGTGAAGTTGTTCTACTTCACGATGGCGGCGGAGACCGTTCGCAAACCATTGCCGCTCTGCCGCGCATCATTCACGAACTGCGTGCGCGCGGCTATCGCTTCGTCACCGTTTCAGAGCTTGCAGGATTGACGCGCGATCAGGCCATGCCGCCTCTGCAACCGGATCAGAAGTTCTACGCTCGTGCCAACGCAATCTCTTTCTTCCTTCTGCTGACGGGCGGGCGAGTTCTGAACTTGCTCTTCCTAGCTGGCATCCTGCTCGGTCTCGGTCGTCTGGTCGTGATAGGCGCGCTCGCTTTCGCTCAGCGCATCAGAGCGCGTCGGCGCGAACGCCTTCATGCAGGTGAAAATTACCGGCCATCTGTCTCAATCATCGTGCCCGCTTACAACGAAGAGCGCGTGATTGTGCAGACCATCGAGAGTCTGCTCGAATCTGATTACGAGAACTTCGAGGTCATAGTCGTTGACGATGGCTCGCCTGATAGAACGAGCGAAGTAGTGCACGAGCATTTCAAGGATGAAGCGCGCGTTCGTCTCTTCGCCAAAGAGAATGCTGGTAAGGCCGAGGCGTTGAACTTCGGTCTGCGCTACGCGACGGGCGAGATCGTCGTAGCGCTCGACGCAGACACGCTCTTTGCGCCCAACACGGTCGCCGCGCTCGCACGCCGTTTCCATGACCCTGAGATAGGCGCGGTCGCAGGTAACGCCAAGGTAGGCAACCGCATTAACGTCGTTACGCGATGGCAGGCGCTCGAATACATAACGTCGCAGAATCTGGACCGCCGCGCGTTTGCAAGTCTCAACTGCATAACGGTCGTGCCCGGCGCTGTCGGCGCATGGCGGCGCGAACTGCTTGAGCTTACAGGTGGATTTACTTCGGACACTCTGGCAGAAGATCAGGACCTGACGATAAAGGTTCGCAGGCTCGGCTACAAGATTGGCTACGAAGAGGAGGCAGTCGGTTGGACCGAAGCGCCCGACAGCTTGCGCACGCTCGCGCGCCAGCGCTTTCGCTGGGCTTACGGCACGCTGCAATGCATGTGGAAACACCGCGGCGCGCTCTTTCGCCCACGCTACGGCGCGCTCGGATCACTCTCTATGCCGAACGTCTGGATTTTCCAGATACTCTTTCCACTCATCTCGCCCGTGATGGACTTGATGCTCTGCTGGACGCTCGTCTGGACTCTGCTCGAACGCATAGAGCATACGGCGGACACAGCGTCGTCGAACCTTAGACAGGTGCTCTTCTACTACGCGCTCTTTCTCGCGGTTGACTGGCTCTCCGCCGCGTTCGCTTTCCTGATGGAGAAGCGCGAGCAGTGGCGTCTGCTCTGGTGGCTGCTCTTGCAACGCTTCTGCTACCGCCAGGTGATGTACTACGTGATGATTAAATCCGTAGCGACCGCCATTCGCGGTGTGGTCGTCGGCTGGGGCAAGCTTGAAAGAAAAGCGACCGTGGAAATCGAGGCGGAAGGATAGTGAATTAAGTTTTTAACTTCGAGCGCGCTACGGTCCGAGCGCACGCTTTGTCGAAAGGCCGCACGCTTGTAACTACGGCGTGCGGCTTTTTTATGCTTGTAGCGAGCTTGCTGTTAATGATATTTTGCAACGCCAAGTTGAAAGCTATGAGGCTTTCGACTGTAGATCGTATCTCGCCTTTGAAATATTTATCAAAACGATGTGGGAGATTAACAAAGAGCGGCGCGCGACACCACGACGACGCCTCAGTCTGGAATTCAGAGTTCTCCTCGTAGCGACACGCAAAGGCGTTGACGGCGAAGAGCAGATGCTCCCGCTCATTGGCTACACGCACGATATAAGCGAGAGCGGAATCGCGTTGGTCGTCTCCACCAAGAGCATGAGCGTTCTACACAACCTGGGCCAGAGCTACAA
>QHXM01000176.1 GCA_003222945.1 Acidobacteriota bacterium
CGCCTTGCGATACGACGCGTCTCTAAAGACCCCTTCGCACATCTCTGTCTCAACCCATCCGGGCGCAACTGCGTTCACGTTAATAGCGTCTGAGGCAAGCTCAGAGGCTAAGGATTTCATGAAAGATATCTGGCCGCCCTTTGACGCAGCGTAGTTTGAGACAAACGCTTCGCCGCGCTGCCCTGCTGTTGAGCTTACGATAACGATGCGTCCGCTCTTTCGCTTCTTCATAGCTGGAACAGCGGCGCGGCAAACCGTCCATGTCCCTTTCAAATTAATCTCCAATACCCTGTCCCACAACTCCTCCTTCATCTCATCCACAGCAGCGCCCTCCCAGACGCCTGCATTGCAGACCAGTATATCCAACCGCCCGAACTCTTCCAGAATTCTACAGACCAAACGCTCCGCATCTTCTACGCGGCTCACGTCGGCCTGCACGGCCAGCGCCTTTACATTAAGCCCCGCGCACGCCTTTAAGACCTCTTCGGCAGCGCCCTCATCCTTCAAATAATTGACCGCAACGTTTGCCCCCAGACGCGCAAGCCGCATAGTGGTCGCGCGCCCAATCCCACGCGAGCCGCCCGTGACGAGCGCAACCTGCCCTTCTAAACCTAAACCCTCAAATTCCATCCGTCTCCTTCTAACACCTCACTCGAAACAAGTGTGATTCCATGTTTTCACGAACCGCTCGACAATTATTCTTTTTCCCTTCTCTCACAATTGAGCGCGCTTCACATCTGCATTCCTGACCGTTAGAGACTCACCCTTCTGCGCAGTTATCTCTACGTTCATAAACTTAACCGCCTTTGCATCCTGCACAACCATTCCTGTCTTTGCGTTTATCGTTACGCCTTCTAAAAGTAGATCGCTGATGGGCATCTCCGGCAGGCCAATTATTTCGCCAGCCGTTTTTGCCCCTTCCACCTTGATCCTTATGATTCGCACACCGCGAACTATAGGCGTAGTCTCTGTGACAGGCTTACTCTGCCGCTCCTTCTGCCCCTCTTTATCGAAGTAGAAAAGGTTGAGCGTGATGGCCGTGCCCACGTTCTTCATAGTGATGTCGCGGTAAGTAACATTTTCTACGACTCCACCTCTATCCCTTGTGGACTTTATGCGTATGCCGTTGTCCGTGTTCTCAAATGTGCAGTGCTCTACCGTGATGTTTCGTATGCCGCCGCCTATGTTGCTGCCTATGGACGCACCGTGCCCGTGTTTGAAAGTGCAATCCGTGACAAGAACATTCTCCGTAGCCCCTTCGTTCGGATTCGACTTGAAGGCAACGTTATCGTCGCCCACGTCTATTGTGCAGCGACGTATAAGCACTTCGCTGCTTCCAGTAGGATCAATGCCGTCCGTGTTAGGCGAATCCTCAGGCGACAGAACCTTCACGTCCTCTATAGTGACATCTCTACAGCGGTTCGGAACAAGATGAAACTGTGGCGAATCCTTCAGCGTCACTCCCTCTATACGCACTCTGTTGCAGCCAGTTAAAAGAACAAGCTTCGGGCGCGGGCTTTCTTCCGGCTGCCCAGCTGCGCGCCGCTCTCCCTGCTGCGGCACACCCTCCGCACGCTCCTGCCGAAAGCGCTGCCACCAGACTAAGCCTGCGCCGTCAATCAAGCCCTCGCCGCGAATCTCAACGTCGGAAAGATTCGTGCCTCTTATGAGCGGGATGGCTGATCTCTTCCCCTTCGAGTCAAGACTCTCGAAGTCCTTGAAATTCTCAGACGCGCGTATGGTCGCGCCCTTCTCAACCACCAGCGCCATCTTGTCAGTCAACTCTATTGGGCCTGTAACAAAAACGCCCGAAGGAACGATAACTTCGCCACCGCCAGCTTTCTTACAAGCAGCCACGGCCCTGCGAAATGCTTCCGTATTCATACTCTTTCCATCGCCAACACCGCCGAAATCTGTAAGCACGAAGCTGCGGCGCGGGACGGCTGGCAGCTTCGGATTGACTTTAACTTCATTCGTCTGAACTGCCTGCACACCAACACTACTCCAAATTAAAAACATGACCAGCCAAATTAATCCGTAATGACTGCGACCCATCATTCCTCTCATTCCACCCTCCCTGATTCCACGAACTATCTTTAATCTTCTGATGATGACACCTTATCACCGAGTCGTTATCGGACGCGAGACTTCTTGGCCTTCCTTATAATCAACTTCATAGGCGCGGCCTGGCCTTTCGCCCGCATACTCGCGCGCAGCCTCTACGAATCTTCTGAATATTGCTATGGAGAGATCATCCTGCTCCCAGGCTATCTCTGGATGCCACTGCACTGCCAGCGCGAAGCGGTCTGCGCGCATGTCTTCCAGAGCCTCTACTAAACCATCCGAAGTCCATGCCGTTGCAACAAGCTCGCGTCCCACAGTCTCAATCGCCTGGTGATGATGACTATTCACAATCGCGCTCTCCCGGCCTGCAAGCGTTGCCACAAGGCTTCCTTCCAAAAGGCGCACGCGATGCGAGCGGCGGTCGCGCGGCCTTCCCTGCTCATGCTTTATAGCTTCAGGCAACTCCGTAGTTATGTCCTGTATCAGAGTCCCCCCGCGCACGACGTTCAATATCTGCATCCCGAAACAGATTGCCAGAAGCGGCACACGAAGCCGCTCCACCTCTTCAAGCACAAGAAAGTCCGTCTCATCCTTCAAAGGATATACGCTGCCAAGCTTCGGATGCGGGTCACGACCATAACGCATAGGGTCAACATCCGAATCGCTTCCGGGCAGAAGAATTCCGCTGAGTCCCTCCATCAGTGATTTTATGTAATCTCTGTTTGGAATCAGACTGATGTGAACAGGCGCTGCGCCGGCAGCCTCAACAGCTTCGCTATAGTGACGCGCCAGATAGAAGCGATCAGTCTCCAACTCCACGCGCATCGTTATGCCTATACGCGGCCTCACTTCAACCATTCTTATCCCCTTTACTAAAAAAGGTACGTTCAAACATAACTCAACCTTCAAGGCCCAATCATAACCTATAAACATCTAAGCGGAAGAATGCACCGCACGTAGATTTCCATGCCGCCGCTCATCTCTACACTTCTAGCGCCGCCTTGACTTACATTCGCGCAAGTTCCTATAGTTCTTCATTCAGAAAAATGAGTATAGAAAACCAGATTATTCGCAGCACAACCGTTCTACATATTCGCCGCAACGGGCGCGTAGCGATAGCAGGCGACGGACAGGTTACTATGGGCGAAACCGTCATGAAGTCAGGCGCTCGCAAGGTTCGCCGTCTATACAACGACAGCATCCTTGCGGGCTTCGCCGGAGCAACAGCCGACGCCTTCTCGCTTCTATCGCGCTTCGAGGCGAAGCTCGAACAATATCACGGAAATCTTAAACGCGCCGCCATAGAGCTTAGTAAAGATTGGCGCACAGACAAAATCCTGCGCCACCTTGAAGCCCTGCTCATAGTCGCAGACGAGCAAAGCTCATTTCTTCTATCGGGCAACGGCGACGTGATTGAGCCGGACGATGGCGTGCTGGCAATCGGATCGGGCGGCTCCTACGCCCTTGCAGCCGCACGCGCGCTCGTTGACTACACGGAGCTTCCGGCGCGTGACATAGCACTAAACGCACTCCGCATAGCCGGAGAGATATGCATCTACTCGAACACAAACATCATCGTAGAGGAACTTTGAGAAAAGCAGAATTCAGTAGTCAGAATTAAAGAGAGAGACGGTTTAAGCCTTTTATTCTGGCTTCTGCGTTCTGACTCCTGACCCTGCTCTTAAAGAAATGGTTATCTATCTTTCAGGTGACGTGGATGAGGTTGCGCGGCTGGACGAGATGACGCCTCGACAGATCGTGGCTGAACTCGATAAGCACGTCGTGGGCCAGCGCAACGCCAAACGAGCCGTTGCCATAGCCCTTCGTAATCGCGTGCGCCGCCAGAAATTGCCGCCCGAGATGGCCGTTGACGTGATGCCTAAGAACATCATCATGATAGGCTCAACCGGCATCGGCAAAACTGAGATCGCGCGACGCCTTGCGCGCATGTCCAACTCCCCTTTTCTTAAAGTCGAAGCCTCTAAGTTCACCGAAGTCGGCTATGTCGGACGCGACGTTGAGAGCATGATACGCGATCTGACGGAGATAGCCGTCGAGATGACGCGCGAAGAGAAGATCGAAGAGATCGCCGACAAGGCTCAGCTAAATACGGAAGAGCGCATACTGGACCTTCTACTTCCTCCGCCAAAATCAGCGCTCTCTTCCGGCTACTTCGATTTCGACGAAGCGGAGAGCGCAGAAGAGAGCGCGACGGCAGAGAGCAGCAGCGCTTCACACGACGATAACTTTCAACGAACACGCGAAAAGTTGCGCGAAAAGTTGCGCTCTGGAAAGCTCGACAATCGTCTAATAGAGATAGAGGTGCGCGAAAAGAGCTTTCCGACAATCGAGTTGGCCGGTCCTCAAGGCATAGAAGAGATGGGCATAAACATGAAAGATATGCTCGGCAATCTCTTTCAAGGCCGCACCAAGCGACGCAAGATGCGCGTTGACGAGGCCATGGAATATCTGATGCAGGAAGAGGAAGAGCGCTTGATAGACATGGACATGGTCGCGCGCTCCGCCCTCGAACGCGTCGAATCTTCCGGTATAGTCTTCCTCGACGAGATAGACAAGATAGCAGGGCGCGAATCAGGCACAGGCCCGGATGTTTCGCGCGAAGGCGTGCAGCGCGATATACTCCCCATTGTCGAAGGCACGACCGTCAACACGCGCTACGGCATGGTAAGAACCGATCACATACTCTTCATCGCCGCGGGCGCTTTCCACGTCTCAAAGCCTTCTGATTTGATACCGGAACTTCAGGGACGCTTTCCCATTCGCGTCGAATTAGAATCGCTCACCATTGAAGATTTCAAGCGCATACTGACCGGCGCCGTCTTCACACGATCATGGAGAAGCTTCTGGATGAGATAAGCTTTGAAGGCCCTGACCTTGAGCCAAAACATCAGCGCATAGACGCAGACTACGTCACACGTATGCTCTCAGAAACCGTAAAAGACCAGGACCTCAGCCGATACATCTTGTGATAAAGGCAAAAGGCAAAAGGCTGAAGGTACAAGTGAGGATGAAAGATGCGCTCTCGCTTCTTCTACTTCTGCCTTTTACCTTTTTTCTTCTTCCTTCTTGCGGCAAGCGACGGCCTCCGCAGCCTCCGGTTGAGCGCGTTCCGCAGCGCACGGAGCTTCTCTCAGGCGTACAGCGCGGCAATCGTGTTATCTTGAGTTGGCCTGTCCCGCAGCGCAACGCGCCGAACGAGAGCGTGCAGTCAATCCGCAGAATTGATATTTATCGTCTGGCCGAACGCCCGTCTGCGCCTCTGCCTCTGACGGAAGAGGAGTTCGCGACGCGCTCCACTCTGATAGGTTCAATCAGCTACGAAACGATCAAGACCGCCAAGGATACTTTGACCTATGTGGACACTCTGGAACTGGCCGGGCAGCCTACGCGCTTGCGCTACAGTGTGCGCTATGTCAACGCGGCTGGCGAGCGCGCAGGCTTCTCAAACTTTCTGCTGATAGAACCTGCCGCAAAGATTGCAGAGCCGCCTCTGATTGTTGACAGAACTTATAGCGAAAACGCCATAACGATTAAATGGAATCCTCCCGCCGCAAATATTGACGGCTCAACCCCTATCAATCTTCTGGGATACAACATCTATCGTGTCGAAAAATCTCAGAATGAGATAGGCCAGACCCCATTAAACCCCACACTCGTTACAGAGACGAGCTATAGCGATCAGACATTCAAGTTCGGTGAAGAGTATAACTACGTCGTTCGCTCTGTCTCTCTGGGCACAGGCGGCGCGCAGATCGAGAGCTTGAACTCAAATGCTATAGCGGCGGCACCAGTTGATACATTCCCTCCGTCTGCGCCTGAGAAACCTTCAGTAGCCCCTTCGACGCCAGGACATCTTGCAATCTATTTCCCTGCTAATCCAGAAAAAGATGTTGCGGGTTACTACATTTATCGTTCAACCGATCCAGACCTGCCGAAAGAGAAGTGGACGAAGATAACTCCGACGCTTCTGACTCGTACGACCTATGTGGACGAAACGGTAGAATCGGGCAAACGATACTACTACTATATAATCGCAGTTGACGCAGCCGGAAACAGAAGCGCCCCGTCCACTGCTGAGTCAGAGATTGCGCCCTAGATTATTAGATTCAGTTCAAGTAAAACATGAAGAAAGGTAGCTGGCTTTGACTGCAAAAATTAGAACCAACCAAATTTTAATGGTAAATCGAAGAAAGGCGTCGGGCGTTATCGGACGCATGGCGCTTCAAAGTGCTCTAATGGATTATATTCTAAGCAGGAGCTTTTCCATTCTTCCCATTCCTTTTTGATGGAGGTGTCAGATGAAATTCTTTATTGATACGGCAAATTTGAACGAGATTCGTGAGGCCGCAGAGCTTGGCCTGATTGATGGCGTCACGACGAACCCTTCGCTCATAGCCAAAGAAGGCGACGTTGATTTCAAGAAGCACGTTGCCGCCATTTGCGAGATAGTACACGGCGATGTCTCTGTGGAGGTCACAAGCCTTGAGATGGACGAAATGCTTAAAGAAGGGCGCGAATATGCTCGTATTGCGCCCAACGTCGTAGTCAAATGTCCTTTGACGCGCGACGGACTTAAAGCCACAAAGAGACTTACATCTGAGGGCATAAAGGTCAACGTCACGCTCTGCTTCTCTGCGGCTCAAGCAATCCTTGCGGCAAAAGCCGGTGCAGCTTACATAAGCCCCTTCCTGGGAAGACTCGACGATATAGGCCATGATGGCCTTGAGCTTCTCTCAGAGATAGTGGAAATCTACGGTAACTACGAATGGAAGACAGAGGTGCTCGCCGCGAGCATACGAACTCCCATTCACGTGGTCGAAGCGGCGCGCATGGGAGCTGATGTTGCAACAATGCCCTTTAAGGTAATAGAGCAATTAATCAAGCACCCGCTCACCGATAAGGGATTAGATCAATTCCTGGCTGACTGGCGCAAGAGTGGGCGGTAGAGCTAAGTTATCACTTGAAGCTTTGTCGTCACGCCGACCTCTAAAGAGATACTTAAGGTTTAGAGAGCGCCATTCAACCATCAGGCTTAAGATACTCTGTGAAGACTGTCAATGTTCGCACATACAAATACGACGGCAGAGAGCATCGCAGATGGCGCGCGCGCCTTTTTCTGAAGCGCGGCACGCTGCTCGTCCTTGATGCGGAGTTTGAAGAGGAGATTCAACACGCGCTTCTAGGCACTATCGCCCTGGGAACTATAAGCCGCGAATACTACTGGCTGGATCGCTGGTACAATGTCTTTCGCTTTCTTGAACAAACGGGCGAACTCAAAAGCTTTTACTGTAATATTAGCGCTCCGCCAGTCTTTCTGCGGGATACACTGGGCTACATTGACCTTGATATGGATGTTTTGGTCGCGCCCGATCTCTCCTATACCATCCTTGATGAAGATGAGTTTGCGCGAAATATTCTAAAATTTAATTACCCATTAGAGGTTCAGAGAAAATCCCGTTTGGCTCTGGAAGAGTTAATATCTTTAATCGAGGCTGGACAGTTTCCTTTTAATGACTTGAAGTAATACTTTAAATCAGCAGCCTGTTCAGCCTTTAGTTTAAGTGAAGCTATGACTTCAAAGAAACAGCAACCCGTCGCAAAACTTGAACTCTTAAGAGAGCGCACGCGCCAGGCCGAAGAGGGCGGGGGTCCTGCCAGAATCGAAAAGCAGCACGCAGCAGGCAAGATGACCGCACGTGAGCGCGTCCGATTTCTATTGGACGAAGGCACCTTTGAAGAGTTTGATAAGCTGGTCGTACACCGCTCCAGAGATTTTGGATTGGATAAGCAGCTCTACCCGGGCGATGGCGTTGTAACCGGGCACGGCCTGATTGATGGCCGACGCGTCTTCGTCTTCGCACAGGATTTCACAGTCTTCGGCGGTTCCCTTTCGGAAACTCACGCTGAGAAAATCTGCAAGGTTATGGACCTTGCCATGAAGGTCGGTGCACCTCTCATTGGCTTAAACGATTCGGGCGGCGCGCGCATTCAGGAAGGGGTCGTAAGCCTTGGCGGTTACGCAGACATTTTTTTACGAAACACGCTGGCTTCCGGCGTTATACCTCAAATAAGTTGCATTATGGGACCTTGCGCCGGAGGTGCAGTTTACAGCCCTGCCATTACGGATTTTAACGTTATGGTTAAGGACACTTCCTACATGTTCATAACAGGCCCGGACGTTATAAAGACCGTAACGCATGAGGACGTAACGAAAGATCAGCTGGGCGGAGCTTTAACACATAACCGCGTCTCAGGCGTCGCACATTTCGTTGCAGACGGCGACGAGCACGCTCTACAGCTTGTGCGGGAGCTTCTCTCTTTCCTTCCCTCTAATAACATGGATGACCCGCCCTTCCTCTCTTCCACAGACCCATCGGATCGAATCGAAGAGAGTTTAAACTCAGTCGTACCTGAAGACTCAACTCAGCCTTACGATATACGCGATGTCTTGCACAGCATTGTTGACGAAGGCTACTTCTTTGAGGTTCATCAGCTTTACGCTCCGAATATCGTAGTCGGTTTTGCGCGCCTGAACGGGCGTCCCATAGGAATCGTAGCCAATCAACCAGCATATCTTGCCGGAGTTCTGGATATTGACGCTTCAATTAAAGGCGCTCGCTTTGTTAGATTCTGCGACTGCTTCAACATCCCGCTCATCACTTTCGAGGATGTGCCAGGCTTCCTTCCAGGCGTTGAGCAGGAACACGGCGGCATAATCCGTCATGGCGCTAAATTGCTCTATGCTTTCGCAGAGGCGACCGTACCCAAAATAACTGTGATTACCCGTAAGGCTTACGGCGGGGCATATTGCGTTATGGCCTCTAAGCACATACGCACGGACATAAACTTCGCCTGGCCCACAGCCGAGATAGCAGTCATGGGGGCAGAAGGAGCAGTGGGCGTTCTTTATCGTCGTGAGATTAACGAGGCAGACGATAAGGAGTCTGTGCGACGCGCACGCATCTCTGAATTTGAGGAGAAATTTGCAAACCCCTATGTCGCAGCAGAGCGTGGCTTCGTTGACGAAGTAATTGAACCAGCTTTGACTCGCCCGAAGCTCATACGCGCCCTCGCGCTTCTACAAAATAAGCGAGACACCAACCCGCCCAAGAAGCACGGCAATATACCCTTATGATTACGCTGGGAGCGCAGGCAAGGATGCCTGCGCTCCCAGCGTAACCTGCAATCGGTCTCAGGGTGCTATCTTCGTAGCAGGGTCGCTCCAACCGCTCTGACCGTTTGCGCCTACGGCTGCGACTCTGAACCAGTATTTTGTCCCGCTCGTCAAACCTTCTATTGTAGCTCTGGATTTTGTAGAAACAGTCTTATGTTGCCAAGAGGTGTTTGTTGGCGGGTCGGCGCTAATCTCTATAACATAGCTTCTTGCGCCGCGCACAGTGTCCCATTGCAGATCAACCTCGCCGTCATGGTCGCCCACTGTTGGTGTGCAAGGAGCAAGAATGACCGATAAATTTCAACGCAGGCTTTTAATGACTCTGTTAGCCATAACTCTCTTATGCGGCGCAATGGCTAAGTCGTATGCAGGCGTAATGCCGGGCCAGCCTGCGCCTCCGCTTAAACCCGAAGGGGTTAACGCGCTGGTTGACCGACTCAAGCCCAGCCTTCCCAAGTTCATTACTGACAAAGACCAGATCAAGCAGATTGAAGAGAAATGGGAGGCTCGCAAAGAAAGCTTGAATGGTAAGTACGAGGATGACGCCATGCAGCTGCTCTTTGATGATGTTAAGTCTGTCGTCAAGGACATCGAAACGCAAAATAAGATATGGAACAATTGGGAGGGGGATGATGAGGATGAAGAACCCGGCGGTGGAACGTCCAGAATAGTTAAACTCGGCGCATCGTCTTCGTTTGCCCTCTTTCTATTATGCTTCGCAATTAAAAGAGGGCGCACACTGTAAAGCGTCCTACAGCATTCTATCAGCATGAAGTAAGCAGCGTATTTCCCACCCGAAAGAAACTTTCTGAT
>QHXM01000114.1 GCA_003222945.1 Acidobacteriota bacterium
TTAAGCCAGCAACAGCTTTTAGGACAACGTCCAACTCGGCGCGACACGCTCTACGATACGCAGGCAGGACTCGCTTACCTCGCGGAGGAGACGGGTGGAATTGCTATACGCAACTCGAACGATTTGAGCGCAGGGATACGTCGCGTGCTTGACGATCAGAAGGGCTACTATCTGATCGGCTATCGCCCGGACCAATCAACTTTCGATCCTAAGACTGGACGACGCTCGTTTCATCACCTGACGCTGAAAGTAACAAGGCCGGGAAGCTTCACTGTGCGTATGCGCAAAGGATTCTTCGGCGTCACAGACAACGAGCGTGTGAGCGCCGAGACTTCAGCACGCGAGCAGATTGTACACGCGCTCGTCTCTCCATTCGGCTCGGATGCCGTTCCCATACGGCTCACGTCTCTCTTCGTCAACGACGCGAAAGCAGGCTCTTACATGCGCTCGCTCCTACACGTTGACGGCAGCGCCCTGACGTTTACGGATGAACCGGACGACTGGCATCAGGCGCAGTTCGATGTTGCCGCTGTGACTTTCGGCGATAACGGCAACGTTGTGGATGAAGTCAGCCGCGTTGACAGGTTGCGAGTGCGCGGCGACTCATACAGGCGCGTTCTCAAATCCGGGTTCGTTTACATGATGACCCTTCCCGTGAAGAAGCCCGGCGCTTATCAGCTTCGCGTTGCGTTGCGCGATCAGGCATCTGAGCGCGTAGGCTCGGCCAGCCAGTTCGTTGAAGTGCCGGACATGAAGAAGAACCGCCTTGAGCTATCGGGCATAATGGTTAGCGCGAACGTGCGCAGTGGTCCGAACAATCAGCAACCACAAACGAGTGGCCCGTCAAATCAATCAACTCCGAATCAGGGCGAGCAGAGCGACCCGCTCGATATGGCGACGAGCGCCGCCGTGCGCAAGTTTCATCAGGGCGACGACCTTCGCTATAGCTTTGTTATCTACAATGCGCGCCTTCGCAGAGAGACCGGTCAGCCGCAGCTACAGACGCAGGCGCGACTGTTTCGCAACGGGCGACCTGTCTTCACAGGCAAGTTGCAGCCCTTCACTCTCAGTAATCCGCCTGATCTTAATCGTCTCTCGGCTGATAGCATGATTCATCTTGGCGCGGACATGATTCCGGGCGAGTATCTTCTACAGGTTGTCGTCACGGACCTACTGGCCGATGAGAAGCATCGCACGGCGACTGCGTGGTTGGATTTTGAGATTGTGAAGTAGAACGCTGGTGTTGACAGGAGCGGATTATCGTATAAAAGAATCGTTCTGCGAAATCAAGAGAGCATCGCCGCAGTTAAGCAGATAAGCGTTGCGGTTAAATGGATGATCGTCGCGGTCAAGTAGATGGCCCGCACATCTGAATGTGGCAGGAATAGCTTTAAGCGGCTGATGGCCGGACTTCAACAAGTCATCCATTGGAATAGCAGCCGAAAGATTTAGTTCAGTAGATCATCCACTGGACTTCGGCGATTATCCATTTAACCGCGACGATCATCGCCGCAACCGCAAAAAATTGAAGCAAAACCTCATTTTTTGGCTCAAACCCGCGTTTTTCTTCCTGCTCTGAATTGTTGCCGCTCGCTCTGCTTGAGATTATCGCCCTTTTATTCATGACCGTGATAATCTGAAACCGGGCCGTTATCAAGTTATCCAAAGGGATTGACAGATGAAGGCGAAAAATCAGACTATTATCTGCCCGTCAAGTCGTAGCGACCGCCCCGAACGCACACGGAGAAAATTGGGTAGTGCGTAGTGACCCATACAATCAGGTTGGCGCAAGAAGTGCGCGAAGCGTTGGAGCGACAAGCTCGGCTATGCACAACCGCGCGCAGCGTGCTCGTATGCCATCGTCTTCGGGCTACATATTGGCCGCTGGAGCGACAGCCGCCGTGCTCTTCTTTCTGCTCTGGTGGATGCTTCGTAGCGGCGGAGACGAAGCGCCCTGGGTCCCCGCCGGATTAGCCGCGAGCGTGGTCATGCTGGTCGCCATAGCAGCGCGCGAAGTTGTAATGCGCCGCGCATGGACGCGCTACATTCTTGAGCAGAGACGGCGCGAGCAGATAAAGGCCGAGACGAGCCAGCGCATTAGTAGTAGCGGCAGCAGCCAGAGCGATAGAAGAAGTAGAACGCTCGATTCATACAGCGCCGCGCTGCGCTCCGTTCAGAAGCGTTGCGCTGAGGCGGACGCACCCGGCGCGCTGCCCGAAGCTCATCTGGAAGCGTATCTTGCTTGCCAGGAGTATCTCGAAGGCGCTGACGATGCGCTTCGCTCGTCGTCCATCTCAAGCGAGATGCGCATACAGTTGCGCGCAGGGCAGGGACGCGTCCGCGTGCTGGCAAAACATCACATGCTGGGCTGGGCGCGCACCTCTTCAAGAGCGTTGACGCACGAGGCTCAACAACGCTTCCGCATGTCTGATAAGATAGAGACTGCGCGGCGCGCTCTTAACGTTATAGACTCCGCACTAAAGCTCTACCCGGAAGAGTCGGAGCTTAAAGAGTCCGAGACAGCCATTCATGAGTTCGTAGCATCTGTGAAGGTCTCACACTGGGTTGAGTTGGCCGAGCGCGCGTCCTTCAAGGGAAATTATTCGCGCGCAATTGATCGTTATCGTGACGCGCTCTTCTATCTTTCGCGTGAAGCGATTCGTGAAGAGACGCGCGTAGAGATGGCCGAGCGCATCGGGCGCGAGATTGAGATGTTGCGCGCAAGGCTGAAAATGAGCAAAATAGCTGCTACCCCAACCGTGCAGGATTAGAAACGGCTTCTTGAAAAGGCGGGCGAATGATCTCACAACGCTGTCCCAAGTGTAAAAGCTCACGCATAAGGCGAGGCTACAAGCATACGCCTCTTCTGCTGCGTATGTTTGGCATCTACGACCTTTTGTGCGATCATTGCAACTTGCTCTTCAGAGGCTTCGCAGTGCCGGGCACAGTCGGTAAGCGCTCCAGCAAGAAGAAGCGCGATGCGGTGTCGGGAAGAGCAGAGCGCGAGTAAAAGGTAGGGCATTTGAGTGTCGCAAAGAGATGCCTGGAAGATTTGAAGGCAGTCTTTCCTTCACACGCGGCTGCTACTTTTTTCAAAGCCTTCGCAATTCTTTAACCGGGTAAGTTTTCGCAGGAGACAAAGATGAGAGTCAGAACATACATCTTTCTACTTGCTGTCATGATCCTTGCGGTGGCGTTGCCGCTTCATGCTCAGGATCAGGGAACGGCACAAGGCACTACTACGGCGCAGAGTGGTAGCGCACAAAGCGGATCACAGGGCGCAACCATGTTGCCGGCCTCGTCTGTCGATACGCAGGGCATAAGGAGATACGTGCTCGGACCGGGTGACACTCTGGACGTTAGAGTCTTCGGGCAGCCGGACTTGAACTGGCAGGGAGAAATCGAAGCCGATGGAAACATCACTTCGCTTCCTTTCATAGACACGCCCATACACGCTCAGTGTCGCACGGACAAAGAGGTGCAGAAAGACATCATCACCGCTTACGGGAAATTCCTGAAAAGTCCGCAGATCAGCGTGCGCGTGACCGGTCGTAACAGTCGTCTCCCGGCGACTGTCTCCGGTGCGGTCGCTGCCTCCACGCGAGTTCAGATGCTCCGCCCAGTGCGGCTCAACGAGGTGATTATTGTCTCAGGTGGACTGACCGAGAGGGCTAACGGTGACATACAGATATTGCACACAGAGCCTGTAATGTGCCCCGCGCCAGGTGAGGTCATCGAACCTTTGACCACAGCGGATGGCTTCCTCGCCCCAAACACCTTGAAGGTTTATAAGTGGGCGGACCTTATCACAGGGAAGCCGGAAGCTAATCCTGTGATTCGACCCGGCGACATTGTGACCGTGATGGATTCAAAGCCTGTGTATATAACGGGCAACGTCGCCGCGCCTCAACCCGTGCTGCTGCACGAAGGCTACACGCTGAGCAGAGTTTTAGCGATGGTCGGGGGGCCAACGCCGGGAGCTAAGCCAAGCGATGTTCGCATCTACCGGGGCGAACTCGGCTCTTCTAACATGCAAACTATACATGTTGACCTCAACGCGGTTAAGAAGAAGAAGACCGAAGATGTGGTGCTTCAGCCTTACGATATTATCGAAGTGCCGAAGAATTCAGGGCCGGGTTTGATCTTGAAGGATTTGGGTAAGTCTCTGATCGGCGGAGCAACCTCGCTTCCCCTACAAGCGTTTCAGTATAGAGTGATTTACTGACTCGTTGGGAACAGAGAGCAAATAAGAAGAGGTTGGCCGCAAGCGCGTCAACCTCTTCTTATTTGCTCTCTGTATAACCTCTCTTGTCGCTTCGCCCTACTGCCCGCCTGTATGTTAAATTGTCTGATTGTTAATAGCGTAATAATTTCCGGGAGTTGAGTGATGAGTCAAAGAGTTTCGATGGCGGATTTGCGGCGTAAGAGAAGAAAAAGCCGCCTGATTGTGTTTGCGTGGATCGTGGGGTTGGCGGCGCTGATTATTTTTCTGCTCTACAAAGAGATGGCTGATTGGCTTTACGTGATTGCGACGCTAGGCGTGACGGTGCTGCTTGTGGTCGTAGCCGTGGCCGATCTGCACGGTGGGCGAAAGGGGGTCGAGGAGGCCGCTCTTGGCGACGACGCGGCTGCGCTCGGCAGCAACATTCCGCCTCCCGTTCAATCCGCCGCCCCATCAGATTTTCGCGGCGCGAAGGCCAGACGAAAACAATAGCGATTGCGTATTGCGAAATGCGGATTGGGAAAAGATAGGAGCAGGGGCGGGAAAAGAGAGCGTCATCTGTTCATCCTACTCGACTTGCCCCTGCTCCTGCTTCCTTTCCATTCGCCTGCGATGAGTTGGCGCGCAGCTTATACTCCCGCTCAAGCAGACTAGGGTCGCCGCGCCGCTCCATGAAAAGCACCAGCACGGCGGCCAGGATCGCCATCAATATCATCAGTGCGAAATACATCGTCTGCTCGACGCGACTCCTCTTACGGCGCGCACAAGCCTTCAGTCTGGCGCGCAAATGGCAAGCCATCTTAGGCAAAGGGCGAGCCATCATCAGCTTGATATAATCTGAGCATTCTGGCTTGATTGGTTGCTTATGCTTGTGGCGCTTTGGCCGCACACGCTTTTCAGCCACACTAAGAGCAGGAGTCAGAATACAGAATCCAGAATTCAGAATGGATAAGGCGGAGAACCGCTTTTGAATTTTCTTTTATTCTGAATTCTGACTTCTGTATTCTGCTTTTCGTTATGCGCTCTCTAAAGCTGCACACTAAGACGACCGTTCTGACTTCGGCCATCACTATCGCGGTGATCGCTTCCGTCCTCGCGCTCGTAAACCCGCGCATAGCCGACATCGTAGGGCAAGAGCAGCGCGCGCGCGTAGAACTTCAAGCAATCAATCTCGCTGAACAGATAAGTCATCTGCCTGAGCCACACGACCCGCAGACGCTAGCCAACGCAGCGAACCTGGTCCGTGGCTCGCACCCAAGCATCATCGCCGTGAGAATATGGAAGCGCGTCGGCGGCGTCTATGAAGTGACGGCTGCTTCCGCAGACAGCCCGCCAGCCGAAGAGTTGCCCGAAGATACAATCGCAGCGCTTCGCAACGGTCTCGCCTCGAAAACAACTCTCGCGCGCCCACAGGGAACGAACGAATCGCTCTACCGCGTCTTCGCGCCCATCACGGAAGAGGGACGCTTTAGCGGTGCAGTCGAACTCGTAGAGCGTTTGGACGAAGCGCCCGCAATCGCAACGCGCTTTGAGCGAACGGCCCTTTGGGTTGCGCTCGTCGCCGTTTCTTTAATCACGCTCGCAACCTATCTGCTCTTTCGCCAACTCGTCTATCGCCCGATTGAGCGCCTTCTGCAAGCCATGTCTCGCGCTGAAGCCGGAGACCTGGAAGCAGAAGCCCCGCCTCGCGCGCCCGACGAGTTGGGACTGCTCTCGCGCAGTTTCAATCGCATGATCGGCCGCATACGGGAGATGACGGATGAGCGCGAGGCGCAACGCCGCGTTCTTCAGGAGCGCGTGCGCGACGCCACATCTGAACTCGAGCAGCGCAACGAGCAACTCGAAGACGCTAACCGTGAACTGTGGACCACGACCAGAAGACTCACAGAGCTTGAGCGCCTGGCCGCCGCCGGACAGACAGCCGCGCAGTTTGCGCACGAAGTCGGAACGCCTCTAAATCTTATAAGCGGTCACGTGCAACTTCTTCGCTCGCGCTTGGCCTCCGACCCGCAGGCTGAGCCGCGCCTTGAAACCATCAACGCTCAGATCGAGCGTATCGAACGCATCGTGCGCGCAATGCTGGACCGCACGCGCCCCGAAGCAGTCGTGCTCGCGCCGCTCGATTTGAACGCGCTGCTCTTGCGCATCTTCGACGCGACAGCGCCCGCGCTCGAAGCACGCAACGTCCGACTCGAAACTTATCTCGAAACAGGACTGCCGCAAGTCGAAGCGGACGCGGACCGCCTTCAACAGGTCTTCATCAATCTGATAAACAATGCGCTCGATGCGATGCCTGACGGAGGAAACTTAACCGTCCGCACAGGCATCATTACAATGAAGAGAGATGAAAACGGCGGACCAGATGGCGCGGCGGCTAAAACGGAAAAGGCCGCACTCGTTTTCGTCGAATTTGAAGATACTGGCTGCGGCATGACACAGGAGTTGCGCTCGCACATCTTCGACCCCTTCTACACGACCAAAGAGAGCGGTCACGGCACCGGCCTCGGACTCGTAGTCGTTCGACAGGTCGTGCGCGAGCATCACGGAGAAATAGAAGTCGAAAGCGAACCCGAACGCGGCGCACGCTTCCGAATACTGCTTCCAGCAAAACAACAGAAGCAAGAATCAAGAAACCAGCAGACAAAAGAAGAGGCAGCACCCATTCTGGATTCTGACTCCTGACTCCCGCTTCGTTTATGAAACGAATTCTTATCGTTGACGATGACCGCGCGTCCTGCGAATTGCTGCGAGAGATTTTCGCGGAGCAGGGCTGGAGCGCGGAGATGGCGCAGACGCCTGAGCGCGCTAGTGAGCTTGCAGAGAGCGAGAGATTCGATCTAGTAGTCAGCGACGTGAACCTTGAAGCCGCAGAGTCCGGCCTGGACCTTCTCAGAAAGCTGCGCGACAAATGTCCGGTGATTCTGGTCACAGGATTCGGCACGCTCGAAACTGCCGTCGAAGCCTCACGCGAAGGCGCGTGGGATTTCATCTCGAAACCTTTCAAGGTCGAAGAGGTCATAGCGACTGCGCGGCGCGCTATGGAGAAGGCTGGAGGCTCTGGCTCTGAAGAAGCGGCTGCGCCTGAAGCTTTCACGGCGCGCTACGAAGAGGCGGGGATAACGGGGCGCTCGCCCGCGATGATTGAACTCTACAAAGAGATCGCGCGCGTCGCGCCATCGCGCACGACCGTTCTCATAATGGGCGAATCGGGCACGGGCAAAGAACTCGTTGCACGCGCCATTCACAAACATAGCCCGCGCTCCGAGCGTCCGTTCATAGCCGTCAACTGCGGCGCTTTAACGGAAACGCTTCTCGAAGCCGAACTCTTCGGTCACATGCGCGGCTCATTTACGGGAGCTACGTCAGACCGCAAGGGTCTCTGGGAAGAGGCAGAAGAAGGCACGCTCTTTCTGGATGAGGTCGGAGAGACAAGTCCAGCCATGCAGGTGAAACTCCTACGCACTCTTCAGGAGGGAGAGATTCGTCGCGTCGGCGCTTCGCGCAACACTAAAGTCAACGCGCGCGTTATCGCCGCAACGAATCGTGATCTTGAAAAGGAAGTAAAGATAGGAGCTTTTCGTGAAGACCTCTTCTATCGCCTGAGCGTCGTCACGCTTTATGTGCCACCGCTTCGTGAAAGGCGGAGCGATATACCTCTTCTAGCCGAACGCTTCCTGCGCTCTGCTTCACACAATGTTGGAAAGCGTCTCCACTTCTCCACAGAAGCACTCAATCTACTCGTAGCTTACGACTGGCCCGGCAACGTGCGCGAACTCGAAAATGCCATAGAGCGCGCGGCGCTTCACGCTCGCGGAACGGAAGTCGTAGCCGAAGACCTGCCCGCAAAAATGCAGACAGGTGAGATGCGCGCACGCGCCGCTTCCTCGCGCTCTCCCTTGACGGCCATCTACGCGGACCTGATCTCGCTCGACGAACTTGAGCGGCGATACCTTATACACGTGCTCGAAGCCGTCGGCGGAAACCGCACACGCGCCGCCGAAATCCTGCGCATAGATCGCCGCACACTCTACCGAATGGCCGAACGCTTCGGCATCAAGCTAGATGGGGAGTGAAAGCAGAATTCAGAAGTCAGAATCCAGAAGCCAGAATAAAAGAAAATCTGTAAGAGCGGTTTACAGCCTTATCCCATTCTGAATTATGCTTTTCTGGATTCTGACTTCTGCTTTTTCAGGGACTTATCTTGTCTAAATTCTTGTTGATTGAGGCGAGTTGCTTGACGGCCTCTGGTGCGTTGTGTTGGACTGCGCGCTCTGCCGTATCTAAATCCTTGAGCGCAGCGTGCAGGGCGTTGCGTACGTTTTCGTCGTGCGAGTTGCTTCGGAGCGCGTGGTTGATAGAGGTTTCTGCACGATTGAGCGCGCGAAGGGCTACTTCACGACGGTCGCGCCGCCGTGTGTTCAGGTAGGTGATAGCTTCGGCTATGCGGTCGCCCGCCGTCTCTATGTCCGGGTCGGGTGGCGGCAAGTTTGTCTCCACGGCGAGAGGCTTTGCGCCGGGCGGCAGCGCAGACTCGCGTCCAGCATCCGTCGTCACCGTCTCGACGACTGGCGAAGATGTACAGGCGGAGAACATAAAAAGAGATAAGATACAGAACGAAAGAATAAGCATCTGCGTTCGCTCTCGCCGCTCTCTTCTGACTCTGCTGAAAATCTCCATCTCGTCAACTATAAACAATTCCGCGCCCGGTTAAAATTGAGAGGGGCGCGACTACCTCCTCATAATAGCCGCGCCCCTCTTATTAACGCAGATGGCCTTGCGGTCGGTGCAAGGCCGCCTGCGTATCCTTTGCTTGCCGTTCCGGTCCAGCATCCTTTGTGTCTATCAAACGCTGGAACGGGCAAGCTTGAATCGTTCAATTGTTAAAGACAGCGCTCTAGGACCTCTTTCGCGCCGTAACTCTTATGAGTTTGTGTTGCCGCCAGTCTTTGCCGCTCTGCGATGACGACGACGACCACGACGATGGCGGCGGCGGCGTCCAGTAGAAGTGCCGGTTGTCGTACTTCCACTGTTCATATTGCCCATGTTAGAGCTATTTGCGTTCTGCGCGAAAACCATAGTGCCGAAGCTCAGAACAAAGATCAGGACTGCAATCAAACTTAGATTCTTTTTCACTTAACTATTCTCCTTTTAGTTTTAGCCGCTGGGGCAGCATTTGTTTTGCTTTGAGAACTGCTTGTTGTTTACTCGGACAAGACAGATTGTCTATTCGGACATGAAGCGGCGAGAGCAACGTTTGTGCCAGCGCGAAGTTAATGAAAGACTCTCATTTTGCTTAACCTTTTTGACCGAGAGTCTGTTCTGACCATAGCTCGCTGTGGCACTTCTGCTAGACCTCAGCAAAGCTGCCACAAAAAGCAGAATACAGAAGTCAGAATTCAGGAGTCAGAATAAATAAGGTAGTCTTCAGTTTTGAGTTACGAGCCTTCTGAAAACTCAAAACTGAAAACTGAAAACTGGCTTTCCGCCTTATCCCATTCTGACTCCTGAATTCTGTATTCTGTATTCTGTTTTCCCTCCGCCTCCTGTATTCTGTATTCTGCTTTTTGTGGTATCTTCGATTGGCTCGGATGCATCGTCCGGGCTGGCTTTCCGCGCGGTTTCAGTCGTTCGAGCAATCTGTAGCATTAATCTGCATAAGGTTTTTTCGTTTTACCTTTCTCCCCGAAGCCTTCAGAGTATCTGTAATGCGTCAACTGGCAATAGCTCTCATCCTTGCAACGACACTAATCCTGTCGGCATTGCCCGCGCGCGCTTACACGCTGCAATTCACGGACGCATCCAACTCTGTTCAGGTCAAGTGGCCTACAAGAAACATAAAAGTCGCGCTCTCCTCGTCGCTCAATGCTACGCAGTCGAACATCAAACCCGGAAGCGATGTCATAGGCGCAGCGCGCCGCGCTCTGGCTCACTGGACCGAAGCGGCCAACATACGCTTCGTTACAGTTACGTCGGCCGCGCAATCCATCAGCGCACAGGGAACTCACGGCGACGGCCTGAGCCTGATTACAGTCGCGCACACAGCAGAGAACGTTGAAGCATTTGCAGGCGAGGGAAGCGAGATGCCGGGCCGAACGCGCGTTTTCTACACAATCGCGGGAAGCATCACGGAGGCAGACATAGCCTTGAACCCATCACAGCCTTTCTCAACGGATGCGACACCCGGCACTTATGATCTGGAAGCTACGTTCACGCACGAGATTGGACATCTTCTGGGGCTTGAGCATTCAGCCGTGTTGGGCGCGACCATGCAGCCGCGCGAGGCCCGTAACGGAATCTACAATCTTCCGGCCATCTCGCCTCGTACGCTCTCTGAAGATGATCGCGCGGGCGCAGCTGCTCTATACGGAGCGCGGCTAGGCTCAGGCTCGCGCGGCTCAATTCAGGGGACGATAGATTTCGTGAGCGGCGCTGCGGTCTTCGGCGCAAACGTCTGGGCGGAAGAGGCCGCGACGGGCAGAGTCTCTGCGAGCAGCATCACGCTCTCAAACGGCGCGTATCGCATGGAAGGTTTACTGCCCGGCGAATATCGTGTCTTCGCTCAACCGCTCAATGGCCTTGTCAACGCCTCTGAAATAGCATCGCAGCGAGGCGCTTATGCGACGCTTGCGCTCAACCAGCAATTTCCTTTTCGTGCGGAAGAGATAGGCCGCGTTAAAGTCGAGCCGCATTCGACCGCTCCACTCAACGCGCAACTTTCAGGCTTACCCTCGCTCGTCAATCCCTCGTTCATAGGAATCAACAGAGAGTTATCAGCCGTAGCCGTTCCTCTAGTGCCCGGCCAGGCTTATAAAATGTTCCTGAGCGGCGACAGTCTCAAGGCATCTCAATTCTACGACGCAGGCATTACCACAACGTCGCCTTTCATCATCGTTGATTCTTCCAGCGTGAAGGACGAAGATTTCGGTGAAGGCATCAACGTCATCAGCTTCGACGTTATGCTGGCCGGTGACATCGAAGCAGGAGAGTATAGCCTGCGTTTGCAAAGCATCGCGGGCGATGTCGCCTACGTCGTAGGGGGCTTAACGATTGATGGACCGGAGAGCGCGGCTTTGGCTGAGCAGGACGGGACGAGCGACGATGAACCTGGAATGATTGCAGACGAGAGCATAGTGACGGACTACGAGTGAAGGATGAATGGAAAAGCAGAATCCAGAAGTCAGAATAAAAGAGAATCTGTAGAAGCGGTTCTCAGTCTTACCTCTTCTGACTTTTGAATTCTGACTCCTGACTTCTGCTTTTCATCGTTTCTTTTCTGAATAGTATTTCACAATGGCCCTTATCAGTGCAGGAATTGTGTATTCGGTCGGCATAATCTCTGTGCGCAGGCCGTACTCGGCGGCTGTGGCCGATGTGATGTCGCCTATGCAGGCGACCGCGACGCCTTCGAGCAATTTGCTCAAGTCCATCGTGTCGAAAAGCTGAGCGAAGTTCTGAACGGTCGAAGAGCTTGTGAACGTGATGCAATCAACAGCGCCGCCAGCTAGCATGGCCTCAACCCGGCCACGCTCCGTCGTGTTTGGTCGAACCGTCCTGTAAGCAGGAACGACATCAACTCGCGCGCCCGCGTCCTCCAAAGCATCCGGCAGATAATCTCGCGCGACCATCGCGCGCGGAATCAGAAAGTTCAGACGGTTGAGCGTAGAACGTCCGCCCACATAGGTTTCAATCGCCGCGTAAGCGCCTTCAGCCTTAAATTTCTCCGGCACGACATCAACGTGAACCTGCGCCTCCCTGAGACGAAGGGCCGTCGCCTCGCCTATGGCGCACACGCTTAAGTCATCCAACTCGCTAACATCGTGGCCGAGCTTTTCTAACCTGCGCATAAAAAAGTCAACGCCATTCACGCTCGTGAATATTAGCCAGTCGTAGCCGTAAAGATTCTCCATAGCTTGATCCAGCAGCGCGTAACTTTCAGGATCAACCATCTCAATGGTCGGGCAACTCACCACGCGCGCACCCAGACGTTCAAGCTCAACGGCGAACTCCGTTCCTTGCGCACGCGCACGCGTGATAACGATTGTGCGACCGGCGAGAGGCTTTTGGCTTTCATGTTGGGGGTGTGAATCCGTCATGCGGGAAATCTATTTAGCAACGACTCTGCTCCGCTTTGAAGTAATCGCCTGGCAAGCTCATCGCCCAATGCTTCGGCCTCTGAAACTGAGCCTTCCAGAGAATCGCGTATAATCTCTTTGCCCGAAGGCTCTGCCACGAGGCCGTTAAGATTTAATCGCTCTCTCTTAACAACGGCGTGCCCGGCGATAGGTAATTGACAACCTCCTCCGAGCGCGCGAAGCAGTGCGCGTTCAGCCGTGCAGGCCGCGCGCGTCTCTGCGTGATTGAGCGGCGCAAGAAACCCTAGCGTCCCTTCATCCATCGAGCGCGTTTCAATGCCGAGCGCGCCCTGCCCTACGGCTGGCAGCATGTCTTCAACTTCAATCGGCGCGCTGATGCGAGCAGCAAGCCCCAAACGACGCAAACCAGCAGAGGCCAGAATCACTGCATCGTAATAGCCCGCATCCAACTTGCGAAGGCGCGTGTCAACGTTGCCGCGCAAATCTTTAATAACAAGATCAGGGCGCAGGAATTTCAACTGCGACAGCCGACGCATACTGGACGTGCCGATGACAGAACCCTCCGGCAGATTTATGATTGATGGCTTCTCAATGGTCAAATCTGCGCGCAAGACCAGAGCATCGCGCGTGTCCTCTCGCTCTGTGATCGCAGCAATCGCCAAGCGGTCCGGCAACTGCGTCGGCAAATCTTTCAACGAATGGACCGCCAGATCAATCCTTTCATCCAGCAACGCCTCTTCAAGCTCCTTGGTGAACACACCCTTGCCCCCGATGATGGCTAGCGGCTCGCGCTGCATCATGTCGCCGGAAGTCTTTATAACCTCAATTGAGACCTCTGTGCTCGGATGAAGCTCCTTGAGGCGCGCTCTCGTCCACTCAGCCTGCCACAAGGCGAGCTTTGAGCCGCGAGAGCCGATGATTAAATGATTGCTCATCATTAAAGCAGAATTCAGGAGTCAGAATTCAGAATACAGAAGGGGATAAGGATGAAACCCGTTTTGTCTTTATTCTGAATTCTGTATTCGGCCTTTCTTATTCCTTCTCGTCTCTCTCCAAACCAAAAACATCGCGCCAGCTTTGGACGTCGTCGCTTGCACCCGAATCGTAAGAGCTTTTCAGGCGGTTGATGATCGGATGTGAAATCTTGTTGACGGTTGACATCAAGAGAGCTTCAATGGCGCGCTCCTGCTCAGGGCTAAGCTTGCCTAGTCGCTGCCGCTGCCGCATCATCTCAGCGCGCGCTATATCCTGTAGCTTCTGCCGAAGAGCGCCGAGTGTCGGACCAATGTCGAGCGTGCGCAGGCTCTGCTGAAACTGCATCACTTCGGATTCGACTATAAGCTCTGCGCGCTCTGCCTCGCGCTCGCGCTCGCGTATGTTCGAGGCTATGACGGATTCCAGATCATCTATGTCGAAGACGAAGAGGTTTGGGATTCGGCCTACCTCCGGGTCAATGTTGCGCGGGACTGAGATGTCTATGAAGAACGACGGGCGATTGCGACGCATCTCCAAAGCCTCGCGCGCGATTGAAGGCGTTATCAAATATTGATTCGCTGCTGTAGAGCAGATAACTATGTCTGCTTCGGCTAAGCAGGCAGCTAGGCGAGAGAACTCCACAGCCTCGCCGTTGAACTCGGCGGCAATCTGCCGTGCGTTCTCTTCGGTCCGGTTCGTGACGAGAACGCGCGAGACCCCTGCGCTGATGAGATGCTTTGCCGAAAGCTCTGCCATCTCGCCTGCGCCTACCAGAAGGACCGTGCGACCTTTCAAGTCTCCGAAAACTTTGCGCCCCAACTCGACAGCCATGTAACTGATGGAGACGGCTGAAGCGGCTATGCCTGTTTCGGTCCTGACGCGCTTGGCTACGTGAAAGGCTTGATGGACTAAACGATTAAGAACGCGTCCGGCTGTGCCAGCTTCAACTGCAAGAGAATAAGCGCGGCGCACCTGACCCAGAACCTGCGGCTCGCCCACGACCATAGAATCCAGAGAAGAGGCTACGCGAAAGACGTGGCGCACGGCTGCATCGTCCGCGTGGCTGTAAAGATGTTGGCTGAAATCTTCATGAGCGACTGCGCGCGAGCGGCTAAGGAAATCCGCTATGCGATCTGTGCCTTCTGCAAAGCGCTCTGTGGGAGGCGCGGCTAAAATCTCCACGCGGTTGCAGGTCGAGATTCAGCCTTATCCATTCTGACTCCTGGCTTGCGGACTTCTGGATTCTGCCTTTATCCGAAAACATGATAACCGCCCAATAGCCTCGCGCCAAAGAATGTGCAGAGCACAAGTGCGAAGCCTACGACTCCAAGCCACGCGGCGCGCCGTCCTCGCCAGCCAGCGCTCGCCCTGTAAAGTATCAGCGCAAGATAGAGCAGCCAAGTAAGTGCTGCGAAAATCTCCTTCGGATCGTTATGCCACACGCGGTTGTCGCGCGATGAAGACCAGACCATGCCCGTCAGTATGCCCAGCGTCAAGAGAGTCCAGCCGACGCCGACCGTCATCGTCGCAATGTTGTTGATGGTCGCAAGCGACGGCAGACGATGAAAGATCGCGCTGAAGGTTTTTAGTTTCAACTCGCGCTCTTGCAGAAGGTACATGATGCTCGCTATGAAGACCACGAAGAAGGCCGCGTATGCGAATATCAGTAGCGTCGTGTGAATCGGAAAGAGCCACGTCGCGCCCAAGTCTGCTGCTGCTTCGGTTTGAGCGTTTGAATTACCGCGCGCTACACTCGCTATGAACACAAGGATTGTGACGAGCGGCAGAGTAACACTTCCGAGAGCCTGCGCGCGGTAGCGATAGATTACAAGTCCGTAGGTCGCAACTAATGTCCACGCAAGGAATGAAAAAGTCTCGCGCAATCCGAAGAGCGGGTAATGGCCGTACTGCGTCCAATCCGTTATGAGCGAAGCCGTGTGCAGCGCGAACCCGAACGCGAGCGTCCACAGCGCAACGCGCTCGGCGGACCGGCGTTTATTTACGAACGCCAGAATTGAATGAATCGCCGCAACCGCATAGGCCGCCAGAACTGTAAGCAAAAGAGGTTTCATTACACAGGCAAGAACTCGATTGGCTCAATCGCCATTGTAATTGAGAAGGGAAAGATGCGACAAGCGGACTAAGCGACAGAACTTTTGTCCGATTGAGTTGTTCAAATATTGCGACTCTTTTAGGTTAGGTGCAGCCCTTAACTCTTAAGGCAACTCGGTTGCCCGCGCGGACGTAACCTTTTGTGTTTGCGGCTGAGAGGCGTCATCGAACTCAGGGAGTCCGCAAAGTTCACGAACCTCGCGCGGGTCGCGCAGCAGCCATGTGCTACGGTCAAAGTTCACTCCTTGATTCAGATGAGGTTTAAGCCGACGGAGCGCCAGAGCGCGACGGACGGGATTGCGTACCAAATATTCAAGCGCGCGCAGAGGGTCTCTCTTCAAAGAACTTCTGGTCGTAGGGTATCGCGTGAGAAGGTTGACGCAAGTTACGTCCAGATTCTCTTTCGCGGCGCGGCGGTCCAGCAACTCTATTTCGCAGGCGTAACCGATGAAGATAGCGTCGCCGCCCCATTCATTTCCGAAAGAATGGCGCAGCACCTTGCTCGAGGTGGACATAATCAGGAGACACTGCGGGGCGGGCGCGTCGCCACGCTCTACCTGCGCGCGACCATTCTTGATGCTGATGTTATATACGTTACTTGCTTCAACGTCTGATACTCTCAGACAAAACTTAAGTCTGCTCAGAGTCTCAGGGTCGAAAAGCGCGGCGCGAAAGTCTATATTCTCACGTATCTCTTCGCCCAGGCGTGCCGCATCAGACTCGTTGATAAAATCTATCTCAGAAAGCCAGGCAATCTCATCTTTGTACTGCGCGTCAATCAGGTGGTTTAGGCCGCCCTCCTTCAGTTCATTCCTGTAAGGTGATTCAGTGCGGAGTCTACAGTCTTCTAAACAATCGCCCGGATACATGTCGAAAATATCAGTTTCATCGCGGTCCTTTGCAAAATATCTCTGATAATAAGTTTTCATTCCAGAGCGCGGAAATCTTACCTCGTTAATCCAGCGCTGAGAAGGTGCGAGAAGTGCGAAGTCTGCCGCAAAGGGGACGGCGACTTTGGGCTTGATGCCGGAGACTATGTGGCAGAAGTTGTGGGCGAAGAACTGTTCACGGACCTTTCCTATCTCCCAATCATTCTTCCCTTCGACGTGAACGGCATTAGGGAAATAGCTCGCGCCGCCGAAGCCGCAGAAGAGCGCGGCGACTCGCGGCCACTGCGCGCGCAGAGAGTCTATATAAAAATCTATCACAGGCTTAGGATACGAATGCAGAGCGTCGTTGGCGTTGACGAGCACACGGCCATCGCTCTCAATCACAATGATGTTATCGTGCGTGTTGGCGATGAACGTCACGGAACTCTTCCTGGTGAGCCTGTAAGTCTTAAAGGTCACGGCCTCCTGAACATCCCGAAAGCCTAAAGCGCGAAGATATTTTTTAGCCCCACCGAACCAACTGAAGGGATAGAAGACGCGCGCACTCTTAGGAAGCAAGCGTAAACTCTCTTCATGAAGATGGTCCTCATGGCCGTGAGAGATGAGAATAACGTCCGCCGTTTTTAATAGACCTGTGTCAACCGGTTTAGGAAAAACGTGCCACTGACCGCAATAAGCCGGACCATTAAACCAGGGGTCTGTGATTATTCTGACATCGCCCGTATCAATCAACAGACAGGCGTGACAGATGTATTCGACTTTCATTGGTTGCCCATAAAAGAAAGCGGCTAACTACCGTACACGGGAAACTGACTTCCGCATAATACCCTCATAGGCAGAACTCAGTAAATATTTCTCAACACCATAACACTGCGGTCACGGCATCGAATGTTCATGGAGTAGTTTGCAGAATTCTACGGCGCGGTTCTCGACCCAGAAGCGGTCTTCGCCCAGAGTGTTTGCGCTGACGAAGCCCACGTGCCCGCCGCGCTCAGTGGCTAGGAGGATTATGTAAGGGTTCTCTTGAATGGACGGGTCGCGGAATGGGTCGAAGGGAACAAGCGGGTCGTCCTGCGCCTGAATGATAAGAGTCGGCGTGTGTATATGGCTGAGGATGCGAAGCGAGCTTGCGCGCTCGTAATAGTCGTCAACATCTTTGTAGCCGCCGTCAGCTACAACGTAGCGCGCGTCGAAATCACGGAGGGTGCGTATGCGGCGCAAGTCACGAGTGTCGTAAAGTTCTGGAAAGAACTTTCGTTTGCGGCGCACGCGGTTGCGCATACTTCTCATGAAGCTCCATTTGTAATGCCAGTTCTCGCGCCGCTCGATTGCGTCGGAGCAAGGACCTAAATCAATCGTTGGCGAGACGGCGCAGATGCCCTTCAATTCGTGTGGGACTCTATCGGGGTCTTCGCCCGCCAGCATGATGCTCATGTTGCCGCCTAGAGAAAAACCTGTCAGGAAGATTTGCGAGAGGCGGTCGCGCTCTACGAGTTCTCGTATGACGAAGAGCAGATCATTTGTCAGCCCGCCGTGATAGAGCGTGGGCGTCAGGTGCTCAGTCTTTCCGCAGGTGCGTAGGTTCAGGCGGACCACATTGAAGCCTGCGTCGAAGGCTTTCAGGGCAGTGCCTAGCATGTAAACGGAGGTGGTAGAGCCTTCGAGTCCGTGAACGAGAATAAGGGTTGGATGTTTCAGTCTATCCTTCTGCCAGCGACAATGTGCGAGAAGTCGCACGTCCGGCCCTACCTCGAAGATGCGCGGCTCGTCTCTGCGATGTGCGTGCTTTAGAAATCCGCGCGGCCAGTAGTAGGCTGCGAAGGTCTGCGCGTGGCCTCCAACGAAAGAAGGATGCGGGATGAAGGGTTTCGTCTTTAGCCTGCGCGCTATCTCAGAAAAATATGATGGCGGCGAGTCTGTTTGCGCCGAATGCACGTGCGCGAAGGGGCGCACGAGTTTTCCCGCCGCAAGTTGCTCTTCCACCTTGGTCTCCGTGCTCATCTTATCTATTGCTACAGACAATTATCTCGAAAAGCTTGACAGCAGTTTCACACGCTCCATCCAGAATTTCATTCGCTTATGCCCTGATTGTTGTAGTTGCTCCGGCCTATGAATTGTAAATTAAAAGATAGAAAAACTAAAAATGAAAATTTGAAGATAATCAGCGGCCCTCGCTTTTTTCAAATTTTGCCTTTTTACCTTTGACTTATTTCGCCGTGTCGCGGGCGCACTAGAAGGGTCGTTGCGCCCGCCGAACGCGGCTTTGTGAGTTTCGAGCGCCTGGAAAAGTTTTGGCGAATCTCCGGCGCTACAGACGGCTCGTTCAAGGAAGGGGTGGCCGCCTCACGCCGTTTATGACGTTAAGCTCAAACCTGCTTTGCCGAGGCGCTTGAGATTTCAAGTGATGATGGTTGGCTTATCCATGCCGAGCCGCTCTCGCAGTTCCAGTAAATCTTTGGCGGCTTGAACGAGCGGCGCGAGCACTTCGTCAACCGGTTGATCGACTCCGTCCTTGCAATAGCGTTCAACGTAGAGGCGCATTGTCGCGCCCGCCGTTCCTGTTCCTGAGAGGCGGCAGACTATTCGAGAGCCGTCGTCAAGAACGATGCGTAGCCCCTGATGCTCTGTGCGGCTTCCATCAACAGGGTCCGTGTAGCTGAAGTCGTCCGCGAGCGTTACTTGACTATCGGCTATCGTCGCTTCTTTAAGGTTCGGAAGCTTACTTCTGAGCGCGTCCATCATCTCCGTTGCGGCCTTCGTATCTAAACCTTCGTAGTCGTGGCGTTGATAGTAGCTGCGACCGAAGCGCTGCCAGTGATCGCGCACAACATCTGCGACCGCTTTGCGTGTGGAGGCTAAGATTGAAAGCCAGCAGAGCACAGCCCACAATCCATCCTTCTCGCGCACGTGGTTAGAGCCTGTGCCGAAACTCTCCTCGCCGCAGATTGTACACATCCCTGCATCCATCAGGTTGCCGAAAAATTTCCAGCCAGTAGGAGTTTCGTAGCAGGGAACTTTCAATTCTGCGGCAACGCGATCAACGGCGGTGCTCGTCGGCATTGAGCGAGCGACGCCAGCGAGTCCTGTAGGGTAGCCCGGGATGGAGCGCGGCGCGTGCTCTGATATGATTGCAAGCGAATCGCCGGGCGTGACGAAGAAGTTTCGTCCGAGTATAAGGTTGCGGTCGCCGTCGCCGTCGCAGGCTGCTCCAAAATCCGGCGCTTCTTGTGCGTTCATATGCGAAACCAGGTCTGCTGCGTAAACGAGGTTCGGGTCTGGATGATGTCCGCCGAAATCTTCCAGCGGCGTGCCGTTGATTATTGTCCCTTGCGGCGCTCCTAAAAGTTGTTCAAGGATGTGATGAGCGTAAGGACCT
>QHXM01000177.1 GCA_003222945.1 Acidobacteriota bacterium
ACAATCCGACGTACCGCCGCGAGGGCGCGCCCGGCTCTCTGTTCGGCGTTTTGTTCGCGGCGGCGCTGATATTTTTCGCAGAGTACAAGATAATTTCACGGCTCAGGAAACTGTAACGCTTGAATCACAAACTAACAGGCTCCAGGCATTTAGGTAGAGAAGATAATCACGGACGAAGATCGAAAAAGCAGAAGACCGACGAGCAATATCAAGGAGAGAAGTTTTGACAGATAAACGAGGACCGCTCGCGCTAATAATCATTGACGGCTGGGGCTATACGACCGAACGTGAGGGCAACGCAATCGCGCTCGCGTCAAAACCTTACTACGACGAGCTGACAGAAAAATACCCGCACACGCTTCTTGAAGCATCTGGCACGCGCGTAGGGCTTCCCGCAGGCGTCATGGGCAACTCAGAAGTCGGACACCTGAACATGGGTTCTGGTCGAGTGATTCGCATGGATGTCTCGCGCATAGATTACGACATACAGACCGGAGCGTTCTTCAAGAATGAAGTTCTGTTGAAAGCTATGGACACTGCAAAGTCGCGCGGGCGTGCGCTTCACCTGATGGGTCTTGTCTCGGATGGTCAGGTCCACTCTTCGCAAGAACACTTATACGCCCTTCTTCGCATGGCGAAAGAGCGTGGCTTGCAGCGCGTCTATGTACACTGCTTTCTGGACGGGCGCGACACGCCGCCCTCTTCCGCTTACGGCTACGTAGAAGCCTTGCAGGTCAAGTGCGCCGAGATAGGATGCGGTCGCATCGCATCGGTCGTCGGTCGCTACTACGCGATGGACCGGGACAAGCGTTGGGAGAGAACCGAGCGCGCCTACAAACTTCTTGTCAACGCTGAGGGCGAGCGAGCGATTGATCCGGTTGAAGCGATCAGGCGTTCATACGAGCGCGGCATAACAGACGAGTTCGTCGAGCCGATTGTCGTCGAGCGGGAAACGGGCGAGCCTGTTGCAACCATCGAAGAGAATGACGCCGTAATCTTCTTCAACTTCCGCCCGGACCGCGCGCGACAGATCACACGCGCACTGACCGAGCCGGGCTTCGGCGGCTTCCCAACGCCGCAACGCCCCTCGGTTGATTTCGTCTGCTTCACCCAGTACGACAAAACTTTCAACCTTCCCGTAGCCTTCGGCCCGCAAGAGCACAGCAACGTTCTCGCGGAAGTCTTCGGCAATCTTTCGGTCCGCAACTATCGTCTTGCAGAGACTGAAAAGTACGCGCACGTCACCTACTTCTTCAACGGCGGCGTAGAGCAAGAGTATCCTTGCGAGCGACGGCTTCTGGTCCCTTCGCCGAAGATTGCTACCTACGATCTTGACCCTGCAATGTCCGTCTTCAAAGTCACGGACAAAGTTTTACGCGCGATTGACGAAAATGAAACGGATGTCTTCATCATCAACTTCGCAAACCCCGACATGGTCGGGCACACAGGGAAACTCAAAGAGACCATAGAAGCATGCCAGTACGTTGACACTTGCTTGGGCCGAATAACCAACGGCATACGCCAGCGTCGCGGAATCACACTCATCACAGCCGACCACGGCAACGCCGAACGGATGATTGACCTACAGACAGGCCACCCGCACACGGCGCACACAACGAACCCAGTCCCCTTTCACCTGATAGACGAAGCATCCGTTGGTTTGCAACTGCGCGACGGTGCAGCCCTCGAAGACGTTGCGCCAACGATTCTGGGATTGCTTGGACTGGAGAAGCCTGCCGAGATGACAGGGCGCGACTTACGCGAGCTATAATAGGATGAGTCAAGAACTCTTTTGATTTATTGTGAACTTCGATCCGCGCAACATACTCGTTATAGATACAGGCCATCTTGCCGATGTGGTCTTGAGTCTGCCTGCGCTGCGGGCGATACGCGAGAAGTTTCCCGTCGCGCGCATCACTGTGGCTGTTGGAAAGGCGGGCGCGAGCGTTGTTGACCTGTCGGGTTCGGCGGACGCTACGATTGTCGTTGACCGCAGTGCGCTTCGCAAAGGTTGGAAGCCGCTCTCAATCTTTCGCATCGGGCGAATCGTCAGAGATGTACGCCGCGCACGATTCGATTTCGTGATAGACCTGGACAGCCTCACGGAAACGAATCTATTAGGCTTTTTCTCAGGCGCGCTGCGCCGCCTGTTCGCGCGACGAAGGGGAAGCTCGCTCGACTTTCTCTCAAACTTTCATCCGAAGCCGCCAGTCGAAGATAATCGAACAACTAAACACGCGGTTGATCGTTACCTCGACGTGCTAATCCCGCTCGGCATAAAGAATGCGGCGCGCATCCCGCGCATCACGACTCTGTGCGCGTTGTTCTTTTCGCTGGGCCGGAAGAGCGCGGGATGGTCAAGGAGATGCGAGCCAGGTTTCCGCGCTCGACAATCATCTTCGACCGTCTGACAATTCCGCAGATGGCTTCAGTGCTCGCGCGCCTCTCCGTCTTCATCTCCGACAACACAGGACCGGTACAGATCGCTGCGGCTGTCGGCACTTCGGTCGTTGCACTTCTCCCTCGCTCCGTCCACGATAGTTTAACCCCCGTAGAAGAAGACCGTCATCGCGTCATACGCCAGCAGAGAATGTCAGAGATAACTACGGACCAGGTTTATGAAGCCGCGCGAGAGTTGCTCGCCGCCGGACGCACTGCGACACTTTTCGCAAGTTGATTTTTTGAGAACATCTCCTCTCCCACTTAAAACTTTATGCCAGACAAAACTAATCTAAGGCCGCGCGCTATCGTTGTAATCGCCTGCGCCGCACTCTCACTTCTTTTTTCTTTCTCAGCATCCAGAACGAACTCCGCGCTGCGGCTGGTTGCTCCTCCTCCTCCTGCGCGCGAAGTAAACAGTGCAGCCAAAGAGACGAGCGCCGCGCCGTCAACTGCGTTCACAGTTTCTAACTCATCTTCTGCCGTTGAGCTAGGCCACAACATAGACCGCGCGATTGACGAGAGCAAATTTGCAAAGGCGCGGTGGGGCGTCTTCGTGATGAGCATGAAAGATGGCCGTGTGCTCTATGCCCGCAACGCTGATAGAACGATTGCGCCAGCGTCGAACATGAAAGTCTATACGACCGCCATCGCGCTAGACCTTCTAGGCACGGACTATCATTGGCGCACATCTGTCTATTCGGAAGCAGAGCCGGATAAGTCCGGCACAATATCCGGCGACCTCGTGCTCTACGGGCGCGGCGCGCCGGACCTTTCGTCAAGTACAGAGCGAGATGAGAAGTCATCGCTCGATGAACTCGCAGATAAACTTTACGCGCGAGGCGTGCGACACGTTCGCGGCGGCATCGTTGGCGACGAGAGCTATTTTCGCGGCGACCCGCTCGGCGATGGTTGGCTGTGGGATGACGTGCAATGGTACTTCGGCGCTGAAGTGAGCGCGCTCACAATTAACGACAATGCCGTCAGCGTCTCCGTCACTCCGTCCGGTAAATCCGGCGAGGCTGCGAGCGTTAAGCTCAAACCGGAAACTTCTTACGTTCAGATTAAGAATGAGGCGACGACCGCAGAGCGCGGCACACCCGCAAGCCTCGGCATCACTCGCGGCCTTTCGGATAACGTCGTGCGCGTGTGGGGCAATTTCCCTTCGAGCGGAAGTGGCCTGACAGCCAGACTCTCAGTTCATCAACCAGCGCTCTGGGCTGCGCTGCTCTTCCGTGACGCACTAAAGAAACGCGGCATCGCAGTCGAAGGTAAAGTGCGCTCTGTTGATGCAAGAGACGCGGCGGAAGACAGGCTCGACACAGAGCACGCAGTCGAGCTTGCTTCAGTTGAAGGCAAGTCGCTAGGTCAGATTGTACGAGCGACGAACAAGGAGAGCATAAACCTCTACGCCGAGTTGATCCTTCGCACGCTAGGCCATGAACGCGGCGCGACTGCTCCACCGAAAGATCCAAAAAGAATGAGAACGCGCGGAGACGATGAGGCTGGCCTTGCAGTTGTTCGTCAGTGGCTCGAACAGCACGGGATTCAAACCGACGCCCTGGCCCTGCACGATGGCTCTGGTCTTTCTCGTCTGGACCTTGTAACGCCTGAAACGACCGCGCGTCTTCTTGCCGCAGTGAATCAATCGCCAGCCCGCGATGCTTTCAAAGATTCGCTCCCCGTTGCCGGGCGCGACGGAACGCTGCGCGGGCGACTGCGCTCCGTAAAGCCTGGCAGCATAGTTGCCAAGACCGGCACGCTCACCTACATCAACTCTCTATCGGGTTACGCAATGACAGATACGGGCGAGCCTCTGGTCTTCTCAATCATCTGTAATGACGAAACTGAGGCGGATGCGAGCACGAAAACCATTGACGCCATAGCCGCACTTCTAGCCTCTTACAGAGAGGAAGGCCGGTAAAACAGGCGATTTTACTGGCATTTTATCTGCGGTTTTCCTGTGTTTTCTATAGACAAACGTGGTTTTGCTCGTGTACTATCTAGTTGTTGCCTGCTTCGGCTGGCAGCCGATTTTTGAAGCCTCTTGCGGTAAGCTTTCTGAACAGCGCGGGCTTAGTCTTCTCTCCAAAGAATCGCGCGCGTCATTAGATTAGCTTTTAGAGTCCATCTAATAGAGAGCGCACCAGATTTCTCAAAGCTGCGGATTCAAGGCTGCACTCTTGTGGACCGCACGAATCTTTCCGCCCCTGATCCTTTGAAGCCCGCTCACAAAAAATAATTTCAGGAGCTTCCTGTCTATGAAAAGACGAATGAACCCGACTCTGACGTTTGCGCTCATCGCTTCCGTCCTCAGCCTGTCTCAATCAGCGCACGCGAATATATCTGTATTGCACCGGGAGCATCAGCCTTCGCCTCTTTCGTCTCTTATAACGGATACGGACCGTGAGCGCGATGGGCTTGCTGGTCCTGTGCGTCGCGTCAAGACTGAGATGGTGAAGCTATCGAACAAGGGGAGCAAGGTCGTCGAAGGCGCTCGCGTTGTAATTGAGTCCATAGCTTATGACATCAAAGGCGCTAAGATTGAGAACTCTTACTTTCCGATTCCGGGCGCGGCCTTGACGGGCAAGGAAGTTTACAAGTATGACGACAAGGGCAACATCATAGAGATGACGCTCTTCAACACGGACGGCTCGCTCCTTAGCAAAGAGGTCTATTCTTACGAGTTCGATGCCTTCGGCAACTGGACCAAGATGACCACTTCAGTCGCGGTGATAGAAGGCGGCAAGGTCTCTTTCGAGCCGACCGAAATCACTTACCGGACCATCAGCTACTATCTGGACGAAGCGACTCTGGCAAAGATGAGTCAAGCTACGGCGACAACGCCTTCGTCCGCATCTTCGCAAAGCGCAGCGCCTCAACCGAACGTTGCGGCCAGCAAGCCCGGCGTTCAGCAGATGCCGAGCGGGGCATCGCTGGTCAAAACAAACGTAGCAGGTGCGGGCGGGCTGAATATGTCCGCCAACATCGCCTCTAACAGCAAAAACGTCAAGATGGACGAAGAGCCACCGCCGCCTATGGCCGCTGCTCGCGCGCCCAAGCCTCTGCTCAAGCCCGTGTCGAGCGGCGTGCTAAACGGCAAAGCCATCAGTCTGCCGAAGCCTATCTATCCTCCGTCCGCTCGAAACGCTCGCGTATCTGGCGTCGTGACGGTCGAAGTAGTCATTGACGAATCAGGCAAAGTCATTTCAGCCAGGGCCATTGATGGACACCAATATCTGAAAGAAGCAGCAGAGCAGGCCGCCAGAGGCGCACGATTCTCTCCGACGGTACTTTCAGGCCAGCCCATGAAAGTCTCCGGCCAGATAACCTACAACTTCTCACTTCAACAGTGAGTTTCTTTTGCTCCGACGATAAAGGAAAAGAGTATGGCACTGAGTGGACAACTGAGCGATCTTTCGCTGGCAGAGTTGATTGAGTTCTTCTGCCATCAACGCAAGACGGGTCGCCTTAAAGTGGCTTACGATCACTCGCCCGGCTACTTCTACTTTGATCGCGGCGATTTGGTGGACGCAAAAATCGGCTCGCTCAACGGCGTAGAAGCTATCTACTATGCGCTGACCTTAAAGAACGCTTCGTTCAAGTTCAGCTCCGCGTTTGAACTGACTGAGCGCACGATTCATCAACCCTGGACGCAGGTGACATTGGAAGGCTTGCGTCGCCTGGACGAAGGCATAAAACCTAAAGAGCCGGTTGTCGAAAGCAAGCTGATTTCGACAGAAGACCCTGACAGCGCAAACGAAAGCGCGGAAGAGATTGAGTATGACAGCAACTCTGCGCTTCCGCTCTCGCTCACAGTTGACAATATCGAGAACAGCGGTCGAAGCAAGTTGGTCATAGCAGCAGTCGTCCTCGCCGTCATAGCTCTAGTCGCAGTCATAGGCATTCCCGCAGGATGGTACGGCAAGAGCAAAGAAGAGGCGGTCGCGCAGCCCGTTGTTCCCGCATCGCCCTCGCCCGAAGCGCAAGAATCAAGCGCGGATGAGAACGGCTCAGCATCACAGCCGGACCAATCAGCGGTTGACGCGAGCAGCACTGAATCAGCCGCCGCTAGCGATGCAAACGCTCTCGCAGCTAAACGCGCACGCGAAGCAAAAGAGAGGCAAAAGTTGGCCGAAGCATCAGCAGCAAAACAGTCTGCATCCGTAAACCCGTCTGCTCCGCCTGCGTCGAGTCCAGATGCAGCAAAGAAAACCGAAGCCGCAAAGCCAGCCCCGAAGATGGTCTCAGTCCAGGTGAGCTATGACGAAGCAGGCCGCGTCACTCAAACCAACGGCGGCGACAGCACAGCCCAACGCATCGCACGCCAAAAACGTTTTCCCGCAGGCAAAGCTGGGACGACGACGATCACGATACCGATAAACTGAAGAAGGAAAAAGGCAAAAGGTAAAAGGTAAAAGTTAGGCGGAAGCCATCTTTAATAAAATGGGTTTCCGCCTTCCTTTTGCCTTTTACCTTTTACTTTTGCCTTACAACACCCAGCATCACAAGCAGCGCCCTTTTCAGTCCCGTCTCGCGCCCGCGCGGGTCGTACCATTCGTCCAGCGTGTGCGAGTTGCCGGATGTGCCGCCTGTGCCGAGCGTGATGGCAGGGGTGCCCATAGAGATTTGCGCGCCGCTGCGAGTTCTCGTCATCAACTGCCTCGCGCACCGCGCGGCGAAAGAAAGCGTCAAGTCGCTGCAACTCTTCTGCCGCTTCGGAACGCATGTCAACGTCTATCAAAGCTTCGCGCGGAATTACGTTGACGCTTGCGCCGCCTTCAATACGGCCTACGTTGAATGTCGTGCGCGGGTTTGTCGGCGCTGGATATGTTGAGAGGCGAGCGATTGCGCGACCCAGCGCGTGAACAGGATTGGCCGCTCCGAAATCTCCCCAGGAATGCCCGCCCGTGCCTCTCAATCGCACGCGATAACGACGTGATCCAAGCGCCGCGTTCGTGATGCGGTCAATGCCCGGACCATCGAAGCTAATGAAAGAATCAATGCGCCCGGCCCACTCGCCTTCTGTCAAAAGATAACGCACGCCGCGCAAGTTTCCTTCACCTTCCTCGCCAACCGTTCCAACGAAGAGCAGCGAGCCTTCAGTCTCAATTGAACACTCTTCGAGAGCGCGAAGGATTGCAATGAGCGCCGCCAATCCGCAGCCGTCGTCCGCAATTCCGGGCGCAAGCAATCTGTTCTGCTCGCGCCTGACAGTGAAATCAGTTCCCGCAGGGAAAACAGTATCGAGATGCGCGCTCACAACCAGAAGCGGCGAGAAGGAGCGTCCACGCCTGAGAGCAACGCAGTTGCCTTCCTCATCAACCTTCGCCTCACTTAACCCGAGCGCACGAAACTTCTCGCACAAGTAAGCCGCGCGCTCACTTTCACCAAACGGCGGCGCAGGAATCGAACAGATCGCAATGTGTTCTTCAGTAATCTCAGCCGCTTGAGTCTCAAAGAATTGGAAGCACGCGCGCACCTGCGGCGAGACGAGTAACTCTCTGAGGATTTGATCGGGCGCAAGCGCAGCAGAGATCATAAAGAAGTGATGAGTACTGAGTACTGAGTACTGAGTGAGAAGATTTTTCTCAGTCCTCAGTACTCATCACTCAGTACTTCTTTCAAACCAGTCGCATTACCTCGTCTTCTTCCAGAACGGCTGAAGATTTCTTGGCGTGTTCGTAGATGCGCGAGACGCGGTCTTCTGTGGCTTCAAGGCCGCGCGATTCGAGCCAGTAGATTACGTTTGACCTTCCGCTCATAGGACCAATCTCAATCTTCTGTTTCAAGCCGAAGAGGCTAGCGGGCACGCCCGAATAGACCAGGTCTGCAAGCACCGCATCATTCTTCTTGTAGCTCTTGATGACTGCGGCGGCGTGAACGCCCGTCGCGGTTCTAAAAGCATCGCGCCCGAAGACTGGATAGTTGTAGGGAATCGTCCAGCCGCACGCGCTCGCCGCCACTTCGCAATACTCTCTTAGGCGAGAGAGATCGTTGTCAATCCATCCCATCAGCTTCAGGTTTACCAGAAGCTGATCCATAGGTGTGTTGCCGACGCGCTCGCCAACGCCAAGCGCAGAGCCGTGAACCTCGTCCGCGCCGCCTTCAATCGCAGCGATTGAGTTAATGACGCCAAGCCCACGATCCTGATGGCCGTGCCAATCAAGACGAACCTTCTCGCCCTCTTCTTCAATAATGCTCTTAACGAATCGCACAACGGCTCGCGCTCCGTCCGGCGTCGAATGTCCAACCGTGTCGCAGACACAGACGGCACGCGCGCCCGCTCTGATCGCAGTCGTGTAGAGCGCTCTGATAGTCTTCGGGTCAGCGCGCGTCGTGTCTTCCGTAACATACATCACGGGCAAACCTTCCTTGACCGCGAAGGTTACAGCCTCTTCCGTTAATTTTAAGAGCTTATCGAGCGTCCAGTCTTCCGCATAGAAGCGAACAGGGGAGGAGCCTATGAAGGTGCAGGCTTCGATTGCGATGCCTGCGCGCTGCGAGATTTCTGCGATGGGCTTGATGTCTGCCGCGTGAGTGCGCGCGGCGCAGTTCGGGCGAATCCTGAGTTTCTTATCCGCAATCTCGCGCGCAAGACGCTCAACGCCCGCTGCGTGTGTTCCGCCCGCGCCCGGCAAGCCAATGTCCGCCGTATCAATGTCGAGCGCGTCCATCAGGTGCAGCAACTCAATCTTCTTCTCAACCGTCGGCTCGCACACTGACGGCGATTGCAGCCCGTCGCGCAAGGTCTCGTCATCGAAACTTATCTTGCGATTGGGCGCACTAGAGGTCGGCTCAACCTTGTTCCAATCGTAAACGAGTTCATCAACGGGCACTTTCAGTTACACCTCGTTAAATGAGTCTTGAGTTGAGAGTCTGGAGTCTAAAGTCAAAAGCTAAAGACTGTTTTTGACGAGTTGACTCTGAGACTTCGAGACTCACGACTCAAGACTTTTAATGAAATTTGATTACAGCAAGCGGCGTGTTGAATGTCAAGCGAGTTAAATTTTGGTTAGTGACTCATCATGCACGGATAATATTACTATTAACAGCATTATCCACACGTGCTGATAATGCTGCGTAGGACGGAATTATCACCTAATCTGTGTTGATAATGACGCGATATTGAGTATTATCCGTGCGAAGGATGCTGTTAAATAATAGTTAGGCCGCTAGGTTGAAATTAAGCTGTATAACGTTTGGTAATGGATATAGTCTATATAACGTGATTGATTTTGAAAAAGCACTCGCGCTTATGGATGACATAAAATCATTCATACGTCACTCGAACTTTATACCTGTGCCGGATAAGATTGCAAACTTAATAGTTTTGCTAAACACAATTCGCTCCCCCTCAATGGAAATTGGTGTCGAGGCAGAAACCAAAATACAAGAATGCGTGTTAGCATTGAGGAAAATCGAAGATGCTATACATCAAAGTTCCTTATCAGAAGAAAAGCCCAAAGGCATGATGAGATTCAATCGAATTATTTCGCAACAGATTGATCTTCTTCAGCCGATTTTGATTGATCTTAGAAATAGGATCGGAGAACGAGAATGACAGAACAAGAAGTGAAAGATATTTACGAACGCCTTTTGAACTTAACGAAGGCGCGGAAAATCCATTGGAAAAAAACAGATAATTATGAATACCTGATGAATTTCTCTCGCTCAAGCGTTGTTATTGAGAAAGACTTTAATTATGTGGAGCCGCCAATTGTAATGAAGGTCTTTAACGAAGATGGGGTTTTGATAGCCTATGCATCACTTAAGGATTTGGAAGAAGGCGAATCGGTTAAGGCTTTTAATTTTGACACATCCGAATTATTTAGATTGGTTCAGGAACAGGTACATAAGTATTCTGAAACTTCAAAGAATTTACTAGATGAATTAAAAGAGTTAGAGCTTCGCTCAAAGCGCGAAGGATAAAAAAGATAAAATTCTTCGTGTTGATTCACGGCCTAACAACTCATTCAACGCGAGCGCGAATTAAGCTACTTTCATCTGCGAGACTTGTCTTTAGTTAGCGATTCGTCGCGCCGCGTTAATTCGGGCGTTAGACGTGCTTCTCGAAAGATTGCTAACAAGTATGCGCGCTTGTAATCTCAGGCTATGGTCAAGAGAAAGATTAGATTGCTTGATACGGTAGCTCTGCTTGAGGATTTACCGGAGCGACGGTTCAAGCGCGGCGAGGTTGGAACTG
>QHXM01000178.1 GCA_003222945.1 Acidobacteriota bacterium
CACATCTGCAATTTCATCTTGGAGTTTTCTATTGCGTCCTTCCGCTGCTCGTGGCGACCACGGCTCAATTTGGTCATCATATGTATAACAGTCTTTAATAGCTTCTGTTACTTCCCCAACTTCTTCTAGAAGGAAAAAAGCAATCTTCTCAAGCGAAAACGTAGAATAAGAATTCTGGAAAATCTTCATGAACATATTCTCGAATTCCGGGAAGGAAGAAGGTTTATGTCCAAAGTTTTTCAGTAATCGAGCATATTCTAGCCTTAAGTTGATAAGGTAATGATCCCCCTTACGAAAAAATCCGTGCCGTTCATCAGGGAAGCTAGATTCAGATACACACTCACATGTTGATGGCCCTAAATACGCTTGAGACCATCTTACTAGATGTGACTCAGCGGCTCGTAGATGGCAAAGAGTGAGTTGCTCATTTCCTTTGGGATTATTCGGATGAAGAAATTTACTTATTTTTGAATCAAAGCAGGTAGGACAGATGCCAGGATGTTTGTTCCAGATTATATCTGAAGGCTTAAGATCAGAATGAAAGATATGATCTATTTCTTTGTTAGAATCTCGACACTGTGCGAGAAAGCTAAACAGATACATTGTAGTATCCGCTAAAGAATCAATAACAAATCTAGGCTGGTTAAGGCGAACATTTTTTACTACATGAAAAGTATGAGCAATCACATTAAGCCATAGATCAATAACACATCGCTCTTCTCTATCTCTTGACCAGATTGCAGATGCTTCCTGAAGATAGTTATCGATACCAGCTTCATTTTTAGTTGATCGATAGATTTTGGGAATGTCATTCATATTTACCTCCTAACACTCAATAACAAGAGAACTGCTATCCGAAACATTATAGTGTACACCACTAATAAGAGATTTATATAGAAATTCTGCTATTTTTGCTGCCTGCCAAAGTGGTTCAAGTACTTTAACATTCACTTTCATGGCGTTAGAACGCCCTCAAGCTTCGCTAGACGTATTCTAAACAGGAAGTCTTAAGGGAATTTCCATGAAACTAAGCAGCTAAGATATATTGATCTCCAAGAGAGAAGTTGCAAAGTGATTTATGATGCAGTTTAAGGGTACCTTATTAGGTCAACAGTTCAGTTTGCTGCTAGCCTTTATTTAAAAAGAGCAATATTAATCTAGCTAGGATTTATATTACTGTCAAGATTTTTAGATTAGACTTAGAGCGCCCATGATGGGATGTCTTACCCTGATTTTCGCACTTTTCCTTGATCCTTCCGGCGTGGATTTTTCTACCCATCCTCCTACTCTAGTTACACGATAAACATCCAGAATTCTATTTTGACCTAGTCAAAATCCTCATGCTAGGGATGTGCTTACAGCGTGCTAAAATGCTCTTACATTATCGTGTTTGAAGGCTATTAGTTATCAATTGCCGTCTCGGCCTAACTACAAGCAGAGATTTGATCGAAAAGTCCTTCGAAAGGAAAATTTATTGGACATGAAAGCTCCTGAATTAAACTTCAAAGCCGAAACTGAAGAGGCAGCAAGTGTACCGCCAGATTTCTTTGACAAGTTGCAAGGTATTTATCAAGGTGATGTAAATCTTCGTGACTACTGGACAGTTGAGGAGCCAACACTTAGGAAGATTATCAAAAGCGTTGCCAGCGAAATCTCATTCAATTACACGCTCGGAACACCTCTAGGAGTAGGTGGGAGCGGAGTGGTTGCGATTGTTGAAGACAAGAACCTTAGAAGGAAGCGAGCATTAAAAGTGTCCCGGCCTTCGCCTGGTAAAGAACGTTTACTAGCGAGAGTGTTGCAATCAGAATTTAGGTCAGCCTGGAGTAACGCAAAAGGAAGCTCTTCAAATTTTCTCAGGCGTGTTATCCGCTGTTCAGTACCTCCACGAACAGGGAACAATTCATATGGACTTAAAGCCTGGGAATATACTTGTTACTCCATCATGCACGCCTGTCATTTCTGATTTAGGATTCGCTAAGCAATTAAGGATAGGGGGAGATTTCACACTCATTGGCGGGACAGAAGGTTATATTCATCCAGATGCTAGAAAGTTAGTTGAAGAGGCCAAGTCAGATCCAAACAGGCTTCGAGGCGAAGCCCTTCGTACAACGCTACAGGAAGCATGGGATCTCTTCTCTCTTGGTAAAACCTTCTTGAAATTATTAGAGGTAATTGTTGAACAGAATCCTAAACCTCTCACACCATACGTGAGAAGATATCTTAAACTACTATCCTGTCGACTTCTTGATGGACATAATACTGATAATGAGCGCGCTCTTGGCCTTTCGCTTTCTACTTTCAAAGAAATAAAGTATGAATCTGTCCTCCAAGCAACTACTGACCTTGAAAAGCTGACAGGTATTTACAACCTCGAATCGCGAATACCGGAATTGAATCTTCATGTACAAGATACGATTCAAGCTTCTACACTGGCAACAACTCCATTTACTAATCGAGTAAGAGACCTGTTAGGCCATCCTGCCTTAATGCGATTAGGGACATTTACGCAACTAGGGTTGTTAAACCTTATCTATCCTACAGCAACTCACACTCGGTTAGAGCATGCTATCGGAACATTTTCTGCGCTTTGCCGCTACATTCTTGCTCTTTACAACGATCCTCTTAATCCTCTTTTTCGCCAGATAATGCGAGAGGAGGATCTTAGAGCCGCTTTACTTTCTGCGTTGCTTCATGATGTCGGGCATTATCCATTAGCGCATGATTTTGAAGAGGCTGAACCAACCCTTTTCTCACATGAGCAAATCGGTTATGAATTGCTTAACCACGAGCGTAGTTCATTAAGTACATCAATAGAAAAAACGGACGGATGGGCCGTGCCCGTTGCGCGAGTCGTTGCTATTTTGCAAGCGGATCCGCGACTTATGAAAGGGTCATTAAAAGATAGGATTCTACATACCCTCATTAATGGGCCTATTGATGCAGATAAGATCGATTATCTTATGAGAGATAGCGTGCGTCTTGGTCTTAGCTATGGCAAAGGAACAGACCTGGAACGCCTTTTGCGGACATTGACTATTGTCTTTCGCGAGCAAGATGGTCAGACCTACGCTGCGCTTGGTATTCATGAAAAAGGTAAAGTTCCCGCGGAAGCTATTGCATTTGCGCGTTATGCTATGTTCGGGCAGGTTTATTGGCATCATGCGTATAGGGCTATTAAGGCCATGCTACAACGTATGATATGGGAAATGTTAGCTCATGCTAAGGATGAGAAAGCTCGGAAACAATTTCGCGATGCGTTCCGTAAATTCGTGATACCGAACGGGAGTGTCAAAGGAGAGCAAGATAAACTCTTCCCTCTTACTGAAATTGCATTGGGAAACCCAATCAACGAAGTAAGTCAGATCCAATATGGAGACCTCTCAATGCTTTACTGGCTTGCTAATAGAAGCGGGAAAGTTGGAATGGAGTTTCTTGAACTTCTTCGGGCACGGAAGCTTTTCAAGCGTGTTCTCGTGCTTTCAAGTGAAAAATTTCAAGACAAAACCTTATGGTCTAATCTGTTGGAATTTTATCGCACGAATAAACGTGGTTGGAAGAAGAAGCTAAAACTACAAGAAGTTTTTCAGCAGCGCATTGTAGAATTAGTCGAAAGCCCCCCTGAGCCTCCACCACATACTGCTGTCATAACGCCAGATGCACGTAATAGCTTTATTGTAGAGGGACGAAGTAAAGCCCTCTTACTCATTGATATCCCTCCTGAAAGGAAGGGATCAGATACACCGTTGGAGTTTGTTATCGAAGAAGATCGGCGTAGAGTTAAATCTGATGAGATGCGTACTGGAACCCTTGAACAGTCTATCCTCTGGAAAGCTCTCCAAGAAAGCTTCCAAGAGTCAATCGGAAAGCTCAGGGTATTCTGCCATCCTGATCATGCGGAATTTTTGTCGGCTTATTTATCGCGTCCCGTGATTGAAAATGCTCTCTCGCATGCTTTAGATAAAGTGGAAACGGAATAAGCTAGGGTTATCAATGGATGTTATTAATGAATATGAGCCTGCTGGCGAAGTTCATGAAGACACACATAAATTGTATTAATGCCTACATGATAGCCTTCTTGGACAAGCTGACGAAGTAATTTTTGGCCGGATACTGGTTGCCCTTGTGGCTTAGCATTCCACTGTTTAAATAACTGTTCAAGGCGAGGAGCTACCTTTTCCCGCACTGGCTGCCGCTTAGGTCCGCATGGGCTGCCAAAACGAGATGAACCACCCTCGCTTATTCGCTTTGCTTTGAAGGCTTCCCTCTCAGCGTACAATTGTTCAACATCATCCCGTAAGTAAAGATTATGCGCAAAGGTTTCGGCTATCGTTCCGGTTATTGGTTGGAGTAAACCAACTGCCAACCAGTCGTGAATGCTTTCACGACTCACATTGCAGAGCGACGCTGCCTCTACTGTGCTGATACAATTTTGTTTCAAGTTCTCCCTAGCTTCAATAAGAGCCTTTACATCATACAACCAGAAATAACATATGCTAGGTTTACCTCCATCTAAAGCTATCTGCAAGAGTTTCTTGGGTATATATGTATTATGCAACGTTGGAACTGTTACCCCAAGCATCTTTGCTGCTACTGTGGAAGACACTAATCCGCTGTAATCAACCGTTCGGTCTTTGTGTTTTTCAATGGTAAACATAGAGACGAATGGGCCATCATTCTTATGCCTACTTCGTGGTAAATGTCGGTGTGGCTTCAAAATGCCTCGTTCAATCAAATCCAGCACGTCACGTTGATCAGTGCCCAGCAGACTGGCCGCTTGTTGCAAACCTATTAGCTTTCTCTCATTGAGTCTGCTGATATGTTCATGCTTTGAGGCTTGCCAAATTGCCTTTAGATCGATTTTTTCAATTTCTGCCCTTCTAAATATATACTGCATCCCTCCATCCACTTTTGAACCGGAAACAGGCTTGATGTCGTGCATAATAAGCAGATTAGTAAGACGAGAAGAACTAGTGCCTAATTGCTGGGCCACTTTCGCGGGGAAAACATAAGTGGAATTGAATAGATCAATAGTGCTTTTATTAATCCGCAAACCACAATAACCGTTAACTGATTGCCTATGAATTTGAAGAAGTCCTTTTCTTATGAGAAAGTATGTATTACTAACTCCAATGCCCAAGCGTTTTGCCACTTCTGGTGCACTAAAAGTTTCTCCGATTTGGATTCGTTCTAATTCCATTATGTAATTCTCAATTTGCAAATCGCTAAATAGCAGCGAGGCCAATCCTAGCTTTGTGTTACTCCTAACTGGAAGGATTGTCCCTTCAAGAATTAGTTGTATGAATCGCCCAATGCCGATATTTACGGGAACTAATTTTTTAAGGGCTTTGGGAAAGCTTATGCTTCTGCCTACGAGTACGGGAGCTATTTTCAATAGTTTTCCTCTTAAAGTAGCTAGCAGGCACTTGACCTCAGTTACGCTGAATGTCCGGTCACTGCGCCCATCCATCACCTGTTCTTCAAGTGGATTAAGCAAGCCACATTCGATCATCTCAAATACACGCTGCTTGGTCACACCTAGCGACTTTTTAACTTGCTTGAGATTTAAAGAATTCTCAAGTTCATACTTAAATGACTCTACACTAGACCTATCTATTAGAATTGCTCTATGGCTCCTATTGGCGCGAACTATAGCTTTCAATTTTCCCTTAGCAATAAGTCTATCTACTCCCTCAAACGCTATGCATAAGAGTTTTTTGGCTTCTTTCCGGGAGACATATCTGCTGCGTATGCGAAGGCCCTGGCTAATGCGTCTCATATGCGCGACAGATCCGCCATCCCATCTTGTCACAAGGTATTCCTCGAAGGCTGCGCGCATGAAGTCTAGCTGTTCAGATGCAAGTTGATAATAAAGGGCGGACTTATATTGGACAAAATCCCTGCTCAGGCCGGACTCGGAGCGCCCGCTAGGTATATGAAGCCTTCGCCATTCGAGAAATTGAAAATAATTATCAGGCCAATTATTAAAGACGGACCAAGCCTTACATAGAAGCACATGGATTTCTGTGTTTTGCTTATTTCGAGCGAAGTTCTTACCTGTGGTATCAATCAGCCGTTCGCCCTTTTTATAAGCTTTGCCATCAAGTTGACTGGCAACGAACACCAATGCTGCTACAAAATATTGTAAACCGGTCCTGTATAGAGGATTGGTTTGGTCTGTACTGCCTCTCTCAGTGTTAGCATTTTCAACACAGAGACCACACAACAAATATATCTGCTGCGTTACTTGCAACTCTGAAGCAGTAATTGTGTTTGAATTATACTTACGCCAATCATATCTGCATGAACATACGGCCACTTGGCTTCTCGCCCAAGTAATACGTTTTCCGCAATTTGGACATTTGTCTAAGAGTAAACATTTATGTATTGGACAAGCTGTCACTAGAGCGAATTCCCATATTCGCCTAATATGGGCGGATTCAGATAAACACTGCGGACACACCTTTAAATGCTTCGGACGAATCACGTACTGTGGAACTGTAAAACCATAAAATTGTCTTCTAAAGTTAGAACTGTACTGCTTATTGATATAAGGTCTCAGAGATTCTAGGACGGCTAAATTAACGCTTGTTAATGCAGCTAGAGCAGTTAAA
>QHXM01000179.1 GCA_003222945.1 Acidobacteriota bacterium
CGCATCAGGAGCTATTTGTTATACATTAATAATGACCGGAGACGACAACTCAGGTACGACATCCAAAGTTCATGTGCGCTTGACCAAACCCGATCAGGGCATGTTAAATTGTAGTTTAAGGTATCCCCTTAAACTGAAACTCATAACCGTAAACCGAAAACTTTTTTAGATGGAGAGATGAATGGCGATAGTTAATGTTAATCAGGGCGAGTCAATCGAGAGCGCATTGCGTCGCTTCAAACGTCGCGTGATGACAGAAGAGATCATCAAGGACGCCAAGAAGCACGCTTTTTTTATGCCGCCGGGACAGAAGGCTAAACTTAAATCTGCTCTGGCGCGCAAGCGCAACAAGAAGAAGGGTCGTCCACGTCCACCCCGCGATAAATAGAGTGCGCTTTTAAGAGGGGAAGCGCACGCCGTAGCTAAACCGTCCAAGTGAACGGTGGCAGAGATTGTCTTTGATGTCTTGCTTGAGAAAAGCACGACGCACGCTCTCTGCTCCAACAAGTTCGGACGGTTTATTTTTCTGATGACACGCATACTGCTCACAAACGACGACGGCATACACTCCGACGGCCTTATCAAATTAGAAGAGGCTCTCAGAGAGTTGGGCGATGTGTACGTGGTTGCGCCCGCAGCGGAGATGAGCGGCGCATCGCATAGCTTGACGCTCGCTCGCCCTCTTCGCATACGACAGATTGACGAGCGCCATTGGACCGTTGACGGAACTCCGACCGATTGCGTGACGCTCGCGCTCCACAAGATTATCCCGGAAGATGAACGACCGGACATCTGCGCCTCCGGCATCAATCACGGCGGAAATCTTGGCGACGATGCGACCTATTCAGGCACAGTCGCGGGCGCGCTCGAAGCTACGATTCTTGGCGTTCCAGGCATAGCCTTCAGCATGGTCGCGCGCGAGAACTTTGATTTCACAGAGGCTGCGCGCTTCGCCGTCACAGCTATGCGCAAAGTTTTGCAGGAGGGATTGCCCGAAGGGACTCTGCTCAACATCAATATCCCTAAAGGCGAAATTCGCGGCGTGAAAGTCACGCGGCAAGGGTTAAAGAACGCGCGTCCCGTCATAAGCGAGCACATAGACCCGCGCGGCAAGCCCTACTATTGGATTGGCGAAGAATATTTCGCTTGGAACTCCGCCGAAGGCACAGATTATCAGGCGATAGAGAAAGGCTACATCTCCGTCACCCCGCTCAAGAGCGACATGACGGACCACAATGCTCTGACGGCAATCGAAACCTGGAATTACATAGGAAGTACATTAGTGAATAGTGAAAAGTGAATAGTGAAAAGTTAAAGAACAGCTTTCCACTATTCACTACTCATTGTTCACTTTTCACTAAATGAGTTCTGCCCCTCTGCAACTTTCTAAAACTTCAAGCGAGTATCGCATTCCGCGCGAGCGCATGATTGAGCGCTTGCGTGGGCATTACGGGATACGCGACACTCGTGTGCTCGATGCCATGCGCGCAGTGCCGCGTCATCGCTTCGTGCCCGAAGCTTTGCAGGGCCGAGCTTACGGCGATCATGCGCTTCCAATTGCAGCCAATCAAACTATCTCGCAACCTTTCATCGTCGCTTGCATGACGGAACTCCTTGAGCTTGACGATAGAAGTCGCGTGCTTGAGATAGGCGCAGGCTCAGGCTATCAAACGGCTGTGCTCGCGCAACTCGCTGCGCAGGTTTATGCAATCGAGCGCATAGGCGATCTGGCGCGCGAGGCGCAGGCGCGCATACGGCAGCTTGGAATCTACAACGCGACCGTTAAATGTTTCGACGGCACATTGGGCTGGAGCGCGCACTCGCCTTACGACGCGATACTCGTTGCGGCGGGCGGACCAGAAGTTCCAGAGCCTCTGCTCGCGCAATTGAAGATTGATGGAAGACTCGTAATCCCTGTCGGTGATACGCGTGAGGCACAAAGACTGGTCCGCGTCATCAGAACTGATAAAGGCTACACGCGCGAAGATCACGGCGCATGTGCGTTTGTTCCGCTCATAGGCCATTACGGATGGAAGAGCAAGGCGGAAGGATGAAGGCGGAAGTGAAAACAGAAAGATAAAAGCTTTTCGGTTCATCATTCATCGTTCAGCATTTCTCTTCTCTAGGTTGAATTAAATTGATTGCGAGAATCATAGAAGTAATTTCAGCTTTCATCATAGCCACGATTTCGGCGCTAGGCTATGCGGGCGTCGTGCTTTTGATGGCAATTGAGTCGGCGTGTATCCCGCTGCCATCGGAAGTGATAATGCCTTTCTCCGGTTATCTGGTTTACGCTGGGCGCTTCAATCTATGGTTTGTTGCTGTGGCTGGCGCGCTCGGGTGCGTCGTGGGTTCACTCGTGGCTTACTGGGTTGGGCTGCGGGGCGGTCGCCCGCTGATTGAAAAGTACGGGCGCTTTGTTCTGATCTCCAATCACGATTTAGACATTGCCGACCGGTGGTTTGCGAAGTATGGCGAGGTGATAGTCTTCGCAAGCCGACTGCTTCCTGTGATACGCACCTTCATAGCTTTCCCTGCGGGCGTTGCGCGAATGAATCTGAAGCGTTTCGTGATTTACACTTTTGCTGGCTCGCTCCCCTGGTGTCTCGCCCTCGCTTATGTGGGGCAGAAACTTGGCGAGCAGTGGGACAAGAGCGAGACTCTGAAATCACTCTTCCATCGCTTCGACTTCGTAATAGGAATTCTCTTCGTGCTCTTTGTCGCATGGTGGATTTGGCGGCATGTGAAAAACTCTCGCATTCATAAAGCTTCAGCACACGAGCATAATGCTTCCTCTGAAAGCGCAGAGGTTTGACACGTACATGCCTGCCACTTAGAATGGTCTCGCTGGCGAGTCTCATGCACAGTACGCATCAAAAAGGTGAGATCGCATTATTGAAAGTTCAGTTAAGGGCAGCGGAAAAGGGTATTATACTAAGCAAGCCCTTGATTGATTCCAGATACGATTTCATCTTAGATGATGGTCAGAAGCTAGAGCGTGTGCAGGTCAAGTATGCGAGCGGCAAAGCGCAAAACAGTCAGGGCAGCATCAGAGTTAATTTGAAAAGCTGGGAAGGTCGCAGGATGCGACGAAAATACTGCGCCGATGAGGTGGATGCGCTGCTTGTTTACATTCCTCAGATAGATGAAGTCTTGAGATTTGACGCTAGTTTCTTTTGCGAACGCACGGGCTTTATCGTGCGAATTGAGCCAGCTAAGAACGGACAGACGAAAGGCACTTTGAATGCGAAGGATTTCGTCTGGTGAACTTTGACGGGGCGTGGCGCAGCCTGGTAGCGCGTCTGGTTCGGGACCAGAAGGCCGGAGGTTCGAATCCTCTCGCCCCGATAATTCATAAGGTGTGCATCTGGTTCGTCAGGTGTGCACCTTTTTACATTTAGCGCGGATTGTAGCCGTTTGCCGCGCACGCGCTGCGCTGGCTGATTCGACAATCTTAGCGGACCACCGTCTCGTGAAGGAGTTTGAATATCCTATCGACGGTGGAGTTCTTCACATGCCGATTGTCGGCACGCAACGTGTGCGGGTTGTAGCCGAGCGCCATCTCGAATGAGGGGAAGTACCACACGCGGGGAACGACTTGAGTGATCCGCTCGGCGACGGCGCGCAGAACACACTTTCCGGCAAATGACCGCGTGATGACCTCTGATCCGCAGAAGGTCACATAGCTCCCAACCGGACTCACGGTGAGTAGAATGTCAAGGTCTTTGTTCAGTTCGCGCAGACGCGTCAACAAATCCTCCAGCCAGATTATGTCTTCCTCAAACGATAACGCTCTGGCCTCGAACCGCTCGCGGTCCGCTCCTAGAATTGCCATCGGAGGACAGCGCGCCCACGCGAAGCCGTACCGGCGGTCAATCCACCCTTCATTCTGCCCCAGGGTGATGATGAGGACGCGAGCGTCTGCGAACGCCCTGCGTGACGCGGCGCGATGACTGCGAATCGCCTCCTCCGCCTGCTCGCGCGTCGGAAAGAGTCCGATTGCCGTCTCGCGCAGCGGATCGAACCATCCATCGGGCGAGTGCTCTGTCAGGATGGGGAAGTCATCGGCAGTGGAGTACATCACGACCTGCCGCAAACATTGAATCGTATAGACGCGTCCCCAATTCGCTGAAGCGGGGAAGATATCGGACTCCGCAGCCACGTAATTGAATCCCCTTTCGCGCATGTGCGTCGCAAACTCATCGGCGAAACAGGAGCCGATGGAGGCCACCGGCGTATCCATGCGAATGACCAGGCCCTCTAGCCGCTGCGCCATCCCTACGCGCACGCAGTCGTCGAAGTTGATGCCCTCAGGATAGACCTGTGTGCAAGCAAGCCCGAACTGCTCCAGGCCGCGATGAGGAGCCGGACGCCGCCGTCGCATGTCTTCGATGCGGTCCTGAATGCGTCGCTGTAGTCCTCTTGGAAGGGTTTTTAACACGGCTTTCGCTAACCTGCTGGAAAACATTTTATGCCTCTAAAGAGAACGCCGCTCTGTTCCGGGAATGTGAGCGGCATCGAATGTTTCTCTTTGTATGCGCCCTGGTCCTTCTAAACACCTGACCCCATCGTGCGAGTGATGGTCACGGTCTGAGGCTATCTTAAAATATCGAGGGCTGCAAGAACTAACAAGCGATCAATGAGGGAAGCAATGAAAGGTTGTTAAGAACGGATTTCGCAAGGCGCTCGACAACGCTGAGGAATCAACAATGCCTCATCCTGCACGATGCGCCACACGTGAAGGGCGCGCATACTGATACTTTCTCAGTCAGACAGCAATCATATCTAAGGGAACTTGCGGTCCTGGCGACACATTAGCCTTACTGCCCACAATATTGACATTCGCCTTTCAACGCGGATATCGTGCGCGCGCAGGCTATGAAGGGGAAGAAAATGAGAA
>QHXM01000115.1 GCA_003222945.1 Acidobacteriota bacterium
CTAACTATTTTTAGACTTGAGCCGTCCCCAAGACGTTCCGTTTGATAGGTGCACTAAGGTCGAAGTTTTGGATAGCAGGTATCCACTTCTATGAGAAAACAAGGGATTTTCTGCGATTTATTGAGAATTGCTGTGAGATTGTAGAAGAAAAGTCGAGTGGTTAGCAGATATACAGTAGCGATAAAGATGGTTAGAAAGTATCCACATCTTCTCGGTGCTGGTTTATCTATTTTGTCTGATTCATTCGATGTGAAAAAAAGGTATTGACGTGGAGTTTTGAGCGGCGTAAGATGCGTCCACTTTGGATAGGTGCTGAATGTATCTATCCCGTGTTGGATGATTGGGAGCATCCAACAAATTGTGTTTCATTCTAGCCATGGGGGCGGCGCGTTTGATGAGAACGCGCCGCTTTTAATTTGTCCGCCGACTTTAGAAACAAAGCTCACTCAAAAGCGCTTCGTTAGTTTGAGCAGCGGTAATCTTACTGCGGAAACGTTCGCTAAACTTTGCTTTGATGAAATGGTCAACGTCTCTTCCATAATTCCCTGAGAATAACGTAAGCCAGGACGAGTAGGATTATCACGCCTGCACAGATGGAGACGAAGAATATGCCACCTTGTTGGGCGAGCAATAGAAGAGGCTCGTCAAGCATATACAGGCTTTGCCTATAAAATACCACTTGCCTATAAATAATCTCGCCTGCCTATAAATTCAGTTAAGACGGTGATGAAAAGGCAGAGGCGTTATAAGGCTTAGGTGTGTTTTAATTCAGAAGGGCACACTTCATGCTCAGGGTCCCCGCTAAGAAATCATCTGAATTTTGTGCAAGATTCCGCCTGCACAAAAATTGGCTCTTTTGAGGGTAATTTTGTGCAAAGCCAGTTGTAGTATAAGAAGCAAACAGATAGATGTTGGCACGTCCATCTCGGGCGGCCTTCAGGGGCTTCTTAATTTATCGGAGGTTCAAAATGAAGAAGAGTTTATTGATTACATCGCTCGTCACACTCAGCATAGTTTTTAGCTGTGCGATTGCAGCACTTTCACAGGGGCGACCACCTATCGCTGGTGGTTACAAGGAAGTCCCAACGGATTCCGAAGAGGTTCAAGAGGCGGCACAGTTCGCTGTCGGCGCTGAAGCGAAGAAGCAGGACACAGAGGTCAAGCTGCTATCGGTCGAGCACGCAGAGAGTCAGGTCGTGGCCGGAATGAATTTCAGAATGTGTCTGAGGGTAGAGATAGAAGATAAGGCCAATAACGTGGACGTGACTCAGGAAATGGTTCGCGTTCGTACTGACAGGAATCTCCTGGGCATTTAAGATGCGGCGATAGTAGAACCGTAGCAAAGGGAAAAGGAAAGGGTGTGGAGTCCGGGTCCACTTGATTGGGGCCGAAGACTTCGCGCCCTTTCCTTTTCATGCAGGACTTATTCTCTCAGCCTCTTATATCAGTCTCTAATGTGTGACAGGCTCTTGCTTATCGTTAAGAAGGCTATGTATGGTCTTTAGCAACTCGTCAACATAAGGCTTTGCTACGAATGCCTGTGCTCCGGCGTAGAGAGCTTCCTCCCGGTCCGAATCAAAAGCTGCGCCGGAGTAGAAGACTATGGGCGTGTGCGGATCGAACTCGCGTATATTGCGGCAAAGGCTGAGGCCTGTCCCTTTTGGAAACCATGCGTCTAGAATGTAAAGGTTGAAGGATTCGCTCTGCGCTATCTGCAAAGCTTCGCTTACAGAATTAGCTGTCTTGACCTCGTAGTTCTCCTGCCTTAGAAGATTATCAAGCATCGAGCAGGTATCTTCATCATCTTCAACACAGAGGATGCGCCGTTTCTGCGGCTGCATGGGGAAACCTCCAGAGCAAAAAGCTCAAATTTGGGAGAGAAAGATTATACATGCATTAGTCTGTACGATACAGAACGCGGAGGGAAATGATGAATGCGGAATGATGAATTAAAAACAGGCGGTTCATCTTTCACCATTCCGCACTCCGCATTCTCTTTTCACGCGCTGGCGGAAAGGTCGTGGCGTTCGAGTTTCAAGTAGAGGCCGCGACGCGTGAGTCCTAGTTCGCGTGCGGCGCGAGAGATGTTGCCGCTGTGCTTGCGCAAGGCTTCGGCAATCATGCGACGTTCGAGTTCGTCAATGGCATCTGCGAGCGTGATGTTCTGCCCCGGTGCAGGCGCGACTGCGCTGAGCGGAGTTATAGAAGGCTGCTGTGTTTCAGGCGCTGACATGCGACGCAGTTCCGGCGAGAGTTGGTCCGGCGTTAAGACCACGCCGTCTTCTGCGCGCGCGACGATTCTTTGAATCTCGTTGCAGAGTTGGCGCACGTTGCCGGGCCAGTCGCAAACCATCAACAGATCAACAGCCTGCGACGTAATCTCTATGTCGCGGCGACCGAATTTTGCGGAGTAGTGATTGATGTAATAGTTTACGATGGTCGGAATCTCCGAGCGGCGCTCTCTGAGAGGCGGAACACGAAGGCGTATAACATTCAGGCGATAGTAAAGGTCCTCGCGGAAACGTCCTTGAGCAACCATCTCTTCAAGGTCTGAGTTCGTCGCCGCGATGATTCTGACATCAACTTTAGCGGGGCGCTGCTCGCCTAAAGGTTGAATCTCGCCTTCTTGTAGAAATCTCAAAAGCTTCGGTTGAACGTCCAGCGGAAGGTCGCCAATCTCGTCAAGGAAGAGTGTGCCACCCGCAGCAGAGCGAATCACGCCGGGCGAATCCGAAACAGCGCCAGTGAATGCTCCACGCCGATAGCCGAAGAGATAGCCTTCCGATAATTCCTTCGGAACTGCCGTGCAGTTAAACGGCATGAAGACTTTGGAGCGGCGAGACGAGAGCGCGTGAATTGCGCGCGCCACCAATTCCTTGCCTGTGCCACTCTCGCCCGTGACGAGAACGGTTACGTCAGATGAGCGAATCTTGTGGACCTCTTCTACGAGACGGGTCATAGCAGGGCTTGAATGAATGAAGCCAGGCATGAGGCTTGAGCCTGCGAGCGTGTCTTGATTCTGCGCTGTGTGTCCAGCGTGCGTGCGAGCGCGAAGTGCGCAGACATCCATGCCCAGTTCAACTACGCGCAGTAGCGGCTCAATTGAGATATTGTTTGGAAGCGTAATTGCCTCGCGCGGCGACAACAGTAGAATCGCGGGCTGAGCGTTCGGCGCACGCAATGTCATGATAGACGAGTCATGCGATGCTGCAAACTTCTCCTTCTGCGCATCCGTCTCTTTACGGTTCAACTCATCTGCAATCTTTGCCGCTTCATCACTCGTGCAGCCGTGCGCGACCACAACTCTCAATTGATTATTCTCGGCTGGCTCGAAGATTAGAACGCGGCTCGCATTCGTCTCCTGATCCAGAACGGCTGCGAGTTCGCGCAGGAGAAGCTCGCGCGATGCGACTGCTTCTGCGAGACGGAGTGTTAGAAGTTGAGCGAGAGCGGACGTGGCGCTCTCCTGTTCCGGGGCGTTGCGGTCCAGAGCGGCGAGCGCTTCTTCTGCGCGCTCAAGGTCAAGGTTTGCTCCAAGCTCGCGGAATGTGTGAACGGCCCGCGACAAATGCTCGGCTGCACGTTCGGGTTGAGTCGCGGCTGAGGCGCGTCCCATCTCGTAATGAGCGCGCGTCGCGCGATAACGGTCGCCAAGCATCTCGAAGATGGAGACGCTTCGAGCGAAATGCTGCGCGGCGAGCGTCGCATCGCCATGCGCTATTGCCAGGAGTCCTTGAAGACGTTGCGCTTCGCCAGCAAAGCCCAGATCGGTTGTAGAATCCGTCGTCTGCTCCGCAACTTTATGAAGCTCTTCGGCGCACACGTCAAGATTATTAGAGAGAAGATTCGCTTCCGCAAGGATTAGACGCGATTCGCAGATAGCCTGACGGTCGCCGATGCTCTCGGCCAGAGAGAGAGCCTGTCGTCCCTTCTCAAGCGCGCTCTCCGCATCGTTCATTGCAAGGTAACAACGTCCGAGCGTGCGAAGCGCCTGGCACGAATACCACTTGTTTCCGTTCTCTGTTGCGAGCGCAACTGCCCGGTCCAGAAATTTTCTGGCCTCTTCCAGATCGCCTCGTAAGGTGCAGAGGTCACCTAGCGAGTCCAGAATCATTGGAACTTGCGCGCCGCGCTCATCTATCTCTGAGGCAAGAGAAAGTGCGCGCTCCAATGCTTCCTGTGCGCGCTGCCATTCGCCAACGAGCATCAGGTTGATGCCAAGATTGTTGTAGCCAAGCGCGGCGCTCGCTTTATGCTCCGTGCGCTCGTAGTAGCTGATTGATTTCTCTAAATAACGTATGCCTTCCTGCGGACGTTTTAGAAACCAGCAGGCTCCTGCCATGTTCGAGTAAATCTTGCCTAGAAGATAAGGAGCGGGATGATCGCCCACAAGCTTTGCTGCCTGCTCAAAATTCTCAAGACCAGCTTCATGATTGCCTTCTAGCGTGTCCGCCATTGCGATGCCGAAGTAGCTCTCGGCAAGCCCGCGCCAGTCGCCTGTCTCACGATAATGCTCAAGCGCTTTCTCTGAATAATCGCGCGCGATTGTGAACTCGCTGATGCTGCGATAAACGCGTGCGAGCGCGGCGTAAATGGCTCCAAGATGCGCGTGCGATGATCCGTTCTCGGTCTCTTCGCGCAGAGCGACGTTCAGAAGTGCTATGGCTTTCGGATGATCGCCGGTGTAGTTGTAGGCCAGACCGATCTGGACGCGCAGGCAGTTCCTGGCTTCCGCGTCCAGTTTGGCGCGTGCTTCGGGCGCTTCGTACATCTGCACGGCTTCCAGAGATTCGCGGTAACGACCCTGCATCTCAAGCGATGCGGAGAGAATGCAACGCGCCTGAGCGAGTAACGACGCGTCGTGACGCGTGGCTGCAATCAGTGACGTAAGGCGAGCTTTGACTTCAGACGAGAGACCGTTATCAAGGAGCAGGCGAATCTCTTCAAGCTCTGCCAGCAGTTCCTCGCGCGAGACAGTTGCGCCGCGCGAGCGCAAGCGTTGAAGACGCGCACGTGCGTCCGCGAGGTTTACTACACCCGATTCAGGTCTCTTTTTATCTTTACTCAATGGTCGCAGTCTCCGGCGGGCGCTTCTTCCGAGTCGAGTAGCACTAAAATAAAAGTCTAATCAACGGCCTATTTCAAATTGCGCCCATTTCAGAAACATTGGAGGGGTTTGCAAGGTGCGATCAAATTCTCCCACGAATAAGACCGTCCATGATTCGCCTGAAATTTAACATAAAAAAAGACGTAAGGCGAAGGCAAAATGAGCGCTTCCCGAAGACTTGCCTTTCTTCCTCAACGCCTTTATCATCTTCGTTTCCGTCTGTAGCGCGGAAGTTCTACTATATGTTCGAGTCTCTATCCGACAAGCTGAAGCGGACGCTGAAGAACCTGCGCGGCGAGGGCGTGTTGACGCCCGCGCACGTTGATGCTGCGCTGCGCGAGATACGGCTCGCGCTTCTGGAAGCGGACGTTAATTACAAGGTCGCCAAAGATTTCATAGCGTCTGTTAAGGAGAAGGCGGAAGGCCAGCAGGTCTGGCAGGAGTTGAAGCCTTCGGAGCAGGTCGTCAAGATTGTCTTCGATGAGTTGGTTGAACTCTTAGGCGGTCAATCCTCGCGCCTTGTCTTTACAAAACAGATTCCGAACACAGTGATGATCGTCGGCCTGCAAGGCTCTGGCAAGACGACTTCGACTGGAAAGATTGCGCGCTGGCTTGCGAAGAATCAGGATCGCAAACCGCTCTTGCTTTCAGTTGACGTTTACCGTCCCGCAGCACGCGAGCAGCTTCGAGTCATCGCGCGCGCAACGGGGCAAGCCATTTTCGAGATGCCTGAGACGAACGATCCCTTGACGCTCGTTCGCGAGGCTTACAAGCACGCGCAGCAAACGGGCTACGACACGCTACTGATAGACACAGCCGGGCGACTTCACATTGACGATGAGTTGATGCAAGAGCTTGAGCGCATCAAGAGTGAGACGCACCCCGTAGAGACTCTGTTTGTGGCGGATGCAATGACTGGACAGGACGCTGTGAAATCCGCCGAAGAGTTTCACCGCCGCGTAGGGATAACGGGAGTCGTCTTGACGAAGATGGACGGCGATGCGCGTGGCGGCGCTGCTCTTTCGATAAAGCAGGTGACGGGACAGCCCGTGAAATTCGTAGGCGTCGGAGAAAAGTATGACGCGCTCGAACCCTTCTACCCGGACCGCATAGCACAGCGCATACTCGGAATGGGTGATGTACTCTCGCTCATCGAAGAGGTGCAGGCTAAGGTTGACCAGGATGAAGCCGAAGAGCAATTAAAGAAGCTTCAGAAGAACCAGTTCACGCTCGACGACTTTCGCAGTCAACTGAGACAGGTAAAGAAGCTCGGCTCTTTCTCAAAAATTATGAAGATGCTGCCGGACCAACTCCTTGGCGGCATAGGCGTGCCGAATCTGGATGAAGAGCAGACCGCGCAGATGGAGAAGGAATTAAAGCGAACCGAAGCCATCATTGATTCGATGACGAGAGAGGAGCGCTCGGACCATAAGATTCTGAACGCGAATCGTCGCCGCCGCATAGCTCGCGGCTCTGGCACTACGGTCGCGGAAGTGAATCAACTAATCAAGCAGTACACGGAGATGCGCCAGATGATGCGGCAACTCTCCGGCTCAGGCATGTTCGGCGGCGGAATCAAAGGCAAGCTGATGCGCCGCGTCGCAGGCATATCAGGAATGCCAGACTTCGGAAACGGTGACGACGGCGAAATGTCAACGCTTCCTGCCGCACCGTCGCGCAAGAAGTTTAAGAAGAAGAAGCGGAAGAAGAAGAAGTGAGTTTTCAGTTTTGAGTTTTCAGAACATTGGCGACTCAAAACTGAAAACTGAAAACTGATTTCGGAGGAAGAAACTTGTTAGCAATCAGATTAATGAGAATGGGTGCGAAGAAGAGACCTTCGTACCGCATCGTTGTGAAAGAGAAGTTGTCGAAGCGCGATGGCGCGTACATCGAAAGCATCGGCACTTATAATCCTATCGGCAAAGAGGGCCAGATCAAACTCAATGCCGAGCGAGCGCAATACTGGATTGAGCGCGGCGCACAGCCGACCGATACCGTGCGGCGCCTGATTAAAGCGAACGCGAAAGCGCAAGCGGCGCAAGCAGCGCAAGCAGAAACAGTTTGAAGCTCCAAGTTTTAAGTTCCAAGCCAGAAAACTTGAAACTTGAAACTTGGAACTTGGAACTTTCTATGAGAGAGACCATCGAGATGATCGTTAAAGCTATCGTGGATGACACGGAAGCTGTTGACGTGCGCGAGGTCGAGCAGAAGGGCGCGTTGTTGATTGAGGTGCGCGTTGCCGAAGCGGACATGGGCAAGGTTATAGGACGACAGGGAAGAACTGTTCGCGCTCTGCGCTCGCTACTTCACGCAGCAGGTGTGAAGCAGAATCGCCGCTACACTCTTGAAATCGTGGAATGAGCGAAGCCGAAGGACGCGACTCGGCGGCAGATGATCTCGTCGCTGTTGCGCGCGCAGTCAAAACCAGAGGCTTGCGCGGCGAATTGGTCGCAGAACTTTTGACGGATTTCCCGGAGCGTTTCGAGGGGCTTGAAAATTTAATAGCGGTCGGGCCGGACGGCAAGCGCTCAGAGCTTAAACTCGAAGAACACTGGTTTCAAGGTGAGCGCGTTGTTCTGAAGTTCGCAGGCTACGATTCAATCGAAGCCGCATCAAGTCTTGTCGGATACGAATTCGCAGTTCCAGAATCGGAGCGTGTGGAACTTGAAGAGGATGAGTTCTACGATTGGGAACTTGCGGGTTGTCGCATAGAGACAATCGAAGGTGAACAACTCGGCGTCGTGCGCGAAGTGATGAGAACGGGCGGCGTCTGTGTGCTCGTTGTTGAAAACGAAGCGAGCAAGCGAGAGCATCTAATACCGCTCGCTGAAAGTATCTGCGTCGAGATTGACGTTGAAGATAAGCTGATTCGCGTTGATCCGCCGGAAGGACTCCTTGAATTTTAGATTGCGGACGGGCGGAATGCGGATTGACATCGTTACGATCTTCCCGGAATTTTTTCGCGGAGCGTTTGAGTACGGAATCATTCGTCGGGCGCAAGTTGCGGAGCTTGTTGACATCAAAGTTCATGACCTGCGCCGTTGGACACAGGATAAGCACAGGCAGGTGGATGATCGCCCCTTTGGTGGGGGCGACGGGATGGTCCTGAAGCCCGAACCGATCTTTGCAGCAGTTGAAGAGTTGACCGGAGCGAGCGAGCGCGAGGCTTATGCGGAAGGCACGCGCGTCGTTCTTCTATCGCCACAGGGTCGCGTGTTCACGCAAAGCTTGGCAGATGAATTGGCGAAGAGCGCGCACGTGGTTCTAATCTGCGGGCGCTATGAAGGAGTTGACGAGCGCGTCGCAGAGGCTCTAGTGACGGATGAAATCTCAATCGGGGATTACGTTCTGTCTGGCGGCGAGGCGGCTTCGGTCGTGGTTGTGGATGCGATTGTCAGGCTGATTCCGGGCGCGCTCGGCAACGAGACTTCCGCCGTCAACGAATCGTTCTCAGACGGCTTGCTGGATTATCCGCACTACACGCGCCCGCCGGAGTTTCGCGGGATGCGCGTTCCAGATATTTTGCTCGGCGGCCATCACGCGGAGATAGAGCGATGGCGGCGCGAGCAGGCGTTAAAGAAGACTGAGAGAAATAGGCCAGACCTGTTAGATGAAAAGAAATTATGAATTTTGAGTTATGAGTTTTGAGTTAAGGCCGACAAGTTTTTTAACTCAAAACTCATAACTCAAAATTCATAACTACTAATCTTTGGAGTTTAAGATATGAACCGTTTAGATGCTGTTGAAAAATCGCAGATGCGCGATGGGATACCGGCTTTTCAGCCGGGCGATACGGTGCGCGTTCACGTGCGCATCAAGGAGTCTGAGAACAAAGAGCGCCTTCAGGCGTTCGAGGGAATCGTGATTGCTCGCAAGCATGGCGGCGCACGCGAGACCATCACCGTGCGAAAGACCAGCTTCGGCGTTGGTGTGGAGAGAATCTTTCCGCTGCACGCGACCATTATTGACCACATTGATCTGGTCAAGCGCGGGCGCGTGCGTCGAGCGAAGCTCTACTACCTGCGCGAGCTTCGCGGCAAGGCTGCACGCATACGCGAAAAAGACACGCGAACACTTGCGGCCAACAGCGGGCAGGCCGAGAGGGCTGCATCGGCGACAAAAAAGGGATGAGGGCGGAGGGATGAGGGATGAAAATTAAGGGCGATGCCGTTTCTCCTTCATCCCTGGATTCTCAGCCTTCACCTATTCCGCGCCGTCGCCGCGTCTCAACTATCTGTACAACTTTTGAGGACGAGGCCCGCACAAGTGGCTTCCGTTTCATCGCTGGAGTTGATGAGGTCGGACGCGGCGCGCTGGCTGGTCCGGTCGTCGCAGCCGCAGTCATACTCGATCCAGATAGGCCGCTGCCTTACTGCCTAGACGACTCGAAGAAGCTTACGGCACTTCAAAGAGAGCGCATCGCGGACGAAGTGATCGAGACGGCTCTGGCCTTTGCGGTCGGGCAGGTCGAGCCTGAAGAGATTGACAGAATCAATATTCTTCAAGCATCGCGCGTGGCGATGCTTGAAGCGTTGAAACAGTTAGACCCCTTCGCTGACTTTCTTCTGATAGACGCAATCCAACTCAAAGAGGCTGAATTGCCGCAGAAGGCGATCATTCACGGCGATTCCGTTTCAGCCTCAATCGCAGCCGCATCAGTCGTAGCCAAAACCTATCGTGACGCGCTCATGCGCTCATTCCATGAAATCTATCCGCAGTACAATTTCGCCAGGCACGTTGGCTACTCGACGCGCGAGCACTTGGAAGCACTTCGCGTACACGGCCCCTGTCAAATTCATCGCAAGAGTTTTCACGGAGTGCTGAAAAGCGATATGGAAGGCGGAGGGATGAAGGATGAAGGGTGAGACGCGGAGACGCGTGGACGCGGAGACGCGGGGAGAAGAACAGAGCCGCCGCGCCGTTCTCTCATCACTCATTACTCATCACTCATCACTGCCCCTGCGCATTGCTATTGACGCTCATTCGGTCGGAACTGGCTTGGCTGGCAATGAGAGTTATGTTGTGAATCTGATTGAGGCTCTGGCGGAGATTGATAATGAGAATCGCTACACGCTCTATGTGACAAAGCGTGAGGCGGTCGAGCGGTTTCAGAATCGCTGGCCGAATTTTGCAGTTCATCGCACGTGGCCGCACACGCCGATTGTGCGAATACCTTTGACGCTTGTGCGAGAGTTGCGGCGTCGCCCTGTTGACATCCTGCACGTTCAGTACACTGCGCCGCCCTTTGCGCCCTGCGCGGTTGTGGCAACGATTCACGATCTTTCGTTTGAGCACCTGCCGCAAACATTCAAGCGTAGAAGCCGCGCGCAGCTTCGATTAACCGTCAGACGCTCTGCGCGCACAGCTTCGCACATCATAGTGCCTTCCGAGCATACGCGCCGCGACATTATTGAGACTTATAAAATTGAACTAGAGCGCGTGAGCGTGACGCCGCTCGCAGCTCCGACGCACTTTGCGCCCGCTGATGAAGGTGAAGTCAGGCGCGTGCGAGAGCGCTACAAAATTAGGGGCGGTTATATTCTGGCCGTAGGCTCGATTCAGCCCAGAAAAAATCTTGCGCGGCTGATTCATGCATATTCGCTCTTGCGTCGAGAGCGCGCACGCGCTAAGCTGCCGCAACTTGTCCTAGTCGGAAAACTCGCCTGGCTTTATGGTGAGACGCTTGGAGCTATCAGAGAGCAGGGCATTGAGGCTCTCACGATTTTGACAGGGTATGTGCCTGAGATAGATTTGCCCGCGCTCTATACGGGCGCGCTCGCGTTCGTTTACCCTTCGTACTTTGAAGGCTTCGGATTGCCGCCTTTAGAAGCGATGCAATGCGGCGCGCCTGTCGTAGCGGGCAATCAAACAAGTTTGCCGGAAGTAGTCGGCGATGCAGGCTTGCTCGTTGATCCTTTTAACGTTGAAGCACTGGCCGGGGCTATCGCGCGCGTGATTGATGATTCCAGTTTGCGCGAACGTTTGCGCGATAGAGGACTTGAGCGAGCAAGCCATTTCAGTTGGCGCGCAACAGCGCGTCTGACTCTTGAAGCTTATAAGAGAGCAATGGGAGGGCAGAATCCAGAATCCAGAATCCAGAATCCAGAATAAAAGAGAAACAAGAAGCGGCTCTTCGGCCTTATCCATTCTGAATTCTGACTCCTGTATTCTGAATTCTGCTTTTTATCAATGCGTATCGCAATCTTAGGAACAAGGGGCGTGCCTGCGAGCTACGGTGGCTTTGAGACTTTCGCCGAGCATCTTTCCACACGTCTGGTGGCGCGAGGCCACGACGTTACGGTCTATTGTCGCGCACACTATGTATCCCCGCGACAGATCGAATATCACGGCGTGCGCCTGAAGGTGTTGCCCACAATCAGGCACAAGTATTTCGACACGGTGGTCCACACTTTTCTCTCCGCGCTCTGGGCCGCGCCCGCACGCTACGACGCCGCGCTAATCTGCAACGCCGCGAACGCTCCCTTCGCACCCCTTTTGAGAATGACGGGAACGCCCGTAGCCGTCAACGTTGACGGGCTTGAGCACAAGCGCAAGAAGTGGAACTGGTTGGGGCGCAGCTACTACAGACTGGCCGAACGTCTTGCCATAATCCTGCCGAACGAGACCGTGACGGACGCGCGCGTGATCCAGGAATACTACATGGCTCGCTACAACGCGCCTTCTACGATGATAGCTTACGGCGCGGAGGTAGAGCGTCGCCCGGAGCCTGCGGTCCGTCAATGGAGAGTAGAACCTAACCGCTACGTTCTATATGTCTCGCGGCTTGAGCCTGAGAACAACGCGCATCTTGTCGTTGAAGCTTTCAAGAAGGTCAGAACTACGCACAAGCTTCTTATAGTTGGTGATGCGCCTTACGCGCACGAGTACATCAGGGAGTTGCGCGAGCGCGCAGGCCGCGACCGACGCATAATCTTCACTGGCTTTGTCTTCGGCAAGGACTATCGCATGTTGCAGCAGAACGCCTACTGCTACGTTCACGCGACGGAAGTCGGCGGCACGCATCCGGCGCTTCTTGAGGCTATGGGCTACGGCAACTGCGTTCTGACGCTCGCCACGCCCGAAAACATAGAGGTCGTCGGAGAAGCGGGCATCCCTTACGCGAATGAAACGGACCTGACCGCACAGCTTCAAAGGGTTTTGCGCGATGGCTCACTGGTCAGTTCCTATCGCCAGCGCGCACAGGACCGCGTCAAAAAATATTACGATTGGGAGCACGTCGTTGATCGCTACGAGGAGTTGTTTGCGAGAATGGCAGGCCAGCCATTAGAGCATGTTGATAGTCGAGCTTCGGATGAAAAGGCATCAAGTGGTGAAGTTGAAATCGCGAGGTCCAATAAGCGATCAGAGTTTACTCGCTCAAGGCTGTGAGCCTCACCTGACTCAGAGCGAAGCTGCCAGTCGCCCTATATATCGAACCGTCTCTTCAGTATTCTTACATATCGCATGATTCTTCATCTCGTTTATCAGATTACGTTGATGATTGACGTATCTGGCATTTTCTGACCAGCCGATAGTTCCAGAGTGATAGTTCCAGAGCGAAAACAACTCTCCCATTACGCCGACCGTCTCGTAATCTCGCCAAGCGGCTTTGCTTCTGCCGATTTTCTCAATATCAACTATCACAAGGTTCATTTTGAGTGCGGCGTCTTGTAAAATGTGCGTGATATGTTCAAAAGTTGCTTTACGCGCGCCCCTTTTGATCGATCTGTAAACGCCTTCGCCATTGGCTATGCTGCGCAGCTCTGAATCGCAAATCAGGCTCGTAAAGGTGAATGATCGATTAGGCTTCAACACTCGCTTTCGTCTGGCTCTCCCCGTAGCGTTAAAAAATTCGACCAGTTCTCGCTTATCTTTTGTTACGCCCGCCGTATCCATTTCGCCGAAGTGGGCATGATGGAAGGCGATCATAAACTCTTCGGTCGTGAAAGAGCATAATAGATATTCGCTCCATACGGTGCTCTCTGCCGCACGGTCTTCGTATTCCTCTATTAGCTGAAGCAGGTGCGTGCCGCGCTCCGGCTCTGTCAGAACGTTCCAGACAACGGGGTCTTCATCCAGACCGCGACCTGAAAGCCATTCGACCGAGCATCTGAGAGAGCGCGAGAGAATTAGCAACTCCGCGTCTGAGATGGTTGTTGCGGCAGAGCTTCCCTGACGATGCTGAAGATTCATAAGAATCTTTGCGATGCGGTCGCGTCGCAAGGTTGGCTGGTCCGATTCTGAAAAGATCTCGCCAGCCTTTATGCTGCAAATATCGGAAAGCCTCTCCTGGCTATAGCCGAGCTTACGCATTCGACTCTGCATACGAAGCGCAATCTCTTTCATACGCCTACGGGCACCCGTGGAAAGACGCGAGGACTTTGGCATATAGCCTCCTGATGGGAAAGGAGTCGCCTCACGACTTCGCATTAATACTTGCAACCTTAGATACGCGCCTGCGAGGCAGCTAAAAAGAGTCTGAGGTTGTGCTTGAAATCGCACAGGCTTAAGAAAGCAGCGAATGTATAGTTCATCGCGAACGAAAAGTAAAGGGCTAGGACGGGGAAACCCAGACAGATGCAGAACCAGCCCGTGCATAAAGCGATGTCCCCCGTTCTCACTTATTTCTCAATCTGGTCTAGATAGCTTCGCTTTCCGGCTTTCCTAGAAGAGCTACCTGAGTTGATTTGATTCCAGAGTCACGCTCTCTGAAGTTCTCAATCTATTGGAGGATTCAACATGAAGAATCAAGGTCGCCGAAGTTTATTGTTCGGAGCATTTCTACTGGTCCTGGCATGTTCATTGCCTATCTTCGGGCAGGATGGGACGAGCAGTGAGATTTTGACCAACGACAAAGTGGTCACAATGGTCAAAGCAGGTCTTCCGCCGAACATCATCATCAATAAGATTCATGTCTCAAAGACAAACTTCAACACTAGCACCGATGAGCTGATTCGTCTCCAGCAGTCGCGCGTTCCTCCCGAGATCATCAACGCGATAGTTGAGGCTTCGAGCAACGCCTCTATTGTCAAATCTGCAATGGGCGCGGGCGATGCGGCAAAGACCGACCCAAACGACCCGCTCGCCACACATGAGGCAGGAATCTACCTGTATCAGGAGAAGGACGGGCAAAAGAGGATGGTTCAACTTGAGCCTTCTGTCTCCAAGCAGACGAAGAGCGGAGGCTTTCTGGCTTCTGCTGTCACATACGGCATTGCAAAAACCAAATTCAAAGCGGCGCTCGCAGGCTCAAACGCATCGCTTCAGATAGACATGCCGCGTCCCATCTTCTACTTCTATTTCGAGGTTAAAAACGCAGGCCTCAGCAGCAACACCTATTATGCCACCAGCCCCAATGAATTCGTCCTCGTCAAGTTCAATACGAAAGGCAGCACGCGCGAAGTGACAACCTCTCAGGCAAATGTTTTTGGAGCGCAGAGCGGAACTATGGACAAAGCCGCACACGGTTTCAAGATCGACAAGCTCGGGCCTGGCGTCTATAAAGTGACCCCGCAAGAAGATTTGGAAGAAGGCGAGTACGGCTTTTACAACGGAGCGGGCGCTGGCCCGAGCGGCGGCGCAAAGATATTCGACTTCGGCGTTAAGCGACCGCAGTAGCCGGAGGGATGAAACATTTAGCCTGATTTCGACATAAGAAAGTGAAGAGGGTCTGAATTTCGCAAGTGTGATTGTTTTGGATAACTCTACCTTGCGAAAGGAGGCTGGTAAAGAGATTGTTAATCGCCTTCGGACGTTTATGGCTTCTGGTTGCCGGATCATTCTGCGTATTCGGCGGACAGAGTCTATTCCGGGCGGAGATTAGAAAAGAAGTGCTAGCGAACACCCGCGCAGTCATAGTCTCGAATATCGAATCAAGAACTTGTTCCATCGCAAAAAAGATTTGGCGTTCGAGCGCCGACTTCGATTTCAGACCCGAGGGGCTAAAGCCGTCGAAGTCCAAAGCAATGAGCGGGGCCGCCCTGCCTTTGAAGAAGAGAGTCAACTCCATGAAAGAAGGAATGTGGGGCGGGGAGCATATAGTTCTATGGGTCTATAAAACCCACGCTCGACTGGAATACGATTGCGCACACGGCACTATAGATCAACCCATTAAGGTGGATAGCAAAGGCCGCTTCGATATTACGGGCACGCATGTGCGCGAAAGCGGAGGTCCTGTTGCAAAAGACGAGAGACCGGATAGCCATCCGGCTCTATATACGGGACAGGTCACAGGAAAGAAACTCGTAATCACTATCACTCTCACTGACACAAAGGAGAGTGTAGGCACTTTTACACTTGAATACGGCCAGAAACCCAGCCTGTTCAAATGTAAGTAAACCTCTTACCCCTAATCAGCCACGGGAGGCCCCCATGAAAAAGCTTCTTCCCATCTTCATTATCCTTGCTCTCTCTATTATTGCATTATCTACATCAAGCAGCGCTAAGCGCGGCGATGGCGCGAAGCAGGAAGGACAACAGCAGGCTGGCGCGGCGTCAGGAAGTTCCAGCGCCATGTCAGGGAGTTCCAGGTCTGCGCAAGAACAAGCCAAGACATCTCAGCAGACACAAAATCCTCAGAAGGCTGCGGACGCAGGTAGCGCCGAGTCTGGAAGAGAGATGAATCCGGCGAAGTTGCCCAAGAGACCGCAGACAGCTATGAGGTCCGAAGAAGGTGAAGAAGAGGCTGATGAGCCTTTGTCCGATATAGACCCGGAGACACTTCGAGAACTGAA
>QHXM01000116.1 GCA_003222945.1 Acidobacteriota bacterium
CAATAACGGGTGCGCCTATTAGTTGGATACTCGGCGGGAATCCAATACTTGACGGCATCTGGCTCTTCTCAAACGGAGTTTTATGCTTCCATCAGGGCTACAAATTTTTTATGATTGCATTGGCAGGGCAAGTGGAAGTTGAGCGCATCGTGCGAGAGATTCGCGGGTTGCTTCCTGCGGGCGAAGCGGCTTAGAATTCAGAAACTGAAAATCAATAGTCAACCTTTTGGCTGCGGGCGAGCATCAAGGCTCTAGTAAAGGAAGAATATCATGAACACACCAACCAGACGCTTTCTTCTTCGTCTAATTATCGGACTGCTCACGTTTATGCTCGGAGTTGCTGCGGCCATGTTGCTGGGCGGCTTCCGACCTTTCCAGGCATTCGCAGGCTCGCCCTATTACAGAACGAATCGCAGCTACTATCACAGCATGTCGCCTGAGCCTGCGTACAGCTATCCGGTCTATCGTGAGTACGGGCATGGATGCAGAATGCATGAACGGTTTAATGATGTGACGCCTTCAGCACCTGCTCCGAAAATGGATTCGCCGTTGCCTGCTGATCCGCCGCGAGCGATTCGTTAAATCAACGACGAATGAACAGAATTCTTTGACCGCCAGTGAGCGGCGCGTAACGTTACGCGCCGCTCACTGGCGGTCAAACTATTTTTAGTCGCCCTACCAAATCTTATTGGCGTTTATAAATTGCCACTAGCTTTAGCTAGTGGATTAAGTGAGCATCAGACTTTTGGCTTTAGCCAAATCTCAGAAGGTTTTAGGCTAAAGCCCTCATCTTTATCCAACTTTTTCCACTAGCTTTAGCTAGTGGCAATTTATAAAGCTAGCGATAAGCTCTGAAGCAGAATCTAAGCGGAACTTAGACGATCTTAATCGGGAATGGCAGAAATGAGAGAATGAAGACCACAAGCGTGATGATTGCGACGATTGCGCGCGGGCGATCCATGTGCACGCTCGCGTCTTCCACCTGCGGATGCTTTATGCGCAGCATGACGCCAAGGAGCGCTGCGTATAGGAATCCGCTGGGGCTGCTGTACCAGAGCCAGCCCAGAACGGCCAGCGTCGCCATCAACAGAAACGCTGCGCGACCAAGCCACCTGTGCAAGCTCTTTCCGAAAAGCGCGAACGTTGCGTGCCCGCCGTCGAGTTGACCGACCGGCATCAGATTCAGACTCGTAACGAGCAATCCAATCCACGCGGCGAAGTAGAATGGATTCGTCTGAGTGTTCTCAAGATTAACTCCGCACAGTCGTGCGAACAGGCGAAAGAGCAGAGGATCATTGAAGACGATTCCGTAATCAGCGCCGGGCGGAGCGGGCTGTAAAGGCTGCAAAGTTAGAATGCCTATGAGAGCAATTGGCAAGGCAACCATGAAGCCCGCGAGCGGACCTGCAACTCCGATGTCAAAGAGAGCGCGCTTTGTTGGAATGGGCGATTTGATTTTAATGAACGCGCCGAACGTTCCTGCTAGAAAGAGCGGCGGCGCAGGGATGAAGAAAGGTAGCGTCGCGTCAACACCATAGCGTCGGCAGGCTATGTAATGCCCGCTCTCGTGCGCCGTCAGTATTGCCAGCAAGGAGCCTGAGAACATAGCGCCCTCAGCAAGAATCCACGGATGAGCGAAAGCATTTTGAATAAGTAGGCCAACGCTCTTGAAGTAGTACGCGGGGATGTAAAGGATGTAGCCGAGCGGTGACGACGGCTCAAGCATCGCTGGCTCTCCAATATTATTCTGGCTTACGAGCCAGATGCCCGCCAGCATCGTCGTCACGACAGTCAGAAGAAACAGAACCGTGTGCTTCTTCCATTCGCGCGCAGTCGGGCGCGCTGCCCTGCGATGCAACAGAGTCGCGGGCGAATCAACGAACGGCGGAATTGCTTGGATTGACTCGGACATTGAAAAGCAGTAGGCAGAAGGCAGTGGGCAGTTGGCAGTTAAAGCAAAGACGTTACCCTGTTTTTAACTGCCTACTGCCCGCTGCCTTCTGCCAATTCTTAGTACGTTGCGTCTGGCAAACGGGGCAAGCTTTCGTTCGACTCCGTGTCGCCATCATGAGCTTGCAGTTCCTTGCCGGGTTTGAAGCGGATTGTTTTGCCTTGAGGGATTGCCACCTCTTCGCCTGTGCGCGGGTTTCTGCCTACGCCGCGCTTGCGTGGCTTGACGACGAAGACTCCGAAGCCGCGCAATTCTATGCGCTCTCCGCGCATGAGCGCCTCTTTCATCGAATGGAAAAGGGCTTCGACGGCCTGCTCGGCCTTCATCTTCGGCACGCCCGTGCGGTCCGCCACACGATTCACAATATCGAGTTTAATCACTTACGGCCTCCGTTCGATTGCTTTTTAAGAAATTGAAATGACGTTCAGGCAGCACACTCTCCTTGCCTTCGATGATAGAGACGCCTTGCGAAGACTGTCAAGGGGAAGAACAGTAGGCAGTTAGCAGTAAGTATAAGTTTGTTGAGCGAAGGGTTATCAGTAAAGCTTTTAGTCTATCAACCATAAACCAACTGCCCACTGCCTACTGCCTACTGCTTTTCCCCTTTCGTTGACAAAGCGCACAATGCGCGGCTAACCTCGAAGAGATAGAATAAAGATGGAGTCGAAGATAAAGATGCGCGAGAATGCTTTTCATTCTGACTCTCGGAATTCTGGATTCTGTATTCTGCTATTCACCGATGTTTGGTTTCAAGAAACGGCGCGCTCCACTTTTCGGGAGCATCAGTGCCGAAGATGATAAAGATATAGAGGTGCATAAGCCGCGAGACATTGCGCGCCATAGCTTCTGGGCTGAAGCGCGCCTGCTTGCGCGCGACCTGCTCTTTGCTTTGATGTTCGCTGCGCTTCTAGTAGTGTTCGTCGTGCAGCCCGTGAAGGTCGAAGGCACTTCGATGGAGCCTAACCTTCATAACGGCGAGAGAATCTTCGTCAACAAGCTGATCTATTACGGCCTGCCAAAGTTGCAGCGCGGCGACATAATAGTCTTCTGGTATCCAGACAACCCGTCGAAGAGCTACATCAAGCGCATCATAGGTCTGCCGGGCGAAACCGTAGTGCTATGCAACAGTCATGTCTTCATAAACGGAACTGAGTTGGACGAACCCTATATTGACCCGAAGAGAAATGTGAACTTCTCAAATCCGAATTACCCGACGCCAACGCCGCCTCCACCCATTCTCGGTCAGGCGTTCTTCAAATACTGCGACAACGCTCAGTCGGGTGCGACGAACGTTCCGCCGCCGCCCGTGCCGAACCATTACTACTTCGTCATGGGCGACAACCGCGACGCTTCGAGCGACTCGCGCTCATGGGGACTCGTGCCCGAAAAATATATTTACGGCAAGGCGCTCTTTCGCTACTGGCCTCTTGGACGCATGAGCATCATCTCGCGCGAGACCAAGTACAACATTCCGTCTCAAGGCGGCACGAACAGAAATGAGTCGGATGATTCTGACGAAGAGCCATGAGGGATTGGACTTTGGTCTTTGAATGTGTGAGTGAAGTCTCGAACGTTTCTTAACACGTTCAAAGACCCAAGCCCAAAGATCGTTTTATAAGCAACTATGAACTGGTTTCGGCCTCTGTTGATGATGTTCTACGCACCAGCGCGCGGCATGAGCGAGGTGCGGGAGCGTTCGCCTCTTGCTATCTCTTTATTGCTTGCGCTGCTGGCACAGACAGCTTATGCGTTCTTTACTCAGTGGCAATTTCTTGATCCGCTGCTTGCCGTTCGTGGTCCATCCATCTTCTTCCTGATACTGTTTCAATCCGTCATTCCGCTTCTCTTCATAGCCGTCATCTTCGTGCCGACGCTCGCGCTCTTAGCTAATGTGTTCGAGCGTCGAGCAAGCTTCGGGTTAGTTATTCAACAAGAATATGCCTCGCTCGCCTCCATAGTCTTTTACGCATGGGCGGCTGCAAACATCATCGCCATCCCGCTTGTGCGTTTAGCGCGTGCTACAGGATTTGAAGCGGAGTTCTTCGTGCAGTTTCAGAAATCTCTGGCCGCAGCGGTTAATCAGGGAAGCATACTGCCGAGCGTGGCGCGCTCATTCGCAGACCCGAGAGTCCAATCTCTGACTTTTGCGGCGCTCATTATCTTGCCGCTCTTCGCTTTCTGGACCGTCTTGGGCGTGCGAGAAGTCTTCAAGCTATCGGCTGGGCGCTCCCTCCTCGTAGTAATCGTTAGCGGCATACTGATGTTCATAATTGGACCTATGATTCTGCCGCTATTTAACATGGTGGCCTTCTCGCCCTTCCTGCTCATAATGCTCTTCATACTGCTTCGCGGCTACTTCGGAGAGGTCACGCGCGGCCATCGCGCACGCGCTTCGTTCAGGCAGAACTTGGAAGCCGCGACATTGAATCCAGCGGACGCTTCGGCTCACTACAATCTTGGATTGATTCACCAGCAGCGCGGCGAATTAGACGAAGCCCAAAAACGTTTCGAGCGCGCCATCGAGATAGACGCCGACGAAGTGGACGCGCATTATCAATTGGGTCGCATAGCGCGCGAGCAAGGCCGCTTGCCGGACGCAATCAACCATTTCAACGAGGTCGTCGCGCGAGACCAGACGCACGCGCAGCACGAAATCTGGCGCGAGATTGGCGCGACCTATCTGGCAGCAGGACAGTTTGAAGACGCGCACGATTCGCTCGAACGTTTCCTGGAGCATCGCAACATGGACCCGCAAGGTCTTTACCTGATGGGGCGCGCTCTCGCCGGATTGGGACGCCAGCGCGAGGCGGCGGACGCCATGCAAGCCTGCATAGAAGCCGTCAAGACCGCGCCCGCCTACAAATACCGCACAGAGAAACGCTGGCTCAACGAGGCGCAACAGTTCCTGCGGTCCCAAGCATAATTTAGAAAGCTATGATTGTTGTGATGGACTCTGTGATTATCAAATCCTCGAATAGTTCTAACGAGCTTCTATTATCAGAGCAAGATGGATTGCAGCACTCTGGTGATTCTGAATATTACCGCGTCACCCTCAAGGTTAAAGACCTTTTGGCTTCTGCGAAGATTTATGCTTTTCAGCCTTACAGTGAATTGTCGCAGTTCTTTGAAGACTTAGCCGCTAATTGGAGAGGCTGGAAGGGCAAAAAGGAATGGCAATCTCTTGAAGGAGAATTCTCGCTCTCTTGTACGTCAGATGGGTTGGGTCATGTTGCAATAGATGTGGTTCTTAAATCTGGTTTTTATGATAACGATTGGAGCGTGCATACAGCCATAAATGTTGATGCTGGTCAATTGGAAGAGATTGCTTCTAATATAAAGCAGTTCTTTTCTGTGCAAACTACTGTCTAACGACTTCTGAAATCAAATGACTCTTACTGATTCAAAACCTGCACTGCTCGCGCTCGAAGACGGGCGCACGTTTCGAGGGCGCTCGTGGGGCGCTGAGGGAGAGACTTGCGGCGAGATGGTCTTCAACACTTCCATGTCGGGTTATCAGGAAGTGCTGACCGACCCATCCTACGCGGGGCAGATTGTCTGCATGACCTACCCGCTCATTGGAAACTACGGCGTCAACAACGCGGACGCGGAAAGCGCACGCCCCTGGGTCGAAGGCTTCGTAGTGCGCGAGGCGAGCCGCGTGGCGTCGAACTGGCGCGCGGAAGAGACTTTGGACGCTTATCTCAAGCGTTGGAAAATTGTCGCAATCGAGGGGCTGGACACGCGCTCTCTGGTCCGGCACATACGCGATAAGGGAGCTATGCGCGCCTGTCTTTCTACGATTGACTTGGATGAAGCGAGTCTTGTCGAAAAGGCGAAGAACTCGCCGCCGATGGAGAACCGCGAACTCGCAAGCGTGGTCACATGTAAAGAGATTTACGAAGTACGGGCGGAAGGCGAAGAACGCTTTCATGTCGTCTGCTACGACTTCGGCGTGAAGATGAATTCTCTGCGCGAGCTTGCACGGATGGGCTGTCGCGTCACGGTCGTGCCTGCTAATACGCCCGCAGCGGAAGTTCTGGCGTTAAAGCCGGACGGAATTTATCTGTCGAATGGACCGGGCGATCCTGCTTCTATGACGAAGGTTGTCGAGGAAGTGAGAAGCGTTGCGAACACGGGCGTGCCAACATTCGGCATCTGCTTCGGTCATCAACTGCTTGGTCGCGCGTTCGGAGGCGCAACCTATAAACTACAGTTCGGTCATCGCGGCGGAAATCAACCCGTGAAGGATTTGCAGAAAGGTTCAGTTGAGATCACTTCGCACAATCACGGGTTCGCTGTGAAGGCAGATACACTGCCCGAAGAGATAGAAGTCACGCACATAAACCTTAACGACAATTGTGTTGAAGGAATGCGCCACCGAAGGCTGCCAATCATCTCCGTGCAGTACCACCCGGAAGCCGCGCCCGGTCCACATGACGCACAGCATCACTTCAAAAGGTTTATTGAGTTGATGGAACGAAGATAAGGAAAAGGAGTGAGAATTATGAAACGTATTCTGTCGCACGTCGCGCTGGTGCTCGCGCTTGCACTCTGCGCCTCATCTGCTGCTCTGGCTAAAACTAAACATCCAAAATATAGCCCGGAGCATAACGCAGCCACAAAGAAGTGCAAAAATGATTACATCGCTGCCATCAAGGCATCTCTTTCATTGAAAGGTAAAGAGCGCGCAGAGGTCAGGGCTAAAGCTAAAGCGGATAAAAGGGAGTGCATAGCCAGCGCTCCAAAGTAGCAGTCACTCAAATCGCAATCTCTCAATGAGAGGAAGAGGCTCTATGGTTTGAAACATAAATCATCGAGCCTCTTTTTCAGCGGCGTCAGAATGGCGCTCTAGTTCAATCCAGCTTGGGCAATCTTAGCTCGCCTGTAGTGAGATCGGGACGAACGCGCGCCATCTCTTCAGGAGTGGTGTCTTCGGTCGGGTGCGCTTCCCCGTCGTGTTCATGCCCCGCACGTTCAAGTTGCACGTCCTCTTCGCTCTCGGATTCTTCGAGCGTAATGACCACCTCGCCATCGGGTTGTAGAATCTCTGCCACCAAACTTTCGCTGCCCTTGTGTTCGAGCCAGTGGCGATAGCTGACCGTTGCGATTGCGACGACAGGAATTGACAGGAATATTCCTGCAACGCCCGCCAACTCAGCGCCGCAAAGTATCGCAAGGATTACAGCGAGCGGATGAAGATGCACGCCCTGACTGACCAGACGCGGGTAGATAGTGTAGTCGTGAACAATACGCAGGACCAGAAGAAACATCACCACCCAGAGAGTTGCGTATGAAGATGTGTCCGGGCTAAAGCTCGTGACGAGGACTGCGATGATCGCCAGGACGAGTGGACCGACCAATGGGATGAACTCGAAGAGTCCTGCCATGACGCCTAGAACGAGCGGGAAGGGAACGCCTATGATTATGAAACCAACAGTGCATTCCGTTCCTATCAGGAGACAGGCAGTCAACTGCGCGCGTATGTATGCGGCGAGCGTCGAATTCACATCCTGAAAGAATTCATCAGCACGCCAACGCCAGCGTCCGCGCGGGAGCATCTGAAGTGCGGAGCGGCGAAAAGATTCAACATCTTTCAGGAAGAAGAAGGAGAGAATCGGAATCAAGACAAGCCAGGGGACATAGCTGATGATGGCTACGATCAAACCCGGCAATCCTTTTTCAATAGTATCCTTGGCCGCTCCGATTCCGCTCAAGAGCGCGTTGTTGATAGCAGTGCAGGCATTCTCTCCTATGCCGTGATTCTGGCAAAAATCGTTCAGGGCTTTCACTCTTCCTTCGGCGTTTAGTTGAAACTGATTGCTGGCCTGCGAAAAGCTGGTTATCTGTTTGCTCAACTGAGGAAGAAGGAAGACGAGCGCAACTGTTAGCGCGCCGAAGATGACAATGTAAACGATTCCTATAGCAAGAGCGCGCGGCATGGTGTGTTCGCGCCCGCGCATTTTGAAGGGGCGGCGCACAAGCTCTACGAGCGGCGCGACCAGATAAGAGAAGAAGATCGAGAGCACCAGGAGCAGTATCACGCCCTGAAGCCTGTATAGAACCCAGATCATAGCGCCCACAAGAAGGGCTATGATGATTACGCGCAGGATAGCGCGGGTTTGCGGCCAGGAGGATTCCAGTATGACGCGCGGGACTTCGCGCGGAGCATCTTCATCTGTCACATGGTCCGTAGTCTCAGCCAACTCAGTGGCCTCTCTCTCTGGTTTCTCTTTTAAGAGCTTCATTGGTTCAAGCGTTGAAGCAGATAGCCTATCTCCTGCTGCAACCTGGGCGAGAGATTGCGGAACTCTACGCCGAAGCTATCTGAAGTCCCATGATGAACCACCTGTGCGCGTAAAGACAATGCCTGCTCTTCGTCTATAAGTAGAAGCCCGAGCCGGTCGCCAGCCTGCACCAAAGTGTTCTTCGGCAAGTATCGAACGCGCAATCCGCCGAGGCTTATATCAGTAGCCTCGCCAATGCCTATGGATTCGCCAATGCTCTCATCCTCGACGGCCAGACTCACGCGCTCTATGACAGGATAGCGCGGAAACTTTCGCCGCTCGTTATTCGTCCCGCCAGATTGAAACTGAGCATTAAGCATGAAGAGTGCTCCTTTCAAAAGAAGAGGTCAGTACCGCCTGCTTAAGCTGGGCGGTACTGACAATACTCTGACTACTGCTTTTCATTCCTGCTCGTCCTCTATGTCCTCATCTTCATCTTCTTCGGGTTGAGTTATGCGGGGCGCGGCTGGCTCCCAGATAAGGCCGCGCCATTCGTCCGCAGCGCCGAGCAGTTGGAGCGCGGCCTGCGGGTGCGCGGCGTTTCGCTCAAGGCGCAGGACCTCTGTGACGACCTTCAGTTTTTCTCCCCCTTCGTTGAAGACGACCAATTGTACGCGGCTGCCAACGTCTGGCAACTCGCGCTGCAAGTGTACGAGCGTCCCTTCAGGCCCTACGTTCTCGGTCGTACCTTCGGCGACGACGTGCGCGCCCCCTTCAGTATCCCACTCGGCGCGCACGGGCAATGACGCGAGGTAGCGCGGCCCTGTTCTCTGTTCTGTGCTGGTTCGTCGGGGCATCTTTGTCTCCTAAAAGAAGTGATGAGTACTGAGTGAAAAGCGCATCTTAACTCAGTCCTCAGTACTCATCACTCAGTACTTCTTTATTCCTCTTCCGTACGCAGTTTCTCTAAGACGGAAAAATCTTCTAGCGTGGTCACGTCGCCTGCTATAGAGCCGCTCGTTGCGATTTCTCGCAGGAGGCGACGCATGATCTTGCCCGAACGGGTCTTCGGAAGCTGGTCCGTGAACCTTATCTCATCGGGACGCGCGAGCGCGCCTATCTCTTTTGCCACATGGCGGCGCAACTCTTCTTTCAAATCATCCGAAGCCTTGTGCGTTCCTTCGAGCGTGACGAAGGCTACGATTGCAGAACCCTTTAATTCGTCCGGGCGTGCTACAACGGCAGACTCAGCAACGGCTTCGTGCGAAACGAGCGCGCTTTCGACTTCCGCCGTGCCCAGACGATGGCCGCTCACGTTAATCACATCATCAACGCGACCCATTATCCAGAAGTAACCGTCTTTATCACAGCGCGCTCCGTCGCCAGCGAAATAGACGCCTTCAATCTCAGACCAATATTGCTTGCGATAGCGTTCGTCGTCTCCCCAGATTGTTCGCACCATAGAAGGCCATGGACGTTTGATGACAAGATAGCCACCTTCGTTCGGACCGACTGTCTTGCCGCTTCTTGTCATCACATCAACTTCAATTCCCGGAAGAGGCTTCGTCGCAGAACCGGGCTTCGTAGGCGTCGCGCCCGGCACGGGCGAGATCATAATTGCGCCTGTTTCAGTCTGCCACCACGTGTCAACAATCGGGCAGCGAGCCTTGCCAATAATCTCCCTGTACCACATCCACGCTTCCGGGTTGATTGGTTCGCCCACAGTGCCAAGCAATCTTAAACTCGAAAGGTCATGTTTCAGCGGCCAGTGTTCGCCCCATTTAATAAACGCGCGAATAGCTGTCGGCGCTGTGTAGAAGATGTTGACGCGGTGGCGCTCGATTATCTGCCAGAAGCGGTCCGGCTCTGGATAGTTGGGCGCACCTTCATACATCAGAACGGTCGTGCCATTCGAGAGCGGTCCATAAACGACGTAAGAATGTCCAGTGACCCATCCAATGTCAGCCGTGCACCAGTAGATGTCTTCGTCCTTCAGATCAAAGACCCACTTGCAGGTGAGATGGCATTGCAGTAGATAACCTGCCGTCGTGTGCAGAATTCCTTTAGGCTTTCCAGTCGTGCCCGAAGTGTAGAGAATATAGAGCGGGTGCTCGCTATCCAACTCTTCAGCCGCGCAATTCGAGTCAACCGTCTCCATCAACTCGTGCCACCAGTAATCGCGCCCCATCTGCATCGAAACGCGCGCGCCCGTTCGTCGGACCACTATGCAGCCTTTCACCGTAGGCGTCTGTTTCAACGCCTCATCAACCGCAGCCTTCAACTTAACTTCCGAGCCGCGCCGCCATCCTCCGTCTGCCGTAACGACAAGCTTGCAGCCCGCGTCGTTGATTCTGTCTATCAGCGCTGTCGAAGAGAAGCCGCCGAAGATAACAGAGTGAGTCGCGCCAAGACGGGCGCAGGCGAGCATTGCAATCGCCAGTTCAGGTATGAGCGGCAGGTAGAGCGCAACGCGGTCGCCACGCTCTATGCCCGCGCGCTTCAAGACATTTGCGAAGCGGCAGACTTCCGTGTGCAGTTGTTGATATGTCAGAGTCCTTTGCTCGCCCGGCTCGCCCTCCCAGATAATCGCTGCCTTGTTGCGCCGCCATGTTGGAAGATGCCGGTCCAGACAGTTATAAGAGATGTTGGTCTTTCCGCCGACGAACCATTTGGCGTGCGGCAAGTTCCACTCTAAAACTGTATCCCACTTCTTAAACCAGTGAATCTCTTCGGCCATGCGCGCCCAAAAGGTTTCAGGAGAATCATGAGCTTCTGCGCGAAGCCTTTCATACTCCTCCTCCGATTTAATTCCGGCGTTCCGGCTGAAATCTTCAGGCGGCGGAAAGACGCGCTCCTCGTTGAGAACGGATTCAATGTTTGACGTGACGGAAGACATGACCTTTGATCTAACTCCTATGAAAGATTACTCGCAACCGATGAACTATGCTCGACCGTTTCGTAGAATCCACAAGAATTGCCTTCTGTGTACCACAGAACAGCTTGACGGGACAATGCGCAATCTTCATCCACTGGTGATTTGACACATCACAGTCTCCACTATATTTTCTAACCCGCACTGGCTGACCTGGCACTAGGCCGAGTATCGTTTCAAAACTCTTCTGCCTGGCCTTCCGGTCCAATCCAAAAATTTTCAGAGGTCAAAGATGAACTGTCAAAGCTGTGGTTACCAGATAGCCGACACTGCTGCCTTCTGCGCAAACTGCGGAGCACAAAAGCCTACCAATCCGTCCGCACAAGCATCGCAATATCCGCCTGACCCTTATTCGCAAACTCCTTATCAACAGCAGCAGGGGAATCCGCCCCAAGGCTATCCTGCGCCGCAGCCTCCCTTTCAGCAGAACCCATATCCGCCGCCAATTCCACAGTCTTCTTATCCTATGAAGCCGCCCGCGCAACAACAGAGCACAGCGGTTAGGATTCTGGTCGTCATCGCGGCTATCCTCTCGATGCTAATGCTTCTGCTCAGGATATTCAGAATCTTTCGTTAAGAGAGTATTGAGCGAGCATTTGTCTTTCGTAGGTCAGGGCTTTGTGGTAAACCTCTCCTAACCCATGCGACTCTGGCTATCAAAGAACAGTGAAGTTCCTGTACGCGAGCAACTGGTCACACAGATAATGCTTGGCATAGTAAGCTCTGATTTGAAGCCCGGACAAAGATTGCCTAGCACGCGCGAGCTTGCGCGACGCTTTAATATTCACTCGAACACAGTGAGCGCGGCCTACCGCGACTTGGCAGCGCGCGGCTGGGTGGAGTTACGCAAAGGCAGCGGCATATACGTGCGCGAGCAGAGGAGCGAGGACACTGAAAGCGCAGGGCTTGAACTAGATCAACTAATCTCCACGTTTCTACAATCGGCGCGGCGTGGCGGTTATTCATTGGGCGAGATTCAGGCGCGCATCAAGAAGTTGCTTGAGTTGCAGCCGCCAGATCATTTCCTCGTCATTGAATCCGACAAAGAGCTTCGGCAGATTCTCATAGCAGAGATAGAGGAAGCTACGGGCTTTCGCGTTCTGGGCGCTGGCCTTGAAGCCTCTACGAATCCTCAGATGCTCGCTGGCGCTCAGGTGGTCGCGCTCTACGGCAAAGAGGGAGAGACGATACGCGCCGCGCTTTCGCCAGGCTCCACGTGCCTTCTGCTTCATTCGCGCTCCGTCCCTGCTTCTATGCAGGGAAGAGAGTATCCGCCAGCCGATGCCATCGTCACAGTGGTTTCGCATTGGCCTGAATTTCTGCGCTGGGCTAGAACGATGTTAGTAGCCACAGGGATTGATCCGGTCTCCTTAGATTTCCGCGATGCACGCACGCGCGGGTGGCAGAGAGGCTTGCGCTCCAGCGCCTTCATCATCACAGATGCTCTTACAGCAACGCGATTGCCCGCAGACTGCGACACGGGCGTCTTTCGCGTTATAGCGGATTCATCGCTGGATGAACTACGCGAACTTGTAAAGCAGAATTCAGAATTCAGAATCCAGAATCCAGAATGAAAAGCATCTACTGTTCGTACGCGGATTTTCTTTTCTTTTAAATTCTGCTTTCACTTGATCGCAAACTTCGTCGGGGCAACTACAACGCGCGCTTCAGGGTTGTAGTAATCGTAGAGCACGGACGGTGCGCTCTCAGCCGTGAGACCGAAGCGCGGTCGGAACTTGAAAGTGAAGTTTGCGCCGCCTGCCTGCGGCCATAGATAGATGATTAGATGGTCTGGCAAAATGTCATACTGGCTCAAACTCCAATTGGAATCTTTCATAGCCCGTTCGAGCGACGCGCGATCAACGTCCGCGCCCGGCGGCAAGCCCACTTCGGCCAGCAACATCCCATAGCCTTTGAAGCCAACGCGCTCCGTTTCGACCTTGCACGTAATCTCATCGCCAACTTTGCCCGCGCTCCTGTCATAGCTGACATTCAGTCGCAAATATCTGTTGGAATCTTCAGCCATCGAATGATTCGCGCTGCGCTGGCTCGCGGTCCAGGGCACGTAGTAGGTTGAGACGACCTGCAAGGTGGCTTGCGCAGAGCCAGCCGCACGGCGCATCTCGATTACGTTACTGCCGGGCGAGACAAATTGCGAGATGTCAACGACGAGTGGGCTGGTCAACTGGTCGCCTCGCGGCATCTCTACGGAAGTCGCCTGTCTCCCGTTGACTAAAATCTGTGCCTCCTGCCCGCCCGCATCCGCCGCGCGCGAGTCTTTCGACAGCAGCATGACGAGCGTATCCAGAGTGTTCACAGTCGCCTGCGTCGAATACCAGACGCCATAACGATCCTGCTGTCTGAGCAGGAAGAGCAGGCCGCGATCAATCAATTGCGGAATTCGGATTGCGGATTGCGGATTGGAAGAATCCGCTTCGCTTAACCCGCAATCCGCATTCTGCATTCCGCAATACTTCTTGAGGGCTTGAAGAACAAGGGCGGTCGTCTCAATCCTTCCGGCTAGTCCCCAGCCGTAAAAGGGAGTGTTAGTTTCAAGCGACCAGTAGCTTACATCTGCCTCTTCGTGCGCAAGCGTTAGAAGCTTTGCGACGGCAGCCCTCGCATTGTCCGCCTGTCCTGCATCAAACGCAGCGAGCGCATAAGCGGCTATTAGATAAGGCTCGTCTATCTCCTTGTAACGTTCAGAGAGATAAACAAGTGCGCGCTTGAGCGGCGCTGAAATGGACGCCTTCGCTTGCTTGTTAGCATTGTCTCTTTGATTTCCGTCCTCATCATTCGTCATCGCCAGCACGCGCGCAATATACGCGGTCAGAAGTGCCGTGCGCCGTTTGTCTTCCACCTTCTCCGACCAGACATGCGCAGGCCAGCTTCCATCGCCGCGCTGCTGCTTGATGAGCCACTCGCGCGCTTCATTAATCACGCGCCCGTCAACTTCTATGAACTCACGAGCGTCCCGAAGAAAGCGAATCGCGTAAGCGGTCAGAGCAAGGTCCGCATCGCCGCGCCCCCAGTAGGAGAAGCCTCCCGTCGTCGCGCGATAATTAAGCAGGCGTTCATAACCGACCTGCACGTAGCGTCGCGCTTTCGCTGCAACAGCAGGCGACTCTTTGCCCATCTGCTTGTACGCGCGAAGTATTAGAAGGCTGGGATAAGCGGCTGAGATTGTCTGCTCCGCGCAGCCGTACGGTCGCTCCATTATGCCTTCAATGCTCTCGGCTACGTGCGCCAAAAGGCCCGGATAGATTTTTAGTTCGGTCCGGGTTGTGCCAGCGATTACATCTCTCGGAATATCTGTTTCGAGCTTCGCGGTCTCTCCCAAAATTCCACTCGTGGTCTTTGCGACCTCTTCGCCGTTCGGGTGAACACTAACCTTGCGCTCAATCTGATCGCTCGCATCCGTAGCTGTCGCGGTCACGCGCTGCTTGCCGTCTTTGATAGAAGCAACTGCGCGAAAGTCGAAAGTCTGGCGCGCGTTGTCGCCAGCCGCG
>QHXM01000117.1 GCA_003222945.1 Acidobacteriota bacterium
GGCTTCTATGATGCTCACGGCCTGACGTGTGTGATTGATAGCATTGCGCCAGTTGATTGCAATAGTGTAGTTCACAGTGCTTGCGTCGAGATTCAAAGTCTTCAGTTCGTCAGGTCTGTTGAAATGGTTGACGTTGACGACCATCTCTTTTTGACGATAACTCTTCTGCCACCAGAACAGCCCGTCGCAGTAAGAGTTTCGCGCGTGATAAAGAGAGTAGAAGAGCGGGCTTCTCGGCAGATCATTCAGGATAAGGTCAACTTTCAGAAGCGCGTCCTCAACGTCTTTAGATAATCGTTCAAAAGGAACTGTGGCAAGCGCTTTCTTCTCTTCAAACTCTCTGAGAGATGAGTAGGCGCAGACCTCCTGTTCTAAAGCTTTGAGCGTCTCAACAGCTTTTTCCGCCAATGCGAGATCGCGTGCGCGTTCCCGCTCCATCTCGTCAATCGTCTGAGTGGTAGCGGCATCTCTTATCCCAAGGTTGTAATCAACTACGGCAACAGCCCAACGCGTGTGCAGCCGCGCCCTGGCCCATAGCATTTTTGGCGTAGTGTTGTTCTGAGGGCTAGCGCAGAGCTTTGCATAAACGGCGCGCATCTCATCTTTGCAATTAAGTTCTGCTCTGTCTGAATCGTGAAATTTTTGTAGAGCTTCATCGTAGAGAAAGACGGCTGTGGTCAGGTCAGTTTTAAGATCGCCCTCGCGCAAGTCAGCCGCTTCGATGAATAGATCGGGGTAGAGTTTAGCGATCAATTCCTTATAGCTCTCGAAATCCGGCGCAACTTCCGTCAGTTGCTCAATGCGACGCAGCTTCGCAATTATATTCGCGCCCTTCTTTATCTCGCGCTCTCTTAATGCGTGCTGCGCCGTGCCGCCATATGCATCAAGGCTGGCAAGAGAGCAGACGAATAGCAGAGATAAAAAAATTCTCAAGTGCGTCATTGGCTTAACAAAACATCTAATAGCATTCACTTTCCAGCCGAATACTTAAACTCACCCGTATGGGCAAAATGGTTTGGACTTCTTTCCAGCGACTTTAGGGGATGTTCCAAGATTTAATATAGACTATTGCCGCCAAGCGAACACGGGGTCAACAACTCATCTTAAAGGATTAATCTATGAGTCAAGAACAGAATCAGGATCACAAATGGGTCTATCTTTTCGAGGAAGGTAGCGGCGACGACAAGGAACTTCTGGGCGGCAAAGGCGCTGGCCTTGCCGAGATGACGCGCGCAGGTTTGCCTGTGCCACCGGGTTTCGTTGTAACAACTGAAGCCTGCAACGCTTTCTACGCTAACAACAAACAGTTCCCGGAAGGAATGTGGGAGCAGGTCGTCGAAGGCTTGCGCAAACTGGAAGAGACGACGGGCAAAGGTTTCGGAAGCGCAGACAACCCTCTGCTCGTTTCGGTCCGCTCAGGCGCAGCGCTCTCAATGCCCGGCATGATGGACACCGTGTTGAATTTAGGATTGAACGACACGACCGTGCAAGGTCTAGCCAAGCAGACAAACGACCTGCGCTTTGCATTGGACGCTTACCGCCGCTTCGCTTCTCTCTTCGGAGAGATTGTTATTGGCGTCGCACACGAAAAGTTTGAGCGCGTCATGGACCGCTTCAAGGCACAGACCGATGGCGGGCGCGACACGGACCTCAAGCCAGAACAACTGCGCGATATCATCGCAGCCGAAAAGCAGATCATCATAGCGGAGCAGCGCGGCAACACAATCCCGGAAGACCCTTACGAGCAGTTGCGCGTTGCAATCGCCGCAGTCTTCAACTCATGGATGGGACGACGCGCAGTTGATTACCGCCGCGTCAATCGCATAGCGGACACGCTCGGCACAGCCGTCAACGTTCAGGTCATGGTCTTCGGCAACATGGGCGCGACGAGCGGCACGGGCGTGGCTTTCACGCGCAACCCTTCGACAGGCCAGAAGGCTCTCTACGGCGAGTATCTCTTGAACGCTCAGGGCGAAGACGTGGTCGCTGGCATTCGCACGCCGAATCCGATTAGCCAGATGCGCGAAGAGTTGCCGGAAGTCTATGACCAGTTCGCTTCAATCGCTCAACTCTTGGAGCGCCACTACCGAGACATGCAGGACGTTGAGTTCACAATCGAGCGCGGGCATCTATGGATGCTACAGACTCGCACGGCCAAGCGAACGGGCGCGGCTGCCGTTCGCATTGCGGTTGACATGTATCATGAAGGTTTGATTGATCGCGCAACTGCCGTTCGCCGCGTGACACCTGAACAACTTGACCAACTACTTCACCCGACTGTTGACCCGAAGGCTCAAACAGTAGTACTTGCAACGGGACTTCCGGCAAGTCCGGGCGCTGCACAAGGCCAGGTCGTCTTCGATCCAGATGAAGCGGAAGAGATGGCGCGCGATGGAGCTAAGGTTATTCTGGTCCGGCAGGAGACAAGCCCGGACGATTTTCACGGCATGGTCGCGGCTCAGGCAATCGTGACCGCGCGCGGCGGGATGACGAGCCACGCGGCAGTCGTAGCGCGCGGCATGGGTAAGTCGTGCGTGTGCGGTGCGAACATGCTCAATGTTGATTACGGCCAACAGCAGGCGAGCGTCAACGGCACGATTGTTACCAAAGGCGAATGGATAACGGTTGACGGTTCTACGGGGCGCGTCTTTTTAGGCCAAGTGCCGACGGTCCAGCCGACTCTCGGCCCTGACTTTAAAGAGTTGATGAGTTGGGCTGATGATTTCAGACGCCTTCGTGTGCGCGCAAACGCAGACACGCCTAACGACTCGAAGGTTGCGCGCGAGTTCGGCGCTGAAGGTATTGGGCTTTGCCGTACAGAGCACATGTTCTTCGGCGAAGGAAGATTAGCGGCTATGCGCGAGATGATTCTGGCCGATGGCGTTGGCGCACGCGAGAAGGCCCTGGAAAAACTTCTCCCTCTACAACAGAAAGATTTCACCGGAATCTTTCAGGCGATGCGCGGGCTGCCCGTCACCATCCGTCTTCTTGATCCGCCGCTGCACGAGTTCCTGCCAAACATAGAAGAGTTGATGAACGAGCTATCCGACCTGAAGATGGCGTTGCCGCGCGCCAACACGATTCAGGAGATGGATAGGCTGCTGGATCAGATTGATGAAAAACGGCGTCTGCTTCATCAGGTCGAGCGCATACGCGAGAACAATCCTATGCTCGGACATCGCGGCTGTCGTCTAGGTCTAATCTACCCGGAGGTGACGCGTATGCAGGTGCGCGCAATCTTCGAGGCGACCTGTCAGGTGAAGGGCGAGGGCAGCGACGTTCGACCCGAAATTATGGTCCCGCTCGTCTCTGTTGCCGAAGAACTTCATCATCAATCGAAGCTGATTCACGAAGTTGCGAAACAGGTGATGGGCGAGCATGGGATGACGATTGATTACACCGTCGGCACGATGATCGAGTTGCCGCGCGCAGCCCTGACCGCAGACAAGATTGCCGAGTACGCAGATTTCTTCTCCTTCGGCACGAACGATCTAACGCAGACGACGTTTGGTCTGAGCCGAGACGATTCTGGTCGCTTTCTATCGAAGTATGTCGAGGACAAGATTCTGCCTGACGATCCGTTTCAGGTTCTGGACCGTGACGGCGTAGGACAGCTTGTTAAGACGGGAACGACGCTCGGACGAAGCGTCAAACCTGATCTGAAGGTAGGCATCTGCGGCGAGCACGGCGGCGAGCCTCAGTCCATAGCCTTCTGTCACGAGATAGGATTGGACTACATCAGTTGCTCGCCCTTCCGCGTGCCCGTAGCGCGCCTTGCAGCAGCGCAGGCCGCGCTCGCTGAAAAGAGCGGCGCGATAGCAGCGGATAAGTAAAGCGTGTTTTTAGTCAGTACCACCTGCGGTAGCGGGTGGGTTGGGTTGACAAGACCACCAGCTACCGCAGGTGGTACTGACCCGCTTCTCTACGGCTCTTATGAATAAGGATAACATCCTCTTCGGCATAATTGGTCTTCTGCTCGGCCTCATCATCGGCTTCATGTTTGCCAATAGCATCAATCAGCGTGGACAGAACGGAAGCGTTTCTGCCGTCGCACAGAGTCAAGCGTTACCGCCCGATCATCCGCCAGTCGCGCAGGCAGGTGCGCAATCAGGGCCTGACCCGCAAGCTGCGCAGGAAGCGATTAGTCAGGCTAAGACTGACACCAACAATTTCGCAGCTCAGATGAAGGCAGCAGACTACGCATATCAGGTTCAACGCTTTGACGAAGCCATTGAGTTCTTACAAAGAGCAAATAAGTTGCAGCCTAATAACTACGAGGCAATCCTACAGCTAGGCAACGTGAACTTCGATGCTAATCGTTATGAAGAAGCAGAGAAGTGGTACACCTCTGCTCTGAAAGTTAAGCCCGATGACGTGAACGTTCGCACTGATCTTGGGTTGACTTTCTTCTTCCGCAATCCGCCCGACGTAGATCGCGCAATCAAAGAGTATCGCGCCTCGCTTGCAATTGACCCGAACCATGTGCAGACTCTTCAGAACCTAACGGTCGCTCTAATCAAGAAAGGGAGTGCGGATGAGGCTAAGCAGGCGCTCGCTAAACTCGAAGGCGTTAGTCCGAATAACCCAGCGCTGCCGCGTCTGCGCTCGGACCTTGAGGCGCTTCAATCGGCTAAGAAGTAAACGGGCGCGCGGTTGAAAAGAGAACGGCTTTCTGATTTCACGCCGCCAAAGCGTGTGGAGGAAAAAATGGGCGCAAACAGTTTAACCATCACAGACAATCGCACGGGCAAAGAGTACGAGGTCGCAATCGAAGACGGAACTATTCGCGCGATGGACCTGCGCAAGATAAAGGTTTCGGACGACGACTTCGGGTTAATGACATACGACCCTGCGTTCATGAACACTGCCTCGTGCAAGAGCCGCATAACGTTCATAGATGGTGATCTTGGCATCCTTCGCTATCGCGGCTACCCGATTGAACAACTCGCAGAGCAGAGCACCTACCTGGAAGTCGCCTATCTACTTCTTCACGGAGAACTCCCGAATGAGGGGCAACTGAAAGATTGGAAGTGGGACATCACGCACCACACCTTCCTGCACGAGAGCATCAAGATGGTTATGGACGGATTTAACTACGACGCGCACCCTATGGGCATGTTGATAGGAACAATCGGCGCTCTCTCTACCTTCTACCCGGAAGCCAAAGACATCTTCGATGAAGAGTGTCGCAAGAAACAGATTTATCGTCTGCTTGCGAAAGTGGCGACCATCGCTGCCTTCTCATATCGTCATCGTAAAGGCTTGCCCTACGCTTACCCGGACAACGATCTCTCTTACGAAGGCAACTTCCTAAACATGATGTTCAAGACGACAGAGGTCAAGTACGAACCAAACCCTGTGCTTGAACGCGCTCTCAACGTCCTCTTCATACTTCATGCGGACCACGAGCAGAACTGCTCGACCAACGCCATGCGCAGCATCGGAAGCGCGCAAACAGACCCATACTCTGCGATTGCTGGCGCGGCGGCTGCGCTCTACGGACCGCTGCACGGCGGCGCTAACGAGGCGGTCTTAAGAATGCTGCGCGAGATAGGCTCGATTCAGCGCGTGCCTGAATACATCAAGCGCGTCAAAGAGGGAGAGTTTCGTCTGATGGGCTTCGGCCACCGCGTCTATAAGAACTACGACCCGCGCGCGACCATCATCAAAAAGGTAGCCTACGAAGTCTTCGAGGTAACGGGCAAAGACCCTATGCTTGACATCGCTCTTGAACTGGAACGCATCGCGCTCGAAGATGAATACTTCGTCAAGCGCAAGCTCTATCCTAACGTTGATTTCTATTCAGGGATTATCTATAAAGCCATGCGCTTTCCTGTGGAGATGTTTCCGGTCCTCTTCGCAATCCCGCGCGCGTCTGGCTGGATAGCGCAGTGGCAGGAGATGTTGCTTGACCCCGAACAGAAGATCGCGCGCCCGCGCCAGATTTATCTAGGCGCAGATGAACGTGATTACGTTCCGATGGAGAAGAGAGAGAAGACGAGCGCTGTCTCAGCATGACTTCATGATGCCCGTACTCTCAAACTAAATTCTCTCTAAATAGCAAATGATGGACGATTGCGGATTCCTCGTTGATCTAACAATCGTCCATCTTTTTTATTGGATCAAGCCCTGCTCTATTCAGCAACTCAAGCGCGGGATAATCCTCTGGACTACAAAGTGGCCTGCGATTGACGCGAGTGCGTAATCAAGTCCTAAGGTAAGGTAAGGTTACTGCGGCGCGCCCGCTTGAATAGCCGTAACACTAAACTCGTTCTTCGCACATGTTGCCAGATTGCCTCGCAACACGAACGGGCGAGTTACATCTAGAAGAGTAATTCGGACACGGGCGGCTCTAAAGCAGGACTTAAACGTGCCGCCCTCGTACTCCATGTAATCCAGTTCGAACCAGCCCATCTTGCCCGGTTCGAGCGTAACGGACGCGGCTGAATCACCTCCGTTATCTTTCGTCGCGCGCTTCACAGCCTTCCCGGTCTTATTGAGCAACACAAGGGATGGATAACCCTGCAGGTTACAAGGCGACGATGATACGTTCTTGATCACAAATCGTAACGATATTCTACCGCCCATGGCTTGGTCGGATTGACCTTTTTTGATTGTTAGGTCTTCGCGTGCGCAGGGGCGGACCGCTTGAGTTAGTCTAGAATCAAACTTAGCCAAGCCTGATTTGTTAACGAGATTGAAGTTCTGTTTACGCTGTTGAGCGTGTGGGAGCGAGGCCATTATGCTTACGAGCGCGATGATGCTAAACCCTATAACTAATCGGGTGTAGGTCGGGGGATTATTTTTCATTCTTCTCCTTCCATAGTGGTGTTCATGCGACCGTATCCGGGCACGCGTCACAAAGAGATTAGACTATCTTTTTCCAGCTTGATGGTGTCGGAGACAAGCGCTCCGACACTTGTGTCTTTCTCCTAGGAGGGAGCAGGTGCAGAAACTCTTGCAGCATTCTAAAAGAGAGCGAGGTTGACCGCGCAAATATGCAGTAAGGCAAAATGGAAGTCAAGCAGTTTGGGAGGTAATCTAAGTCAGTGCTATTGAAAAGAACTATAGCAGATTGCAATTGGGTGAAAGCATACGGGTCAGTACTACCTACGAGAGCAGGTGGTACTGACATGGAGCGCACAGTTTCCGGCTACATTCAATTGCAAGTCGCTTAAACCCGCTATTTTTATTGGCTTTCTTCTCCATTTCTTAACTTTGCACAGAGCAAACAAAGCTTTGTTTGTAGCTTCCTTAATTCTATTTGTGACAGATGAGGTTTTATCTATTGTGCTCTAAGCTTTGTCTGAGATGAATAAGGTTCTGTTTATAGTTTCCTTTATCTTGTTTGTGGCACAGGAACTCTTATTTCTTCTATTTCAGATTGACTTAGTGAGCGGTCTAACGGTTGAGTTGACGCGGCGGCGCGAATCAAAGCACGCTGCTGCCGCACCAATCAAGTTGAGAAACACTCTCCCGCCGCAGGGCGTCCAACGATTCGCTCGGCGGCCTACACCTCGGCGCTCCGTATCCAGCTAGCGCCGTTCTAGCTCGTCCATCGCGCGGCCAATCGCTGCAGCTAACTCAGATGGCCTATGACCAGGGAACACGAATCCTTGCGCTTTGTAGGCAGACAGTGACAGTCCTGACCAATCAGGTGCAATGCAATACGCGGCGTTGAGAGTGTGTATCCTCTGGTCGGGATGCCAGAATTCAGCCGCGCCGCGACAACGGTTTGTTCCCTCTTCTCGCTCTTTCTGAAAAGCCTTTATCTCACTCTCAATCTCATCCAGAGCCTTCTTGACTGGTCCAAGCCTGGCGAAGTCAAGGTAAACCTGATCTGTTGCGTTCTTGTTGAAAAGATCGAATCAAACCCCACGCATTCGACCGGGAGCGTGCGCTGCATCTTCAACAACCAGCGCTGTGATAACCACGCTAACTTCAGGGCTTTCGATGTGTCCGACCTCCTTGGACCACGTGACCCGTGCAAGTGGGCTGCCCTGCAAATACTTCGAGTGCTGTGGGCTGAAGAGAAGATGTTGGGTTGACCTGGGCAAGTCCGACGCTAAGTAACAAGACGCAAAGTACGGCTGCGGTAGCGACTAATCTCATTGGTGTGCTCCGCCATTGATTTAATACCAATGACGCCCTCCTTGTTTATTAGACGGCAATTGATGACTATTTCTTCCGTAATTCGGAGACTCACATGCGAATGTAGCCGTCGAACTTTGTATTAAACGGCAAAATCGCCGCGATAATTTTGTTACGCGGCAAAAGCGTTCTGTTACTATGCTCCGCCAATTGCTCTCAGGCCGCGTCCCTTTCCTTGTAAAGTCTGCTGAATTAGCTTATCAATATCAGATATAAAATCACAGTCCGTTAGAAAAAGGAGCTTGTGGGGATTGAAACGATTCATCATAACTATCGTGTTGCTTCTGTTGTGTGCTGCCGACGGATCGGCGCAATCGCGCAACGGGCGTCGTGCATCAAGGGTACGCCGCGCATCAGCCGCACGCGCATCAACGGCGACCGACCCGCCAATTATTGACATTCACCAGATTGATTTCAGGAACTACACGTTTCCTCTGAACAATAAATACTACAAGCTCATTGACGGCTTCTACGCCGAGACGATCTCTACAGGCGTTCAATGGCGCTTTGCAATGGTTGACGGTCCATATTTTGGCGATCTGACGGGCGACCACAAAGATGAAGTCGCTTTCGTCTTCAGCTACGGCAACCTCTACGCTCCGCAGACGACTGAAGCGCGCGTTTACACTTTGCGAAACGGGCAGGCCGCGTTGCTTGCGACTTTTCAACTAGCTCACTCTGTCTCGTGCGAGCTAGACCATTACATACACATTGACGACGGTATGCTCAACGTTGAGCGCGTTATTGAGAAGGGAACAGCCTGCGACCACGACGAGATTACGCAGTACCGCTGGAACGGGAGCATGTTCATGCCTGTCGGAGGGGTCAGGAGAATGCCTTGCAGGTGTATGTAGAGATCACAAATTCATTGACATTCTGAAATTCAAATAATAATTTAGTCCGCGCGCTTCGGTAGTTAAACTGTCTGCCAATGAGATTTTTCTCGTTAGCCTCACGATACAAAATACCTGAGCTACACGACATCTTTTGGAAACAGATATAGATTTAAGTTTATGAAAAGTTGTCCGGCCTGCAATAGAACATATCCAGATGACACGCTGGCTTTCTGTTTAGTTGACGGCTCAGTTCTGTCCGCACCTTATGATCCTCAAACGGCGCAGCCTTATTCACAGCCTTATGGTAGCGAACATCCGACGATAAAAATGTCGAATGCAGCCTCTAAGACAAGCGATACTATTTCCTCATTATCTTCTCAACCGACATTTATACCAGAGGTAAAACAGAGTTCTTCAAAGAAGCGAAGCAGTAAAGGTTGGCTGATTGTAAGCATACTGGTATCTCTTGCAATCATAGGCGGACTGGTGATTGGATTCGGTTGGAGCAGGTGGTTTGGCAGTAACAATTCAGCGGCCAAACAATCCGGCAATGAGAATATGAATGGTGCAGAAAATGTAAATAGTGCAACTCCCGCACCTTCAGCAAGCGCTACTGCAAGCGCCACGCCGCAGAGCACGCCTACTCCGAAAAGCACGCCTTCGCCAGTGAAGAAAATAGATATTACAGGAACTTGGACAGGAACGTTTGCTAATCGAGACGGCATTCTATTCATCAATAGTCAGGACGGCGATTCGTTCTCAGGCATCTTAAAAAACAGCAAGGGAGCGATAGTGGCCGTCAGCGGTCACATAAACTTTGACACGCGCCAGATTTCATTCCAGGAAAGCCGCGTGATTCAAGCTGCGTCAGAAGGCCCCGATTGGATTCTGGGAACAGATAGTGGCTCTCTTTCAGTGGACGGCAAAAGAATAAGTGGAAGCGGTAGGGATAAGGCCGGGCACGCATATACCTGGACATTTAGTAAATGAATACAGGACCTTTTGAAGTCTGCTTAAAGAGACCTTCAAATCGCTTCGTTGCTCACTCTGTATTCTGATATATTCACTCGAAAGGAGATGCTATGACTGAAGAAAGAATAGAAGAACACGAACACACCACAACCGAAACCGACGAAGGCACATCCGAGACTCATACGGACAGGGTAGTTGAGAAGGGCACGGAAGAGAAGAAACCGGAGATAACCAGCGTCACGGAAGAGACGATCATAGAGGAGACCGATTAAAGGTCTCCTCTATCTGTCGAATTTCAATTCTATGTCTGCAAACTCTATGGCGAGTCTGGTGCGTTATTCAGGACTCATGTTAAGTCATGAAGGATGAAGATTGAGTACCGGAGGAGGGACTTGAACCCACACACCCTTACGGATACGTGATTTTGAGTCACGCGCGTCTGCCATTCCGCCACTCCGGCTTAAGCCAAATCATCATAGTAACTCGTCGCGCGCCCCGTCAACCGCGCTTAGTCTTTCTGACTGTTAAACGCCTTCACAAAAATGATTATTGCCAACGAAAGGGCGATGATTGTAGAATAATTGTGCCTTAGGGCGGCGCTTTTTTTAGCGTGCCTCAGAGAGCGCCGCTTCCACGAAGTTCTTCCACGTTTAGGCTTCCTTACTTTAGTTTTAGAGGCACGGGCGCTGGTCCGGTTGAGCGGCCTCAATGTATCCCAAAATAATTTGGAGCGAAGATATGCCAGAAGCAAGCGGCCAGAAAGTGCGTGTCCTGATCGTTGATGACGAGCCGGATATCAGAGAGATGCTGTGCGACCTGTTGCGCTTTGAGTACAATTGCCAGTCTGCGGCTTCGGCTGAGGACGCGCTCGCACTTCTTCAAGAAACAAAATTCCAACTCATCGTAAGCGACATAACAATGGGCGGCATGAGCGGTCTTGAGATGATTCCGCACGTCGTCGCGCACTCGCCTGAAACCATTGTCGTGATGATTAGCGGGATGCAGACCATCGAGAGCGCGGTTGAAGCTCTGCGCGTGGGCGCGTTTGATTACGTTATGAAGCCCTTTGACCTAAGGCAGGTCGAAGCTTCGGTAAGGCGCGCGGTCGAGCATTATGAGTTGCGCGAGGCAAAGCATCGTTACGAGAGTCATCTTGAGGAACTTGTAGCGCAGCGCACCGTAGAACTCGATCAAGCACTGGTCTCGCTCGAAGACGCTTATCGCTCAACTCTTAAAGCTTTAACGGCTGCGCTTGAGACGCGCGATGCCGAAACTCACGGCCATTCGGAACGCGTCGTAACTTTCAGCCTACGCCTTGGACGCGAACTCGGATTGAGCAAAGAGCAGTTGAAGTCTCTTGAATTCGGCTCGCTTCTACACGACATAGGAAAGATTGGCGTGCCCGACGCAATCCTCAGAAAACCTGCGAAGCTCAACGAAGAAGAGTGGATGCGTATGCGCGAGCACCCGCAGCACGGTCAACAGATTTTGCGCGATATAGAATTTTTAAGAGGTGCGTCGCGCGTCGTTGCGCAGCATCATGAGAAGTGGGACGGCTCTGGTTATCCTATGGGCTTGCGAGGCGAAGAGATTGATCTGAACGCGCGCATCTTCGCCGTGGCGGACGCCTTCGACGCTATGATAAGCGACCGAGTCTATCGCAGGGGCCGTTCTTACGAAGCTGCGGCAGAAGAGTTGGACAAATGGTCAGGCCGTCAATTCGACCCGCGCGTTGTAGAAGCCTTCCATAGCGTCCCGCGCGAAGACTGGGACGAGTTGCGCCGCATCTCGATAATAAAGAGTCAGGACAGAATGATGACACGCCCGCCTATCTTGAGTCTGATCGGAACTGAAGCGGTCGCGCTGGCGTCATAAGGAAAAAGGTAAAAGGGAAGACCGAGAGCGCATCTTTCGTCTTCCCTTTTGCATTTTGCATTTTTAATTTTTCATTTCGCAATGTATCCGCGCCTTGCTCGTAAGGTCAGTCCTGTTCTGCGCGGTGCGATCTCTATGCGGCGGTACTCGCCAGCTTTTGCGGATGCGAGCGGGCGCGTTGGCCTGTAGGTGATGACGTACTGTGCGCCTATGTCGTGTGCAACCATGTCTGCTTGCGCAAGCAGATCATCAGTCATCGTGGGGTCAGGGTTCGGCGCTCCAACCGTCGAAGTCCTTTGCACGCCGTCGCCGCCCTGCACAGGTCCTTTCTTATTGCGCCCTGCGATTGCATCACGAATCATTGCAGTGTAGCTGATGATGTGGACCGTTGCCTGCGCCGCGACCAACTGTTTGACGGCCTCGTTATATGCAACCTTTCCGCCGGGCGTTTCTATGCCGTCCGTTATGATGACGACGTGGCGACTGCCAGCAGGTTTATCGGCCAACATCTTCGCAGCCGCGACCATAGCCTCTGACAGACGCCCGCGTTTTCCTGCAAGAAGTTTCGTCTTGAGAATCTGCGGAATGCCTTCGGTGGAAGTCGTCCAGTCCTGCAAAACTTTCACTCCGTTTGCAAACTGAAGCAGAGCAACCTCGTCGCCGCGATGCAGGTTTGAGATGACGCGCATTGCAAGATCGCGCGTTGTGTTCGTGTTCTTCACAAGCGTTATCTGGTTATCGAGATCAAGCATAATCAGAACGCTCGCCGGGATATGGCGGATGCTTCGTATCTGCTGCTGCACGCCATCTTCGAGCACCATAACGTCCTTCATCTCAAGCGTCGGGTCGAAGTGCCCGTAATCATCAAAGGCTACGACGGGAAGACGAACCTCTTCAGTGAAGACTTTGACGCGCTCCTGATCTTCTCGCTGCTCAGGTGATTTTTGCGGGGCGGGCTGTCGCCCGGATTGTGCTTCGAGTCTGGTCGCTGTTGCAGAAAGTGCTAAAAGTGCGAAGAATAAAGCGAGACGGCGCAAAAGCATTTTTGAACCTCCATGAAAAGGGGAAATAATTTGCTAGGCTCATGTTTGATGCCTTTGGAGTGTTCCAGAAGTTGCCCGAAAGAAACTTTGAATTGTAAATTTTGAGTTTTGAATTACGCAGTTGACAATTAAGTGCAAGCTTTTTGTCAGTACCACCTGCGGTAGCGGGTGGGTCTAGTGCAACCATCACCCACCCGCTACCGCAGGTGGTACTGACATTCAATTTTGTTTCCGCGCCTGCGCCTGAACTGCTGTAATCGCAACGGCGTCAACGATGTCCTCAGCTTTGCAGCCGCGCGAGAGGTCGTTGGCGGGTTTGTCTAAGCCTTGAAGAATGGGACCGATTGCGGTTGCGCCCGCGAGTCTTTCGGTCAGTTTATAAGCTATGTTTCCGGCCTGAAGGTCCGGGAAGATTAGAACGTTTGCGCGACCCGCTACGGGCGAACCAGGAGCTTTCGACTGCGCAACCGACGGCAAAAGCGCGGCGTCCGCCTGCAACTCTCCGTCAATCTCAAGCTCGGGCGCGCGAGCGCGAACCGTCCTGGTAGCCTCTACAACTTTATCGACGAGCTTATGCTTCGCGCTGCCTTTCGTCGAGAACGAGAGCATGGCAACGCGCGGCGTCGCATCCAGGAGTGCGCGGCAGGATTCGGCGGAAGCGATTGCGATCTCAGCAAGCTCAGTTGCAGAAGGCTCTATCACAACGCCGCAATCCGCATAAATCAACGCGCCGTCAGCCCCGAACTTTTCATCACGAAGCGCCATGACGAAGAAGCTTGAGACCATCTTGAATCCAGCGCGCACGCCTATGCAATGAAGCGCTGCGCGAACAGTATGCGCCGTCGTGTTCGTGGCGCCCGCGACCGATCCGTCAGCGCGGCCCATGCGGACCATAAGGTTTCCGTAATAGAGCGGGTCTTGAATTGCGATGCGAGCCTCGTCCGGCATCATCCCTTTTGCGCGGCGCAACTCGTGATAAACATCCGCCATCTTCTCAAAGTCCGAAGCCTTTCGATGGTCTATCACTTCGACGCCTCCGAGGTCTGCGCCTGCGCTCCCGGCAGTCGCGCGAATCTTCTCTTCGCTTCCGAGCAGCGTGACGCGAGCGATTTTTTGTCGAGCACACATCGAAGCGGCCACAACGGTGCGCGGGTCATCGCCTTCCGGGAGGACTATGTGTTGCGGGTCTGCGGCGGCGCGCTGGCGTAAGCGTTCGAGTATGTTCATAAAAAGTTGTCAGTAGTCAGTTGTACATTGTCAATTGTTGATTTCGGCCAGAAAGTTTTTATGTCTGCGGAGTCTAACCGACGAGGGATGGAGAGAACAAGTTATTGACGACTGCCAGCCCCATGCTAAATACTGTTCACCGACAGCTGATAACGGACAACTGACTACTGGCTATTGGTGAATAAAAGATGGCAAAGCTTAAATTGAAGCGGCGGATGAAGAATCTTATGATGTTCCTGCCCAACCTGGTCGCGCTCTGCGGGCGGTTGATGACTGATAGGCGCGTTCCTGCTGCGGACAAAGCCCTCTTTGCTGGCGCGATTCTCTATGCCGCGATGCCGTTTGATTTCATCCCGGACATGATTCCGTTCGTGGGGCAGGTTGACGACGCTTACCTGATTTCGCTCGCTCTACTGCGCCTTATTCGTCACACGAATGCGGACGTGGTGCGCGAGAACTGGCGCGGCGGAGGCGACGTTGTTGAATTGGCGGAAGCTATAGTCGGCCTCGCTCCAAAGTTCCTGCCGAAGAGAATCCTTCGCGTGCTCTCGGCCAGAGTCGAAACTGTGCCGGAGGATTTGGACGGCCTGATACGGGCTGTGAGGAAGTCTGAGCCTTTGCTTGTAGCATCGCCAGGTGAAGGAGAGTTGAAGCCAGCAGCCACAAGTTGAGGACTTTGCATAAGCAGGCCGCACGAGTCGCTAGCAAAAATCACTATTGCTTAAAAAGCACGCTACAACTTATTATGTAAGCTGCGTTCTGTAACTTCCCGATTGCTTGAATCCTCCTCCAACATAAGAGCGAATTTTAGATATGATTACCGAAAAGCAGATTTCCCCCGAAGCCGAACCATCGCACGCCGACGCTGCCGCAGAAGGCAAGTACGTCTATTGCATCATTGAGGCGGCAGAGCCGCGCTCTTTCGGTCCTATGGGGATAGGCGGGCGCGGCGATGAAGTCTATACGGTCCACCACAAGGGGCTGGCCGCAGTCGTCTCAAACACGCCCATAGTCGTCTATGACCCCACGCGCGAAAACGTCTTTGCGCACGAGCAGGTGAACGAAACCGTCATGCGCGAGTTTACGGTCCTGCCTATGGCCTTCGGCGCGCTCTTTCGCACGGAAGAGGACATCATTGAGTTGATGCGCGGCACATACGACGCGCTGCGCGACGTGCTGGCTAAAATGGAAGGCAAGGTTGAGTTCGGGTTGAAAGTCAACTGGGACAGAGATCGCGTCATAGCAGAGCTTGAGCAGGAGAATGAAGAGATTCGTCATCTGAAAGAGCAGATAACTTCGCGCACCACGGGTTCAACCTATTTCGCTCGTATGCAGCTTGGCCGACTCGTGGAAACTGCGCTCACGGACCAGGCCGACGCGTACATACGCGAGGTCTATTCTGTCCTGCGAGATACTGCCGTCGCTTCGCGCGCGAACAAGCCCATAGGCGACAGGATGATTATGAACGCGGCGTTTCTGATTGAGCGCGAGCGCGAGGCGGAGTTTGACCAGAAGGTGAAAGAGGTTGCTGCAAAGTACGAAGGCAAGCTCTCGTTCAAGTACACAGGCCCCTGGCCGCCTTATAACTTCGTTCACATACGTCTGAAGCTTGAGCGCGGCGAAGGTACGACCGAAGCCATAGCAAGGTAGAGTGAAGAGAATGTTTTTGATTGACGACCTGCTGCTCGCGCCCGTCAACGGCTTCAAGTTCATCTTGAACCAGATTCAAAAGATCGCTGACAAGGAGTTGAACGACGACCAGTTCATAAAGGAACAACTCCTTGAATTGCAGATGCGCCTTGAATTGGACGAGATTTCCGAAGAGGATTACAAGGAGCGCGAGGCTGAGCTATTCGCTCGACTGCGCGCGATCAAAGAGCGGCAGTTCGAGATGCTGAACCAAGTCCACACCGCAGACTCTTCGTCAATCATCATAGAATCGGGTGGCGATGAAGAGGGCGGATTCCGGGAGAAGTGAAAGACAGTAGGCAGCAGGCGGTAGGCAGTAGGCAGAAAACTGAAGGCAGAAAGCAGAAGGCAGTAGGCAGTAAACAAGATGCAACCGACTGCCAACTGCCTACTGCCAACTGCCTAATGCTTTTTGGTGGCAAGGGCGGCGTAGGAAAGACAACAGCCGCAGCATCAACAGCACTTCATCTGCTGGATCACGCTGAGGGCGACAAGCAGATACTTCTATTTTCAACAGACCCCGCGCATTCTCTCTCCGACAGTTTAGAAGTAAAGATTGGCGACCGTCTTCTCGAAGTGGCGCATAAAGGGCGCGCTCGTCTCTTAGCTTACGAGATGGACGCGACGGCAGCGTTCGAGAAGTTCAAGAGCGAGCATCACGCGACGCTCGCGGAGATAGCGGATCGCGGCACGCTTCTCGATGAGAACGACATCAACGAGCTATTGAATCTCTCGCTGCCCGGAATGGACGAGGTGATGGCGCTCTTTGAGTTGAGCGAGCTTGACCGCGCTGACGCTTACGCGCACATAGTCATTGACACAGCACCTTCGGGCCACACCTCGCGCCTGCTGCAACTGCCTGAACTTTTTTCGCGCATGGTCGCGGCGCTCGACCGCATGGAAGAGAAACACCGCTACATCATCGCGCAGTTTGCTCGCGGCGGGCGTCGTGCGCGCGAAGATGAAGTTGATCTTTTCCTGCGAGACCTGACGGAAAGAATCAATCGCGTGCGCGAGATGCTTTACGATAAGACGCGTACAACGTTCACGCTCGTTACCATTCCTGAAGCCATGAGCGTTGAAGAGACCAGGCGTTACTTCGCCCTGCTTCAACGAGAGAGCGTTCCCGTCACAGATTTAATCATCAACCGCGTGGAGCAGGAGCACGACGATTGCCCCTACTGCCGCGCTCGCGTCGAAAGTCAGAAAGCCTCGCTCAAACAGATCAGCGAAGAGTTCGGCGCGCTCAAGCTTCATCCCGTCCCTTTGCAGCCCACTGAAATTCACGGCCTGGAAGCTCTCAGACGCTTTGCGAAGATTATTTGGGAGAATGGAAGCGCGCCGAAAGATAGTAGGCAGAAGGCAGTAGGCAGTAGGCGGAGGGCAAAAGAGAATGGCGCACCGTCACAGCCCGCCGCTGACTGCCTACTGCCTTCTGCCTACCGCCTTCTGCTTTTCGGCGGCAAGGGCGGCGTGGGGAAAACGACTGCTGCCGCCGCTGCCGCACTTGCTCTGGCTGAGCGTGATCGAGAGGCGCGCATACTTGTCTTCTCAACCGATCCGGCGCATTCTCTCTCGGACAGCTTCGATGAGCCGATTGGAGCATTGAAAAGGAGCGTTGCAGGACTGAAGAATTTGGACGCGATGGAGATTGACGTGAGCGCGCGATTTGAAGAATTGAAGAGTCGCTATCGCGCATGGACTGATGAACTGTTTACGTCGCTCTCTGAAGGCTCTAGTTGGGAGATACAGTTTGACCGCGAGGCAATGCGCGAGCTTGTCGAGCTTGCTCCGCCCGGCATTGACGAGATAGCGGCGCTCAGTGCTATAAGCGATCTGATTGACGAGAATAGTTACACGACTATTGTCTTGGACACTGCGCCGACCGGACATCTATTGCGTTTTCTTGAACTGCCGGAGGTTGCGCTCTCCTGGGTGCGCTGCTTTCTAAGACTCTTGCTAAAATACCAATCGGTCGTGCGCTCAAGCGGCGTAGCGGAAGAGTTGATCGCGCTCTCCAGGAGCATCAAGCGCGTTATAGCTTTGTTGACCGACGAGGAAGCTTGCGAGTTCGTAGGCGTCAGTATTCCTGAACAGATGAGTTTAGAAGAGACAGTGAGATTGACGCGCGCTCTCGAACATATGAAAGTTCCTATGCGCAGGCTGTTAATAAACAACGTCGTGCCGCTTGATGCCGCCGCCGGTTGCGACTTTTGCCGCGCAAGACGAGCTTCGCAGGAGAGCGTGATAAAAGATTTCCGTCGAAGGTTCGGAAAAGTCTGTAACCTATTCATTGCGCCTGAGCAGCCAAATGATGTGCGGGGCGTTGAAGCGCTGCGAGAGCATTTCAGTCAGTGGCAGACGTTGGACACAAAAACAGTAAAAAGATGAGCGCGCGTGAGCCTAAAAAGATGAGCCGCGAGACAAAGAGCGGAAGGAAACCAGAGGGCTTCTATGTCTATTGCATAGCCGGGCGCGAATCTCTATCAAAAGTTTTTGAAGATGCTTTGCCCGGCGCAATCGAATCAGATGTCGCTCTTGAGTTGATAGCTCAGGAAGACTTGGCAGCAGTCGTCAGTCCCGTGCCGCTTTCGGATTACGGCGAGGACGCTTTGCAGCAGCATTTGACTGAGGCCACGTGGACCGCCGTTCGCGCCATGCGACATGAAAAGGTCGTGGAGCACTTCAGTCGCCGCACGAGCGTCGTCCCGCTTCGCTTCGGCACGATTTATCTTGAGCGCGCAAGGGTTGAGCAGATGCTTTCAGAGCGAGGAGCAGAATTGCGCGCAATCATTGAACGGCTGCGCGGGCGGGAAGAATGGGGCTTGAACATCTACTCGGACCGCGCGAAGTTGTTGGAGAACATTGCAACGCTCAGCCCCTCCTTGCGCGAATTGAGCGAGAGCGCTGATGCTGCGACGCCCGGACAGTCTTATCTAATCCGAAAAAAGATTGACACCATGCGCGCTTCAGTAGCGCGCGAAGAGACAAAGCGTGTGGCCGCGAAAGTTGAGCGGGAATTGTCGAAGATCGGCGATGATGTGAGACACTTGCGCGTGCTCAGGGATGAAGCGACTGAGCACGGCGAGTTGGCCGCGAAGTTCGCGTTTCTAGTGGATCGTAACCGCTTCGACGAGTTTCGCTCTGCGGCGGAAAGAGTCGCCGAAGATTACACGAGCGCAGGATTTCGTCTTGAACTGACAGGCCCCTGGCCTGCTTATAACTTCGCAAACGGGTGAGCTTTGGACTTTGAATGTGTAAAGGAAGTCTCGCTTGATTCATTACACGTGCAAAGACCAAAGTTTAAAGACCTAAGACCAAAATCTTTATGCCTGATGAATTAGAATTATTGGAAGAAGGAAGCGAGTTGTCGCTGCTCGAAACGCTCGATCATGTGCTCAATCGCGGCCTTGTGATAGCGGGCGAGATAACAATCTCTGTGGCAGACATTGACCTGATCTTTCTGGGCCTCAACGTGCTCTTGAGTTCTGTAGAGACCGCGCATCAAGTATTGAACAAGCAAGGAAAGAAGTGATGAGGACTGAGTACTGAGTAAAAACCTACTTCACTCAGTACTCAGTCCTCAGTACTGTTTTTATGAATCTTTACGCTTACTGTCTGAGCGATGAAGTTACGGATAGCATGATTGAGTCTGTGGCGGGGCTGTCGGGGGCGAAGACGCGCCTGATGCAGTGTGGAGAGATCATGGCGGTTGTAAGCGAGTTTGATGATGAGCGGGCAACAGTCACGCGCGAGAACGTGCTGGCGCATGAAAGGGTGGTGCGCCGCGTACTTTCCGAGACGACGCCGCTGCCTTTTCGCTTCGGCGCGGTCGTCACGGAATCGCAGCTTCAGAGTTACGTTGATTCACAGCAGGATCACTTGAAGGCGCAGCTTGAGCGCGTGCGCGGATGTGTAGAGATGAGTGTGAAAGTGATATGGAATCTTGAAGCTGTCAGACAAGAGATTGCCGAACACTACGAACAGGAGAGCAAGGCAATCGGAGCCGGTGAGACGCGTAGGGGAAGCGGCACGGCGTTTCTGGTTATGAAGCGTAGTGAAATCCTGGGCGAGAATGTGACGAGGACGCGCGCCGAAGAGATCGCTGATTGGCTCGCTGAAGCTTTAGAAGAGACTGTGCGCGAGACACGGGTTACGGTTGAACCGTCCGCGCCTCTTGTCATCTCTGCGGCGCACTTGGTCGAGCGAAGGCGCCTTAAAGATTATCGCAGTGCGCTTCGTTGTGCGCGCTCAAGCCGCCGCGATTTACATTTCTTGACGAGTGGGGCTTGGCCGCCGTACAGTTTTACCATTGCTGGCTCTTGAGTTAGAGCATGGTTCGGAGTAATCTTGTGAAGCCTTCCCCTGAAGTTCCCCTCCCGGTTGAGCCGGAGATAGACACGCTGCACGCAGAAGAGTTCGCACGCGAACTCCGCCGCGCGAGCGATACATTGCCCCCGCGTATAAACATTGATGCCGAATCGGTCGAGCAGGGTTTAGCCAAATTGGTCCTGACCTTGATCGAATTCATACGGCGGTTGCTTGAGAAACAGGCGATACGGCGTATGGAAGGAGGCGATTTATCGCCGGAGCAGATAGAAGAGCTTGGACTCGCTTTGATGAAACTGGAAGAGAAGATGCAGGAACTGAAGGCGCAGTTCGGATTGGCTAAAGAAGACCTCAACCTTGATCTTGGTCCTGTGGGGCGATTGATCTGAAACGGATTGAGATTGGAAATGAGTCTTAAGGTGGCGGCCTGCGCAAGAAGGTTTGTTGCATGAAGCCGCTCTTTACATAGCAGTCAGTGGTCAGTTATTTTCGCTTCGGTTAAGCTGTCTGTCTAAATAAGGAACATTCAAGCTCTTAAAGCGAACAACTGACAACGGACTACTGACTACTGATTTGTGAGGGTGAAGAATTGTCGAGCGAGCGATCAAGTTTGATTACGGCGCGTCCGCCCGGACTGGTGGACGTGCTCGACCGGATTCTTGACAAAGGTCTGGTGATTGCGGGCGACATCAAAGTTTCGCTCGCAAATGTTGAGTTACTGACCTTGCAGATTCGCCTGCTCATCTGCTCGATTGATAAGGCAGAGCAGATTGGCTTGAACTGGTGGCGCTACGACACAAATTTGACGACGCGCGCCGAACGCGCCGAAGCAGAGAATGTGGAGTTGCGCGAGCGGCTTGCGGAACTCGAACACGAGGTCAGGCAACTCACCGTGCCCACCGCCTCTAAAAAAGGGCGGGCGAGAAGCGGAACTTCACGCTCGCGCGGTGCTGCGGAGACTGCTGCGACCAAAAAGAGCAGAGGGCGCAATCGTTGAAGCTCTAAAGATGCGCGTGCGTTATGGCTTTTGAAGATGAGGCTTTGAAGGTCGCGCACGCAAAAAGAGTCCTCGCGTGGTGTGCTGATATTCCAACTTTGGAAAGAGGGAACTAAAAGAGATGGCTGTTGAAAGAGCGCCGGGCGGTACCAGCTTAATTGACGTGCTTGATCGCGTGCTCGACAAAGGGATCGTGATTGATGCATGGGTGCGCATCTCGCTCGTCGGTATTGATCTCATCACAATCGAAGCTCGTGTCGTCGTGGCTTCGATTGACACCTACTTGAAATACGCCGAGGCCGTCGGCTTAACTCCAGCCGTGTCGCGACCGGCTCTAACGCCCGGCGCAGCCGAACCACTCGAAGACGAGACGCGCCGCCGCACCAATGTAGATGTAGAGAGAGGGTGAAACAGTAGGCAGTAGGCAGTTAGCAGTTGGTAGAAAAGAGTAACCAACTGCTAACTGCCTACTGCCTACTGCCCACTGCTTTTATGTCCCAAGTTCCCGCAGAATTATCCACGCCTGTTGTTCCTGCTATACCGGAAGCGGAAGCTATTGACTTGCGTCTTCGACTGTTCGATGTTTTTACAGAGGCGACGACGCAGATGCTCGCCACTACGAAGCTGCATGAGCGATTACTGCTTGCATTGGAAGCAATCGTAGCGGGTTTCGGTTACCAGCAGACGGCGATTGCGATGATAAATGAACGCGAAGGAATCTTGCGCATTCGCGCCACGCTTGGCTTTGAGAGTGAGGCAGTAGCTAGAGTCGAGCTACCGCTTGATTCGAGCGCATCTTGCGTGAGGGTCGTGCATGAGGGGCGTCCCATCTGGATTTCATTAAAGGATGACGAGCAGTCGTGCGCGCTCTTCGGAAAGATGGAGTGGAAGCAGGACATTCTTGCGCTCCCAATGTTCGGCGTGCCTGAGATGTGGCAGAAGCGTGAAGCCGAGTCTTCATTAAAGCCCAGATTGGATGAAAGGCATTGGTCTCTTGCGCCCGCTTCGTGTTTGGGCGTGCTCTACATAGGCGCGCAGAAGGAAGCGGTAGATTCGGCCTCGCTCAGATTCCTGACGCGCTTCGCGGACCGCGTAGGCATTGTCGCGTCATCAGCAATACAGCAGGAGCGGCTGATCTCGACTGTAAACAAGTTGCAGCGCGAGCGGCAGTGGGTCGAATCCATTATGAAGTCTGTCGCAGACCCGATTGTGTTGACAGACCTTGACAATCAAATCTTGTTGCAGAACCGGCGAGCCGAAGAGTTGTTCTCGGGGTCGAAAGATGCCGGTGAGGGAAAACGGCGCGCACTTAAGATGAACGACCTTTTGTTCTCCGCTTATCTTTCAAGCGCTGCGGTCTCGTCCTCCCAAGTTATACAGCGCGACATCACGCTGGTCGATCCATTAGAAGGCTCAGACATACACTTCGAGGTAATCTCGACGCCCGCGTTGAACGCGCGAGGCGAGCGACTCGGCCTCGTATCAATCTTCCGCGACGTAACGGATTTGCGCGAAGCGAACGAAGAGTTGGCTCGCAACTTCACGAAATTGCAACAGGCCGAAAGCGAAGCGAGGCGCGAGCGCGACCGTCTTGATTTGATTATTGAGAACGTGGGCCACCCCGTAGTCGTCTGCGATGCGAGCGGAAACTTCCTGCTCTTCAATCACCGCGCGGAACTTCTATTCCAGCAGGAAGATGCTTTCAAGCCTTCGGCTTCATCAGCCATACGTGCCAATTCCGTCAAGCTCACGTCTTTCATCTCGGCGCTAGCCTCCGCGTCTGAAACCGACAGGCAGGCCGAGATTGAGTTGATTGATCCAGAGTCGGGCGAAGCGTTGCCGATGGAGATAACTGCGGGCGAAGTCCTGGACGCGAAAGGACAGGTCACGGCTGTCGTCTCAATCCTTCATGATCTATCGGAGATACGCGAGCTTGAACGCAGACGTGTGGAGCAGCAACTCTTCGAGTCTGAAAAACTCGCTGCCGTTGGTCGCCTCGCTGCATCAATCGCGCATGAGGTGAACAATCCTCTAGAAGCCATCAAGAACTCGCTCTACCTGATGCAGACCGGCAAGGATTCTGAGAAGAATGCGCGCTTTCTTGAGATTGCGCGCAAAGAGACCGAGCGCGTCTCGCACATCATTCGACAGATGCTTGGCTTTGCGCGCCGGTCCGGTGAAGTCGGCTGGGTTGATATAAATCAACTTCTGGAAGAGACGCTTGTTCTTCTTGAGAAGAAGCTCAGGCAGACTGGCATTCGAGTTGTAATCGAGCTTGATACGCAATTGCCGCGTGTTCGCGCGCGTGCGGACCAATTGCGGCAGGTCTTTCTAAATCTTCTGCTGAACGCGCAGCAGGCTATTGAAGGCGTAGGCGAAATCCGCGTTGCGACTTCGCAGTTCACGCAATCCTTGCAGCCGTCAATCATGGTTCAAATTAGCGACTCAGGCGTAGGCATAAGCCCGGACGATCTGACGCGCATCTTCGAGCCTTTCTATTCGACCAGAAGGAAGGGCACGGGGTTGGGGCTTTGGGTGACGCAGGACATCGTGCGGCAACACGGCGGGCGCATAGAGGTCTCCAGCGAGAAGAGGCGCGGCACGACCTTCTCTATCATGCTGATAGTTGATTCTCCTCTGCTCGAAGAGGAAGAGAAGAAATAATTTATTGTCAGTTGTCAGTTGTCCGTTGTTCGCTTTATTAAGTTGAATGATTCGATTTCAGATTCAAGTTTCATGAGCACAGACAACTGACAACGGACCGCTTAATTGCAATGCCTTTCTCAACTGTTCAGGAAAATGGAAACGAGCAGACGGCGAACGGGAACAAACCGCCGCCGGATGCGCGCCTGCTTGTGGTTGATGACGAGGAGAGTCTGCGCATAACGACCGCCGCGATTCTTGAGCAGGAGGGCTACACGGTTGACACGGCTGCGAGCGGCATGGAAGCGTTCGCGCTCCTTGAAAAGTTCGACTTCGATCTTGTCTTAACGGACCTGCACATGGAGGGCGGCGATGGTCTCTCCGTCCTCGCAGAGATTCGCCGACGCGCGCCGCTTACGATCTCAGTGGTCCTCACAGGCTTCGCATCAGTCGAATCCGCAATCGCCGCGCTACAGCAAGGGGCTTACGATTATCTGGTCAAGCCGTGCGACATTGACGAGATGAAGCACACCATCAAGCGCGGCGTCGAGCATCGTCGCCTGATGTTGGCCGAGCAGGAGGCCAGAGAAAATCTGGAACAACTGAATCATGACCTTGAGCACCGCGTCGAAGAGAGAACTGCGGAGCTATCTCATTTGAACGAAGAGTTGGAAGAAGCCAACCGCGCGAAAGATATTTTCCTGGCGACGCTCTCGCACGAACTACGCACGCCCTTGACGCCCGTTCTCGGCTGGATAAATCTTTTGCGCAACGGGAATCTTGACAGCGACGGAGTCGCGCAGGCTCTTGACGCAATCGAAAGAAACGCGCGCCTTCAATCGCGTCTGATTGACGATCTTCTGGACATCTCGCGCATAGCTACAGGAAAATTACGTTTCGATCCGCAGCCCTGTGATCTTAACGCGACCGTTGAAGCAGCCGTTGAGACCGTGCGCTCTACTGCTGCCGTGCGACGCGTGGAGTTGGAAGCTCAATTGACGGACGCGCCGCTCGTAGTGATGGGCGAGCCTGTGCGCCTGCAACAGATCGTCTGGAATCTTCTATCGAACGCAATCAAATTCACGGAAGCGGGCGGGCGCGTTAAGGTCTGGACCGAAAGGGCCGGACACGAAGCGCGCATCATGGTCGAAGACACAGGCATAGGAATCCCTGCGGACTTTCTGCCGCACGTCTTCGACCGCTTTCGCCAGGCAGACGGGTCGCGCACGCGCCGTCACGGAGGCTTGGGGCTGGGCTTAGCAATCGTTGACGCACTCGTAAGACTTCACAACGGGCGCATCGAGGCCGAATCCGAAGGCGCAGGTCGAGGCTCGCGCTTCACCTTCACGCTGCCGCTCGACGCGATAGCGGACCACGTTGATGAGAAGCAACAGCATGAAGTTCAACACGAGGTCAATCAGTGCGTGCTGATTATCGAGGATTCGCCGGACACGCTCTCGCTCCTTTGCACACTCTTTGAGCAGAAGGGATGCAGCGTCGTGCCGGCAACATCTGCGCATGACGCTTTAAGACTCGCCTCTGAACAGAGACCGAGCATCATCATCTCAGACATAGGCATACCGCACATGGACGGCTACGAGCTTCTCAGAGAGTTGCGTCGCCTGCCCGGATTAAAGGATGTGCCCGCGATAGCTGTCTCAGGCTACGCAATGGAGGAGGACCGTGAGCGCGCTTCTTCCGCAGGCTTCATTGCGCATCTTGCAAAGCCCATCAACGTGGATGAACTCTTCGCGCTCATTCAAAAGCTCACTTCGACCTGACCAAGCCTCTTGAACAATGCTCTTGATCGAGACGTATCCTTTCAGACGAATAGTATGAGGCGCACTCAAAAAATCTTACTTTTCATCCTTCTAATAATTTGTCCGGCGCTCGCTCTCGCGCAAACGACCGACAATGTCGTCGCAGGCTCTATAAACGAGTTGAGGAATAAGCGGCGAGTTTTCCTGATAGTTCGACGCAGTTCTGTGATTGACGCTAAAGAAGAGGCGAAGTCCATACTATCGGAAGTCTATCAATCAGGCGCTGAAGAGCCGCGCGCGCAATTCGCTCGAATCTATAACGCGATTGCAGGGAAGCTGAACAAGTATATTGCGGAGAATCAGAGCATAAGCTCCGTGCGAAACCTGCGCGACGCAGACTTTATAGTCCTCTTTAACCTGCTTGAGTATCGCTGGCCGCTCGGTCGCCCTTACCCTTACGGCGAGATGTTCGTAATCGTGAACGATCACTCGAAGGGAAGAGAGCCGCACGTTGTCTGGAGAACGCGGAAGCGTTCCGAGTGGGCGGAAGACGCAATCAAAGAGTTAATCAACGACTTAAAAGCGGCTCGCGGTGAAATTTAGGGATTGTCCGTTCAGGAGAGAGAAGGAGGTCCGAACCGAGCGCATGCGCGCGCATGATGCGAAAGGAAGTTTGATAGAGAATATCAGGCTGTATGAATGATTCTCTTAATCCTTTTTGCGTCGTTTCGCGTATTTCGCGGTCTATCTTTCTGCCGTTTCTTAGTCGATTTCAGGATGAACAGACCCGCTGAAACTTAATTCTAGCCAAGAACGGCATAATTTATGTAAGATACTAAAAGCAGACTTCACGGCGGCGTGTGCCGTGAAGGTAAAACTTGCTGGGGCGACTACCACACTCTTTGCCCCGTTTGCCACGAGACTCGTATCCGTTAGATTCGCGCACGTCCCGTCTCACAAATCCGAATAAAGTTTTCCCGCGAACATGCAAGCTAAAGATATATTTCTGGAAAAAGCAGGACCGGAAGAACTGTTGAATCTGAATTCAACGGGCGTAA
>QHXM01000192.1 GCA_003222945.1 Acidobacteriota bacterium
CTTTACCACCCTCCGAACGGCAGCTCGTCCGCCGGCTCAATCCTGGTAACGAACGGGCTTTCGTCGCCCGCCGCCCGCGCAGCATCATAAACTTCTTTTCCGTTAGGGCCGCTGCTGAGCAGCCAGTCGCCGCGCACGGCGACCCACTGCCCGACGTATTCTGAGCGATGCTCCTCGATCCAGCGCAGCTCACGGGAAAGGTCAACGGCGCGGTCGCTCGGCTGGACTTTGGCCTGCTCTTCGCGGTCGAACGCCTCGCGCAGTCGCCGCTTATCGTCCGGCGGGAGTCGCCTCGCTTCTTCAATAATTCTGTCCACGTCTGCGGATGCCACAGCCTTCTTCCCTCTCTTAGAATGGCTCTACCGACCGAAATCGAACTATGGGTAAAACCCAACAAACGTCACTAAAGTCCCATAGGATTTAAGCGAGAGCGTGATCCTTGGGGCGTTTTATTCCATGCTTCCTGAGCCAGTGGTGGAGATTGGCCTCTGTAGTCTTGTACCGCCCGGCGATGAATCTCTGCGTCGCGCCGTTCGCCAATAGCCCTTCAATTTCCGGTCGATAAACATCCAGCTTACTTTTGCCCGGCCCCGGTGGTCTGCCGAGTTTGATGCCTTGCGCCTTTTTGTAACGCAGAGCCTCCGTCGTGCGTTGCGAAATCAGATCGCGCTCGATCTCTGCGGCCATTGAGAAGGCCATTGCAATAATCTTGCTCTGGATACTATGATCCAATTTCCAGTTGCCCTTGACGGCATAGATGATGATGCCTTTGCGGGTGGACAGCGAGAGGATTTCCATACACTCCAACATACTGCGCCCGAGTCGGGAGAGTTCGCTGACGACGACCACGTCTTTAGCGCTGAGAGAGTCCAGCACTTCGGCAATCTTGCGTTTACGCCACGGCACACGACCTGAGACCTTCTCTTCTACAAAATGGACCTTGCCCAAGTCGTGGGTGTTGGCCAGAGCGAGGATGTCAGCTTTGTTCTTCTCCAGTTCCTGGTCGCCCGTCGAGACGCGCAGGTAGCCGATGGTTTTTGGTTTGGTAGCTGTGCTGGCTGGAGTAGTCTTTTTCGCCATTGGAGTCAACTTCAATGAAAATCTCTAAATCGGCTTTATTTTATAAGCAGTCTTATGTGAATATCAATGACTTTCTTTTGAAAGTAACTGAACGCAGAAACGAGCGTTTTCTTTATAAAGCCTGCCAGTTCGAGGATACCGCCGATGCCACGCATGAAGATTTTCAACGCGCAGGAAGAGGAGACCTTTGAAGCGCCTCCTTTCTTCAATAGCGTCGAGCGCAAGAAGTTCTTCACGCTTCCGTTGGGCCTCGCTGATCAGCTTGAAGGTTGTCGCACGCCGACTAACAAGATTAGCTTTATCATGATGGTCGGCTACTTTCGCGCCCGCCGGAGGTTCTTCGGAAAGCAATTCAGGCCGGCAGATATTGAATTCGTGGCAGCGCGGTTAGGGTATGAGTTGTTAGAGATTGATCTGGCGTCTCTTGCAAAACAAACGTACACGCGACACCAGCAACAGATTCTGGCATTCTTCGGTTATCGCAAGTTCGATGCAGAAGCCCATGCATTCTGCTCACGCGAGATTGCGGCCATGGTGCGTTCTCAACTGAGGTCGAAGTTGATTCTATTGGAGGTTATCCAACTCCTGGCGCGACATAAAGTGGCGCTGCCCAGTTATAACGTCCTCGCCAACCTGATCGCAGACGAAACTAATCGTCATAAAAGAGACCTTGTCGGAATCGTTGACAAACATCTCACAGTGGAACAGCGTGAGATGTTGGACGCCTTACTGGAAAAAGAGCCTGATCCGGAAGAAGCGGAAAGCCCGTTGCAGGTCCAGCGACATCGTTTGACCTTGCTGAAGAAATCTTTTCAATCCACCAAGCCAGCTAGGATTAAGGCCAACATCGCCGATCTACAACTGCTACAGGGTCTGTACCTGAAGCTTGAACCAGTGATTACGGCTCTAGGGTTGACACATGAGGGACTGCGCTATTACGCCAATTCGGTCATCAAAGCGGAAATCTTTCAAGTTTCAAGACGGGCGGCGGCAGATCGTTACTTGCACTTACTCGCCTTCATCGCGCACCAAACTTTCAGACTACAGGACACGCTGATTGAGACGCTGCTGCAAGCGGTCCAATCAGCGCTCAACACCGTGCAGCGCGAACATAAAGAGCAGTATTACGCCGAGCGCGTCGGGCGTCATCAGGCGCTCAAGGAACTGACGGCTGGGTTGGAGCAAACACTGCTGAATGCGCTCTCAGGCATTGAGCGCCTGATCGCTGACGAACAGCTTTCCGACCACGATAAACTAACGATGATCGCCGGGATCATCAAAGAGCAGGAGCCGCAACGAAGCCGCACAGCCTCCCAACTTCAACAGCTTAAACAGGAAGCTGAAACGGCTGAACAAGATGGAAACTATTATTCGCTGCTCAGTCGGAGATCGCTCAAACTACAAAGCCGCGTCTCCGACATTGTCCGTCACCTCAATTTCGACGACACCGCTTCCGCGCCATCCTTAGTTCAGGCCATTACCTATTATCAACAGAAGGAGGGCAACGTGGAGCGGCATGCGCCTCTCGATTTTCTCTCGCAGCGCGACCGGGAAGCTCTCTTCGATGAAGAAGGTAAGTTTCAAGTCTCACTCTACAAAGTCCTCTTGTTCATCAAGGTTGCCGAAGCAGTTAAGGCTGGAACCCTGAACCTCGTCTATTCGCATAAATACAGATCACTCGATGATTATCTACTGTCACCAGAGACTTGGAACGCCTGCCGCGACGAGTATCTCAAACGGGCGGAGTTGGAGAACATGGCCGACTGTGAACGAACGCTGCAAAGTTTAGCTCAAACCCTCTCACAGCAATACGCGCGCACCAATCGCCGCTGGCGTGAGGGCCACAATCCGCTACTCAAATTTCGACCGGACGGCAGCTTTCATGTGACGCCAAAGGAAGAGGAAACCGGCAGCGCTTCGTTACTCGGCTTCTTCCCCGAGCGCAAATACGTTTCGCTCCTTGAAGTTCTCTCGACGGTGAATCAGGCCACTTCCTTTCTCGATGAATTCGAGCACTGGCAACTCAAGTACCGACGGAGCAAGCCGCCCGCCAGAACTTTCTTTGCCGGCATCGTCGGCTATGGATGTGATATCGGGAAGCAGAAGATCGCGCAAATCTCCAAGCAGATCAACGAGAGCGAGTTGGAGGGCGCGATCAACTGGTATTTTTCATTGCCCAATATCCAGGCGGCCAACGACCGCGTGTTGAGCGTCATGAATCAGATGGAGTTACCGAACGCTTATCGCCGCGACCCCACTAAGCTTCATACTTCAAGTGACGGGCAGAAGTTTGAGGTGGCAGTCGAAAGCTTGAATGCCAACTACTCCTTTAAGTATTTCGGTCAGAGCAAAGGCGTCAGCGTCTACAGCTTCATTGACGAGCGGCATCTGTTGTTTCACTCGACCGTCATCAGCTCAGCCTCCCGCGAGGCGGCTTATGTTATCGACGGCCTGATGCATAATGAGGTCGTCAAAAGCGATATCCACTCGACCGACACGCACGGCTATGCCGAGATCATCTTCGGCGTCACGCATCTCTTGGGCTTCACCTTCGCCCCACGCATCAAACACTTGGGCGAGCAACGCCTGTATGCATTCGAGAAGCGCAAAGTCTATGAAGAACAGGGCTGCGAAATCCTGCCCGACGCCTACATTGATACGGAGTTGATCGCTGCCCACTGGGATGACATCTTACGCTTCATCGCCACCATTAAGCTGAAGCACACCACGGCCTCGCAACTCTTCAAACGACTCAACTCTTACTCCAAACAGCACGCGCTTTACCGTGCCCTGAAAGAGTTCGGCAAGATTATCAAGACGATCTTCATCCTCAAATACATTGACGACCCAGAGTTCCGCCAATCAATCGAAAAGCAACTCAACAAGATCGAAAGCGCGCAAAAGTTCTCCAAGGCGATCTCGTTCGGCCACAATCAGGAGTTCATCCAAAGCGAAAAGGATGAACAGGAAATCGCCGAAGGCTGTCGCCGGCTCATTAAGAACGCCATCGTCTGTTGGAATTATCTGTATCTCTCGCAGAAGCTGCGTGAGGCCGAATCAGAAGAGCAGAAACATGTTCTGTTGGAGGCTACCAAAAACGGATCCGTCGTCTCCTGGCAGCATATCAACCTCCACGGCGAATACGACTTCTCTGACGAAAAGCTGCAAGACTCAGTCGGCTTAGAGGTGACTAAAATCTTGGCCGCTCGGCAGGGTTAAAAACGGGAGGGCAAAAGCAGGTCTAAAGTCTTGAACTCACGCTCGTTTTCGCTAATCCTGTGGGACTTTAATGACGTTTGTTGGGTTTTACCCAAGGAAGGCGCAAACACAAGTATTTTCAGAGGCTCACAGAAGATGTTGGGCATCCCCGATTGCGAGAACTTCTAGCTTCTGAGATTACGCTAATGAGGATTTTTGATGAAGGGCAATGGGATGCCTTTACTGGCGCAATGAACAAAGCAATACCGATTTATGGCGACCTCCCTTTATTCGATGAGATAGATGGTTCAATGGACGAGCAAGTTACGATTTCCATCTAGTGTGAGCGGCCTTCTTAGCAATCTCTTTCCGCTTCTCGGCTGACAGCTTTTCCGCTCTGGCCTTGCCGCCTTTAGACCCGCCTTGCCGTCCACGTTTGACGGCGCGCGGGTCTTTCTCTTTAATGGGCTTTGGCTCTTGCTCTAGCTCGTCTAAGATGGAATCAACGACACTCTTAGCCAGCGCGTTTTCATCTCTCGTTCGTTTGATAGGCTTTGGC
>QHXM01000118.1 GCA_003222945.1 Acidobacteriota bacterium
CGGAGAGCATGGTCATGGAGAATTTCGATTCCGCAATCGAGATGCTGCAACAGCTTCGCAAGCTCGGAATTGAATTGAGCATAGATGATTTCGGCACGGGCTATTCTTCCCTGAGCTACCTGCACCGATTCCCGATCTCGACTCTGAAGATTGATCGCTCATTCGTAAGCTGCATGAACGACAACAGCGAGAACGGAGAGATCGTTCGGACCATAGTTATGCTTGCCAGAAGTTTGAAGATGAATGTTGTTGCCGAAGGCGTCGAAAACAAGGAACAGCTTGCGCAACTCGCCGCGCTCGAATGCGAATACGGTCAGGGCTACTATTTCTCAAGACCGCTCGCCGTCGAAGGCGCAGCCAAACTTCTCGCTGAACACAAATCTTATCCGATTCCCTTCTCTTCTATGGACAGCTTCATAGAGGAAGGGAGCATTCTTGCTGCTTAATTACTTTCATGGCTCTCGATTCAACCCGGTGTGAAAATATTATGTGCGAGATAGAGACCGAGCGCGTTCAATTAAGAATGTTCAGACCCGAGGACCTGGACGATTTATCTCGTATCTTCGCGGACCCGGACGTTGTACGGCACATAGGCACAGGGCAACCTGCGCTGCGAGCAGAGACAGAGTTTGCTCTTAAAAGCATCATACGCCATTGGGATCGTCACGGGTTTGGTCGTTGGGCGGCGGTTTATAAACCGACTCAAGAATTGATTGGCTACTGCGGCCTGAGAAGTTTTAATGGAGCGCCAGAACTCGTCTATCTTCTCTCGAAAGATTATTGGGGCAAAGGGTTGGCAACAGAGATGGCTAGAGCGGTTCTCAGTTATGGATTTGAGGAGAAGCAATTCGAGCGCATCATTGCGATGACTAAGTTAGACAATCATGCTTCTCAAAGAGTCATGAGAAAGATAGGCATGACTTATGAGAGAAACGCGACCATCTGCGACATGCAAGTCGTCTGCTACTCTCTTTCACGCGACAGTTATCTTTCCAATTCGAGCAACCACATATTCACATTAGACAATCGCCAGCGCGACACAGAATTCGCAACGCGGAATGCTGAATGATGGATGAAAAGCATATTGTCTTTCCGTCCATCATTCAGCATTCCGCGTTCATCCCAGCTTTTCATCCATAGCGGAACTGCTTTCCAGAACCCACCTGGCAGTCGCTTGCCTGTTCAAATAGACGTTTGCAATAATCGCTATCTTCGGGCCCGTAGCTCAAGGGATAGAGCGATGCCCTCCTAAGGCATAGGCTGTAGGTTCAAGTCCTACCGGGCTCATTCACTTTCAAACCCAGATCGCATTTAAGATTGATACTTAATTAACGAGCGCACGTCGTAGCCTTTAAGCCGCTCGCGTCCCGGCAGGAATTCAAGCTCGACCACAAAGACAAGCCCAACGACCTGGCCTCCCAAACCTTCTACAAGATCAACCACAGCCTTCGCAGTTCCGCCTGTTGCGAGCAGATCGTCCGCGATTATCACGCGATGCCCCTGACCGACGGCATCCTTGTGAATCTCCAAAGTGTCCTGACCGTATTCGAGATCGTAAGAGATAGAAGCACACTCGGATGGAAGCTTGCGCGGCTTTCGCACAGGGACAAATCCTGCTTTCATGTGATAGGCAAGCGCCGGAGCGAATATAAAACCGCGCGCCTCAACGCCTATTACGGTATCAACCTTCTCGCCCTCGAACTCAGCCGCAAGCGCATCAACCGTGCGTCGCAAACCTTCAGGGTGTTTTAGCAGCGTCGTTATGTCATAAAAATTGATTCCCGGCTTCGGGAAATCCGGCACTTCACGAATCAATGCTTTGAGTTCATCCATTTTCAGTTTTCAGTTTTCAGTTTTCAGCTTTATTAACTGGCTACTGAAAACTGAAAACTGCTTCTTCACCTTTCAATTCGGAATAAAGAATAGCTTCCGGTCGGCTCAAGACTTATCTCTTCTACGTTTTCAACTGTGGCGTAAGCTGGACCGGTCGCAAGGTCGTGCTTAAACGCTTCAACATCTTCCGCCGCGCCTTCTGCTAAAGCTTCGACGCGCCCGTCCGGTAAATTGCTGACATATCCCATAACCTGATGCCGCGCAGCGGCCCGCTGTGCGAAGAAGCGATAGCCTACGCCCTGAACATCTCCGCTTATAAGAAACTTTCGCGCAACCTTCATCACCAACCCCTGATCGTAAGAGCCAACACAGGCTTCCTTGAAAACGCGACGGAGAATAGCACAAGAAGGCTAAGCGCAGCGAGTAAGTTAATAACAGGGGGCAGGGGCAGTTGGCGGAAGGAAGTAGGAGTGCTCTGCTTTTCCTGCCAACTGCTCCTGCCTCCTGTTATTTCTCCAGCAGTTCGATAACAGCAATTGCGCCGGGTGCTAAAGTTATTCTGACGCTGCTCTGGCCGCTCTCGCTCGCTACCTCAAGCCGCTTGTCATCAACCCAATCGCTTGCCTGCGCGATTTGCTTCCCCTTAAGGCTCAATCTCACTTCGACCTTCGCGCTTCTGTCAACCTGCGCGAGACCCTGCTGAGGCTTTAGCACGCCCTTGTTGTTTATGACGGTTACGACCCAGCCGCGCTCGTTGCGATTGATTAAGTATTCTACTTCGCCGCTGACCTCAACGGGCGTTGCATCCATGAAAAGATGCGCGAGCATGTGTGCGGCAAACGGCGTCAGACGTTCGTCCTCCCCTAACAGGTCAGGGAGAGCGCAGAAGACAACGCTCCCGCGACCAAGCTTGTTCACGGTGACAAGCGGATCGCCCGAAGGCGTCTGCATCAAAACCTGCACGCCCTTTTGTGCTTCCACGCGCTCGAAACGAAACACCTGCCCGTGCAAGTCAACGCTCGTTTCATTCGGCGATAGACAACGCGCATCATCAGCCTCGACTGTTGCGCCTGTCGATTTCACGCCGACCAACTCTTCCGGCAATCCTTTCGACTGCGCGGCGTTTATTACGACTACGCCTCCCTTGCGAACATAATCCTCAAGCCGCTTAGCCCACGCGGGACTCCATTCGATGCTCCCGCCTGCGACAACGGCACGATACGAATCAATCGCGTCCATTTTCGCATCGGAAGCGACGAGCACGTCGAAGATGTCGCCGAAGATGGAAGAGACGAATGCCTGGCGGTCTCCGGTAGCAGGCTCGCCTTCCGTGACGAGCGCTGGATAGTAAGCTGCGCCGAAAAGCTCGCGCAACGCGCGGTCCGATCTGCTTACTTGTGAAACTCCGAAAGGCCACTGCGGGTAGTCCGTCATCTCAAAGCCGTGCGCGGGGTCAAGCAGAAACGCAATGGGTGTGTAAGGAGTCCCGCGCTCCGTGTGCTTTTCTGCAAAGCGCATGAACTCATCAGTGATTCGTCCGACGGGATTCAGTTGAAAGGGATGCTCGCCCGGTCCGGGTTTGAAGAACTGATCGAAACCCTGTTCAAGATAGATGGCAGATGCGCCAGCCATGTAGTAGAGATAATAGCTCTTGCGATACCATGAAAGCGACGGACCCATTGTCGCGCCATAGCGTGTGTGAAAGAAATTGTCAGGCCCGGAGTAGCTCATCTGCCTTGTGAAGATGGTCGCGGTGTCTCCGAAATTCGGCGCGTGATAGTAGAGAAAATTTCCGCCGTACTGTCTGGCTGCTCCGCGCGTAAACGCGATTCGCATTGCTACGATTGGCTGCACTGCCGCAGTCTCCATGCCTATTAGCCGCGTTCCCCATTCGGCCAGCGCGTGCGCGAAAGATGTGCTCGATGTTGATTGCGCCGGTATCAACTTGTCCCACATAGCGCCGATCCCTTTGGTGTGAAAGATTCCTTCCCATTTACGCGTCATCGCGTTTGTGTAAAAGATGCGATGAGCTTCCAGAAGCTCGCGGCGCGACATATTTGGAGATATTTTCAACTCGCTCGCAGCGCTATCCCAGACATAGCCCACGCTCTCGCCGGAAATCCATCCTAGAAACTGATCGCGCAATTCTCCCGTCAAAAGTTTACACGCGGCCTGCGCTTCGGCTTCGGACCACTGAACAGAGCCGTAGTTAATCAACACGGCGAATGGCACATGCGTCTCTCTCAGGTAGCGAAGAAACGGACTGCCTTCTTTCAAATACTCCGGCAGGTCGTTGATATATATGACGGGCACTACAAACTTGGAACTGAAGATGGGAACGTCCCGCGCGCCTTTATATTTTTTTACGAACTCCTCGATTGGCTCTGCGTTGAACGGATAGAGCGGGCGCGCGTCCGACGCAGCGCTGCCGTAAAGCTTCCAGAACTCTTTAGAGATATTCCATGGCATCAGAAAGTCGCGCCCCGCAACAGGTTTTCGACGCCATAGCGCAGGCACGTCATCTCTCGCGGCAGGTCCGATTAAGGAAGCGAGCGGAGTTCTATGCGCGGACCATTCGCGCAAATACCTTACGGCTGCAAACTCAGGCTTTCGTCTTCCTTCGGGCACAAAACTCAGATCGTTTGTGACGAGTACGCAATCAACGTGTCTGCGCGCTTCCGCAGCCTTCTCTATCTCTATGGAAATTCGCGCAGCCCCTTTCGCAAGCCTTCCACTCGCGCCGTCCCAAACGAAAGCCCACTCCCAATACATGCTCACTTCATCGTGCGGGTCAATCAAATCCCCCGCGCCGAACTCGTGGCTGAAGACCTCTCGCCCGTTCTGAGTGATGCGGACACGAAAATTCTCCGTGCGTTTTGCCCAGTCCGCGTAGCGCACCCAGACTTTGTATTCGCCCGCTCGCGGAATCTCCAGGTCCTGATAGATCGCCGCGCGAGTTTCATCTGCGCTCGCCGCAGCAGAGTTCCATTCGCTCTCGCCTCCCTGCGACCATTCCGCCGAAACGCCCGGTCCATTCATTCCCCAGCCCGGAGCTTCGGCGCGCGATTGCTTCGTCCACGAAGGATTCAAGACAGGCTCGTGGCGCTCTGTCTCCGCAAAGCCGCGCATGTTCTCGGCCTCGTACCAGAGATATTCAAATTGGCGTGAAGGCGAAGAAGAGTTTGAGTTTTGAGACGAAGCGATGCGGTCGAGTGAGAATAAGCAGAGAAGCGCAAGCATGAAACGAAGACAAAGCAACGCGGAGAAACTGCGCATGAATCTGCTACTTTTCATGTCCGTTTCTCCGCGTCCTCTTATTTTCAATTTCCCTTGCCGCTTAACCGATTGCATCAAGACATTCGGCAAGCGTTCGCTGGCGACAGGTGAACATAGGCGTATCCCGCAAGGTGAAAGAGCTTGCTTTGGTCTCGCGCAACTCCTGAACCAGATCAAGGAAGTCTGATGGTTCGTCTGTTTCGAAGGCAACGACGAACTCCTGATCGTCCAGTCCGAAGGAATAGGTCGTGTGAAGTTTCACCGAACGATATTTCGAGCCGATGCGTATGTGCTCGTCCATCATCTCCTGTCGCTGCTCTGCCGTGCGCGTGTACCACTCGCGCGTCTTCACGAACGGATAGACAAATAGATATTTCGATCTTCCCGGAACGATGTGCAAGCGATCTTCCACGTGCTCGGGATTATCCTTGTCTATGTACATCGAGCGCTTCGTCATAGAGAGAAAGGATTGCGTGGCTTCCAAATACTTTCCAAGCTCCGTCTGATTTAGACGCGAAGTCATCTCCTGAATCGGGTCAAGCTGATAGCCTATTCGCCAGATCATAAACTCCGCGTTCGTTCTAAGCCCTACGAGCGAATAGGTGTGGATCAAAAGCTCGCGCCGAAACTCTTCGACCACATTGACGAACTCCTGTCTTGCGCGCTCCTTCTCCTTTTCATCAAGCAGACGCCATTCAGGACGCGCGCGATAGAAGGTGAAATTCACGTACTGGCGCGGAAGCTTCGGTCTTGGCCGCTCGGTTTCATCTTCTTTCGAAGCAAGTCTGAGTGAACCATAGGGGACAGGGCTATTTTGCTCTTTTTCAGTGCTCATAGTGCACAACGAACCTCTCGACAGAAGATTTCGCAAAGTAAGTCTCGCGCAATTTCACCCCGATGAGCTAAAATGCGCTGAAGGTAAAAGCTATTCTGAAACGAAGACGGAGAAAAGTCTAGAGTCTGGAGTCAGGAGTCGAAAGACAAAACTTGCTTTTGGCACGCGGACTCTGAGGCTACAGACTCCAGACTTTTATTAACATGCCTGATTCCAATCGAAGTAAACAGTCGAAAGAACGCGAGGTAGATAAAGGACGCAGGAATTTTCTTTTCCTTCTGCCCTTCGGCATATTCGCAGGGCTTGCGGCGACGATTACGACTGCGGCCTTTCGATACCTTCGTCCTGCTAAACCGATTCATGATGAGAAGTGGAACGACATTGCGCCCATCGCTGAGTTAAAGGGCGATAAGCCCGTCATGCGCAGCATCGTCGTAGAGCATCAGGCGGGCTGGGCGAGCACTCTCGAAGAGCACTTCGTTTACGTTCTGCCGAACAAAGGCAATGAGGTTCTTTCGAGCATGTGCCCGCACGAAGGCTGCAACGTGGCATGGCGCTCGGACACGAACCAGTTCTTCTGCCCGTGCCACGACAGCTACTTTTCGCTCGATGGCGAACGATTGAGCGGTCCGGCAAGGCGCGGACTCGACCCATTGCCTACGCGTGAACAGAACGGCGTGCTTCAAGTCAAATATCAATCCTACGTCAACAACACAGAGGAGCGAATCGTGCGCTGATGAATGAGGAGGCAGACAAAAATCTGTTGGACCAGCAGAAAAGAAACTGGGTCTCGCGCTGGACTACGCTCGGAGACATAGAGCGCACGCTCATTGACAAACCTTCGAGCGGCTTTGAGGCGTGGGCGCGGACAACTGCGGGCGTAGTCGTCATGCTCCTCTCGTTGCAGATCATCACTGGACTCCTGCTAGGCTTCTACTACGTTCCATCGACAGAGAGCGCTCACACGACCGTGGAATATATAGAGAAGGTGGTGCCCGCAGGCTCCTGGATTCGTTCGCTTCATCATTACGGCTCTATGTGGCTGACGCTCTGGCTAGTGCTTCACCTTGCGCAGATGTTCTGGCGCGCAACCTACCGGCGAAGACCTGTGGCGTGGATTGCCAGCGTGCTGCTTCTTGCTCTCATACTCGCATCGGGCGTGACGGGTTACTCTCTTCCCTGGGATGCGCGTGCATTTTTCGGGACGCGTGTGACTGAAGGAATCGCGGGCGGACTTCCGCTCGTAGGCTCAGCCGTGCGCGAGTGGATTCTGGGTGGACCGGAGATTTCACCAATCACGCTTGGTCGCTTCTTCGCAGTTCACGTGATGGTCGTGCCCATATTGATTCTGCTCGTTCTGGCCGCGCGTCTTTTCGTCTTTCGTGAAAGAGCATTGGTGAGCGAAGCAGAAGAGCGGCGTCTGGAAGTCTGGATGCATCGTCAGGTCTTTCGCAACGCGATTTCGGCTGCCGTTGTTTTCATACTGCTTGCAATCTACTCATGGAAATATTTTGCGCCGCTTGGTCCGGCTGCGGATACAGCCGCGCCCGGCTATTTGCCGCGCCCCGGCGCGCAGTTTCTCTGGCTCTTTCAGATGCTCAAATATCTTCCGGGTCGCGCGGCCTCCGTCGTAGCAGTCGCTCTTCCCGGCCTGATTCTTTTAGGACTCATACTGCTTCCCTTTCTAAACGCGAAGCCGATAAAGCGATTGATTCCGCACCCGCGCCGCACCGTTGGCGTTGTGATCTTCTCATTCAGCTTTCTGCTTTTTACTGTTCTCACCATTCTCGCATATTGGAAAGACGCAACCGACCCTATCGTTGGCGCGCAGCTTCGTCGGCAACAGGCTGAAGAGGTTGCCTTCCGAAGCGCGCCGTTCACGCCTTTGCGCGCCCGCACGAGCGAATCCGTCATAGACGAGCAGAGCGACGCGAAGGATTCAGGAAAGCAAGCAGACAACGCATCGAAGAATGACAATCAGGGCAACGGCAACACAGCCGTGTCAAACGTCAACGCTTCATCAAACATGCAGACTAACGTTCTGACAGGTGGACCGCCGGAGTCTTACATCATCAACTGCTCCGCATGTCATGGCACGCGCGGCCAGGGCGTACAGAAATTTCCCAAGCTCATAGGCGTAGGCTCAAAGCCACGCCGCTCGGTCGAAGACATCATTGCGCTTCTAAACGACCCCAAAGCCTACGGCCTTGAAGCCCCCATGCGATCTTATGCAGACAAACTAACAGAAGACGAAAAGCGCGAAATCGCCGAATGGGTCGCATCGCTGAAAAGCAAGTGAGCGAGACGCGGAGACGCATTGACGCGGCGAAGAACAGAAAGCAGAAGACAGAGGTGAAGAGATGCTTTTACTGCCTACTGCCTTTCTCTCCGCGTCTTTTCATCTTTCTCCCGCTTGGTCTATACTTCTTTCGCTCTAAAACATAAACACACTTTGGATAAATTGAGATGAAACTTATCAAACTTTTCATCGTCGCAACTTTCGTAGCGCTCTTCGCGCTTGCTTGCGGCAATTCAGACAGCACGAATCAAACTGCCACCACCAACACAGCAACACAGCCTTCGCCATCTGCTTCACCCAAACCTACTGCGAGCGCAACGCCCGTGGATGAGCTTGCGGATGCCAAGAAATCTTATGCTCAGGTCTGTGCAAGCTGTCATGGAGACAATGGCGATGGCGGTCCTGTGAAGATAGAAGGAAAGCTCCTGAAAGTTCCGAGCCTGAAAGAAGGTCACGCGCTCAAACATTCCGACGAAGAGTTCGCCAAACAGATAACCAAAGGCGGCGGCGGAATGCCTCCTTTCAAAGACAAGCTCACGCCTGAGCAGATAAACAACATCGTCAAGTACCTTCGCCGCGACATTCAAGGCAACGTCGCGCCAAAGGCTGGCGGTTAGTTGCTGCTTTTTAGTAGCTTGAAAAAGGTTTGCACCCGTAGCTCAGTTGGATAGAGCGTCTGACTTCGGATCAGAAGGTCGAAAGTTCGAGTCTTTCCGGGTGCACCATTTTTTGGCATCATGATACAGCCTGTGTTTCTTGCTTAAAGGAGAGAAAAGAGCAGTGGCCGCGTATATCGTCGCGCGTGTTGATGTGAGGGACTGGGAGGCGTATCGGGAGTACATGCGCCACACCCCACGTGTGATACAGAAGTTCGGTGGGCGGTTCATCGCCCGCGGTGGCGAAATGGTCACGCTGGAAGGCCCAGAGGAAACGCTCCGTTTAGTTCTGATCGAGTTCCCCTCTCTAGAACAAGCGAAGGCGTTCTACAATTCCCCGGAGTACGCTCGAACTAAAAGGCTTCGAGAAGGAGGCGGGGAGGCGCAGTTCGTGGCCGTTGAAGGTTACCCGGCGGAAGAGTGGGAAAAGGCAGCGCGAGAGAGTGCTAACCTTGAACTGCCGGTATGAAGAGTCCGCAAAGGCTCACGGCGCGTTCGCTAGGCCAAGTTTGCAGGATGCGTGACGCCTAACAACCGATTGCAATGGACGCACATTCAGCATGTCTCTTATCAATCTTGAATAGGAGCGCGCGTTGATGCACGGCGCTAGGATTCCTTTAGTAAAAATCGCCATGTTATTTTCTCAACCCGCAGACTTCGGAATCGGATTCAAAAGATCGAGCACGACTCTCCATTTTCCATCGCGCTGCTTTCTCCAAATCCTCATGTAGTTTCCGCTCTCGGTCTGCTTAAGGTCCGCGCCTGATTTCAACGCGTATGTTCCGTAGGTGTAGCCCAGATCACCTGAGGGAGAGACATCTGCCTTTGTCGTTTGCCATGTCAACGTTTCAATCTTTCCTTCGAGCGCGCCGCGAGTTGCTCCTTTATCCACGACAGGAAAGGCATTCATGCGAAACAGACGTACATTTGCGTCCAGATAAGAAAGAAAAGATTCTAGTTTGTTCTGCGTCGTCAGGAGTTTCAAGAAATCATTTTCCGTTTTAAGAAGATCAGCCCGCTCAGCTTCAAGATAAACTATTGTCTTAGTGTTCTGCTTGCTGGAAATGTCCTTCAACGTTTCCACTAATCTAATCTGCGGCGCAGGCGTCTGCGGCTGCGGATTGCGCGTTCCTAAATCCAGCACAACTTTCCAAGCGCCGTCCGATTGCTTTTTCCAGATTGTTACAAAGTTGCCGAACGCTACGGGCTTGTCATCAACGCTCTTCTCTCTGTACTCCCATGGGCCTGTCGTGTAGCCCATGTCGCCTGCGCGCGAGACGAACGCGAAGATGGGTTGCCACGTCAAAACTCCCGGTTGAGATGTGTGCTCTTCCATCCACTTCTTTCCTGCGACCGCTCGCGGGCGAAAGAGCACGCCATCGTCTGCTAAGTTCGCTATGAAGGCCTCTCGTATTCCTTTGTCGAGCGCAGTTCTGGCAAACGCGCGCTCGGCTTCGACAAGCGATTGCAGGTCTGAGGGAGCATTCGTTGTCTGCGCACGAATGGAAACCGAGAATGCAAACAAAATTAGAGAGACTGAAAGATATTTTTTCATATGAAACCCCTCAGTTATTCTATATCGCAGGAAGAGAGTGATGAGTTGAAGCCGCTCTGAGTGAAACCTTCCTCTGAAAGTTTACCCTTCATCTTTACGCTTCCAAAGCTTTTGTGAAGGGATGCGTAGCGCCCGGTTGAACTTGCTCGAAGCGTTCTCCCAGGCGATTATTTCAGTCAACTCTACAATCGCATCATCGTCGTAAAACTCTCGCAGACGCGCGAACAGTTCATCCGTGACTTCGCGCCCCGTGATCGTCATAGAGTCCGCGTAGCGAAGTGCGACCTTTTCTGCTTCCGTATAAAGCGGGCTGGTCTCGTAATCCGCAAGAGCCACTATTTTTTCATACGTCACGCCAAGCTCACTGCTCACGGCAGCGTTTATGTCCTGTCAAAAATCGCAGCCGTTTATTGAAGCCACGCGGCGATTTATCAACGCCTGAAGACGCGCGTCAATCAAACCAGAGCCTTCGATGCCGGTCCACATCGCACGCGCCCCGCGAAAGATCGTAGGACGCCGCGCGTAAACCAGATGATTCAGAAGCGGCGCTCCCCACTTCTTCGCCTGCGCATCGAAGACCTGCTTGATATAGCCGTCAACATCGTTCGGCTCAACGCCGTCAATGCGTGCCATCTCTTCTCCGTTAATCAATTAAGCACTCGCACAGTTTGTCCGACCTTCAATCGTCCTGTCCTTAAGACGCGGGCATAAAGTCTTGACTCGCCCGGATGTATTTTCTGCGAGATGCGTTTGAACTTGCGGCCAATGAAAGATTCTCTAATCGTGGGACAAGGGCCTGCATAAGAGCTTATCTCTATTACAACTTCATCGCCGAGCGCCAGCCTGCTTCCCGGCTCAAGCTCTTTCCAGTCCAGACCGACAACAGTTACATTCTCGCCAATTGAGCCTGGAAAGATTGGATGCCCTTCGTCCTGTAGCATTGTTATATGCTCTAGGGAATAAAGACAGAGTGCGCGCTCCGGTCCACCGTGAATTATAGGCTTGGCCTGCCGGTCGCAAGTTAAGCCTGTAAGTGTCAGGTCGGCTTCGCGCACAGGGCGTTTGGGAACTCCGCCGTCTGAACAGTTGAGTTGAAAGATGTAGCCTTCCATAATCGCTCCACAAATTTATAATAACGATACGAGTCGCCGGGCACAATGTTCGCTTTGAAAGAAAGCCCCTCGCCAGCTATTATTCTCATACAGTCTTTTTCAGAAACCGTCAGTTCAGGAGCGGGGCACGTGACAACAGCGCGGCCATTAACGATTCTATGCCTTGCAAGCTATGAAAAGGGCGCGGAGTTCATGCGCGAGTGCAAGCGACAAGGTTGCCGCGTGCTGCTTCTGACTTCCGAAAGCATAGCGCAGGCGGACTGGCCGCGCGAAAGTATTGACGAGATTTTTCTGCTCCCTGATGTCAATAAGAAGTGGAAGCGCGACGACGTGATAAAAGGCGTGAGCTATTTAGCGCGCACTGAGATCATTGACCGGATTGTTCCTCTGGACGATTTCGATTTAGAAACTGCCGCAGCCCTGCGCGAGCACTTGCGCGTTCCCGGAATGGGCGACAGCACGACGCGCTATTTCCGCGATAAGCTAGCCATGCGCGTTCGCGCAAGCGAGGCTCGGATACTCGTTCCCGATTTCATACACGTTCTCAATTACGAATCCTTGCGCGAATTCATGCGCCGCACGCCTCCGCCCTGGCTTCTAAAGCCTCGCTTTGAAGCTTCTGCTACGGGCATTAAGAAAATTAACTCTTCGGACGAATTCTGGAGCGCCGTAGAATTACTTGGAGACCGTCAATCATTCTACTTACTCGAACGCTACGTTCCGGGTGACATCTTCCACGTTGATTCAATCGTATCGGAGAAGGAAATCGTCTTTGCGGCGGCGCACCAATATGGCTCTCCGCCTCTGGATGTAGCGCACGAGGGCGGAGTGTTTACAACTTCAACAGTGCTGCACGGCTCCGACGATGAGCGTGCGCTGCTCTCTATGAATCGTCGAGTGTTAGAAGGAAAGAGTTTCCTTCGCGGAGTTTCGCACACGGAATTTATAAAGGCGCGAGAAGACGGACGCTTCTATTTTCTTGAAACCTCCGCGCGCGTCGGCGGCGCGAACATTGTGGAATTGATTGAGGCCGCGACTGCGATAAATCTATGGGCTGAGTGGGCAAAGATCGAGGTAGCGCGCGGCGAGCGGCCATACAATCTTCCGCCATTGAGAAACGATTACGCGGGAATTATCGTTTCACTTGCACGACAGAAGCATCCAGACACGTCCGGTTACACAGACGAAGAGATAGTCTGGCGTGTGAATAAAAGCTATCACGTAGGTTTAATCGTTCGCTCGCACGATCCTGCGCGCGTGGCGCAACTGCTCGAAGAATACACCACAAGATTCTACACAGACTTTTTCGCCAAACAGCCCGCGCCCGAAAGAGCCGTAAGTTAATGCAAAATTCTGAATAGAGATGGCGATTCTACACGGACTCGTAATGTTTGCCGCTGCTTTCACTGCGGGCATAATGAACTCGATTGCGGGCGGTGGCACACTCATAACTTTTCCAGTGCTGCTGTGGCTCGGTCTTGACCCGAAAGTTTCGAACGCTACGAGCACGGTTGCGCTCTGGCCCGGACTCTTCAGCGGTTTTTTTGGATATAGACGCGAGATAGAGAACAGCCGTTCAATGCTCGTGCGGCTCGGAATCACGGGCGTTGTTGGCGGAGGCTTGGGCGCGTGGTTACTGATTCTGACCCCTTCTGCGACATTCGCTTTCCTTGTTCCCTTTCTGATTCTTTTCGCAACGGCGCTGTTCACTCTTCAAGTACCAATCACGCGCTGGCTGGGAACTGGAGCGCCCGCCGAGCGGCCACGTGCGCGCTGGTGGATGGGCGCGATCATCTTTCAATTCTTCTCTTCGATCTACGGCGGCTACTTCGGCGCGGGCAATGGAATATTGATGCTGGCCGCGTTGGGGCTGCTCGGACTTTCAGACATTCACCGCGCGAATGGAATCAAAAATTTCCTGGGCATCTGTATCAACTTCATTGCAATCATCGCCTTCATTCTGGCCGGACTTGTCTTCTGGCCCGACGCGCTATTGATGGCTGTCGGAGCAATCTGCGGCGGCTACTTCGGCGCGAGCACCGCGAGGCGACTTGGAAGAGTCTTCGTACGCCGCGCAGTCGTCCTGATAGGATTGACGATTGGCGCTGTGATGCTGTTTCGTCTTGGGCGATAGCTAATCATTAGGTAATGGGTCAGTTTGAAATATAAGAAGAGATAGTTATCGAATTATTCACCGCCGCAGACGCAGAGTACGCAGAGGTTGCGCAGAGAAAGACACTCTCTCTGCGCCCCCTTCGCGTCCTCCGCGTCTCTGCGGTGAATTCATTTTCCAAACTGACCCACTACTCATTAGTTTGCTCCCTTGTGTTGTTAAGATAATCGCAGAGGTTTGACTGATGCCACAGACAAGACATATCGAACGCCACTTTACTGCTGGCGATACTGTTCGAGATATTGTTATAGGAATGTCCGACGGGTTAACTGTCCCTTTTGCTCTCGCCGCAGGACTATCGGGCGCAATTAACTCTTCAGCCATAATTATTACAGCAGGGCTTGCGGAGGTCGCCGCAGGCTCAATTGCTATGGGGCTTGGCGGCTATCTGGCTGCGAAGAGCGATGCAGAGCATTATGATAGCGAACGCGAGCGCGAGAAGTTGGAAATCGTCCAAATACCTAAGCAGGAGATGGCTGAAGTAGCGTCTATCTTTCGATCTTATGGTTTAACTACTGAGGAGGCTGCTCCCATCGTCAAAGCCTTGAGCCAACGCCCGCGCGCGTGGGTGGATTTCATGATGCGCTATGAATTGGGCCTTGAGAAACCTGACCCGAAGCGTGCCCTACAGAGCGCGCTGACGATTGCCGGAGCGTACATCGCGGGAGGGTTGATTCCCTTAAGCCCATATATCTTATTAAGGAATGCACAAACCGCTCTACGCATATCGGTGCTTGTCACACTCGTTGCTCTTTTAATGTTCGGCTACGTTAAGGGTAGGTTTACGGGAGCTAAACCTTTTCGGAGCGCCCTGCAAACAATGCTCATAGGAGGGCTGGCCGCCGCCGCCGCATTCATGATTGCGAGAGCTATTTCGTAAGCCCATAGCGCGCCGGACCACTCATTCAAGCGGTCGTCCTGATAGCATTAAGGATTAGCTCAGTTGATTTAGCTGGGAGCGCTTGGAGCGCATTGCGGCACGGCCTGCGGAGCGCCGCAATGTGCTAACAACGGTCAGCGTGCAAGCACGCAAGCCGAGCGTGCCACCTGCGTTCCCGGCAATTATACTTCATCGCTTTCTAAACTTACTTAGAGTCAAACATACCTTTTTCACCGCTTTGCTAACTTACTATGCAGCAAAGAAGGTTTACTTTGCCGCTTTGTCAACTTGTTAAGCCGCAAAGCAGGTCTTCTGTGTGAGTTTGTTAATTAGCTGTGCTCTGAGCGAGTTTACTTCCTCATTTTGTCAGTTTACTTTACTACCGGGTTAATTAGAGAAGAGCGTCTGTTAATTGAGAAAGCGGCAAAGTTAGCTGACTTCCAGGGCATGTAAGTTAAATTAGCCTTCAGGTAGGTTGATTCTCGGATTTTGTAAGTTGACAAGATGGCTTAACAGGCTTGCTTTGTCGCTTTGTAAGCTTGCTTTGCCACAAAGCAAGCTTACCGAGTGGCTTTCTCAGCCTGCATTGCCGCTGTGAAGGTTGAAAACAGCGTAGATTAAAGCGGAAAGCTGAATGAAGCCATTCTATACACAGTACGCAGATAAGAGTATTATGCGGACAAGATTACGGATAATACGCCAATATGGGTGATTATCCGTAATAGAATTCCGCTTATACAATAATTGGGCGTCTAATCTGGAAGGATGCTAGCAGCCTAATTCTGGAACATGCTCGAACATGCTGGGAAATTAGAAGTAGAAGTAAGATTAGACGCCTCAACAGGCGTCTAATATGCGTTCGGTGCTCACTTTCTAATGGAGGATTCTCTTAATGGCTCATGACGTAACGTTTGAAATTCCCTCTCGTGATCTCGGCAAAGCCGATGTCACATTTCACGTCAAACGCAGTGGCAAGAAACTCGGAACACTCGCGGTGTCTAAAGGCTCTGTCGTTTGGTTTCCCAAAGATCACTCGTATGGTTACAGAATCGGCTGGTCTGAATTCGATAAACTTATGATCGACAACGGCGTCAGAGGCCCGGAGAAACGTTAGCGACGGCTCGTGTCTCAAATACGACGCACCGAACAACTCATTGGACCGGAGCGCGAATAGCGCAGCTTTCATCTGCGAGGCTTGCGTGGTTGTTGGGTTACGTGCGCGCCCGGTCAATTCGGGCGTTATGCGGCTTCAATATAGGAGGTTATCATGGACTTTACATCAGCTTTTAAGAGCGAAATCTTTCGTCCGCTTGTCTCACTAGCCATTCCGGGTTTTCTTACAGTTTCTCCATACATCATCATAACGGGCTATTACATTCCCGTAGTTCGTTCCTTTTGGGACGAGCATCCATCTGCATTCGTGGCGATTGTTGTAACTTGTATGCTCGCTGCTGGCTTAATTCTAGAAAATATTGGAACTTTCATAGAAGATCAGTGGGATGGGTTACTAATTAGCAAAGATGAGTCACATCTTGAGACATGGAGAGCTTATTTAAAGCTGGAATTGAACTATGAAATTGTTTGGCAAAGGTATCTACGGATTTTACTTACTTGGATGAAGTTTGAATTATCTATGGTTCCGGCTCTCACGTCACTTTGGATAGGTCTTCTATGGATTAATTGCCTCTATAAGATTTGGTCTGTTATCGGGTTCATTCTAATATCAATTTTTATCTTTGTTCTTATTTGCTACTTACTGAAAGAGTCATATAAAAGTGCTAGAAATCTTGCACGGGTCAGAAAGCTTATAGTAGAGGCGATTAAAGCAAAGCCTATCAGCAAAACCGAAACAGAGAGTCCATGATTGATATAGACGCGCCGCATAACAACTTATTGAACCGGAGCGCGAATAGCGCGGCTTTCATGCGCGAGGCTATGTTGTTATCACGGCTCATCGCGCCCGGTTAATTCTGGCGTTAGATTGAACCTGAAGTTCACCCCAATACCACACGGCTTCTGACTCGACTTTAAGAAATCACGCCGCGCTCGCTGCGACCCTGAATTCCGAGTGCGCGCATACGCCTGTAAAGATGGCTGCGGTCAACGCCCATCAATTCGGCGGCGCGTGAGACGTTGCCCTCGGCTTCGGCCAATTTTCTTTGTATGAACTCACGATGATAGGCGTCGGTCGCTTCCTTGAACGAAGGAAAGCGGAAGGAGGCGGCAGGTGGTTCTTCTCCTCCAACGGGCGGAAGGTCCGCTACGCTAACCCTCATCTTCGACTTCATAATCACAACGCGCTCGATTGTGTTCTTCAACTCGCGCACATTGCCGGGCCACGAATAGTTCTGTAAAACCTCCATCGCTTCCGCCTCGAACCTCTTCGGCTTCTTCCCGTAAGCGGCTGAGAATTTCTGATTGAAATGCTCGACCAGCAGCGGCACATCTTCGAGCCGTTCTCGAAGCGGCGGCAACTCGAACGGGATGACATTCAGACGGTAGAAAAGGTCCGCTCGAAAATTCCCCTGCTCGATCTCGATATCAAGGCGCTTGTTCGTAGCGGCGATTACGCGAACGTCAACGCGCACGAGGCTGGTGCTTCCGACAGGCTCGAACCTTTGCTCTTCCAGAACGCGAAGGACCTTCGCCTGCACCTTCGCGCTCATGTCTCCGACTTCATCAAGAAAGAGAGTTGCGCCGTCGGCCTGCTCAAACTTTCCCTTCTTCGCGGCGGTCGCGCCCGTGAAAGCTCCCTTCACGTGGCCGAAGAGTTCGCTTTCGATCAACTCCTCTGGAATCGCAGCCGAATTTACTTCTACAAAGAGCGCGGGCGCACGCCTAGATTGAGCGTGAATTGCGCGCGCGACGAGTTCCTTGCCCGTGCCTGATTCGCCGTAGATTAGAACGCGCCCGTCCGTAGGCGCTACGACTGCGATCTGTTTACGCAGAGCGCGCATCGCAACCGACTCGCCAACCATCGCGTACTCTTCCGTGAGTTCGGCCATGAGTTCCGCGTTGACGCGCTCAAGCTCACGCTGGCGTAGTGCGTTGCGAATGGTGAGGACTGTCTTCTCAATCGAGAGAGGCTTTTCGATAAAGTCGAACGCGCCGAGTTTCGTAGCGCGCACAGCCGTCTCAATGTTGCCATGCCCGGAGATCATCACTACCGCCGCGTCAACCCCGCCCGCGCGCAACTGCGCCAGAGTCTCCATCCCGTCAATTCCCGGCAGCCACACGTCCAACAGCACGCAGCCGTAAGCGCGACGCTCGAAAGCTTTCAAGCATTCTTCGCCCGATGCGACAGCGTCAGCCGCGAGACCTTCGTCCTCCAGAACGGCGCGCAGCGTGTCGCGTATGCCTCGCTCGTCGTCAACTATTAGAATTGATTCCGACATAGCAATTAATCGAACCGCGCGAAACTTCAGCGGCTCGGCGCGCTGCACAATCCCTCATTCAAAACCATTGCGCGCGTCGCATCGTAAACTTCCGAAACTTTCAGTTCCTCCAGTGAACGGCTAAAAACAATGTGATGTCCTTCTCCTACGGGAGTGAAACTATCTGGGGTCAAGCTTGGCAGAAGCATCACGACGGGCGTCCCCGTAGCCGCAGCAATGTGCATCGGACCTGTGCTGTTCGAGACAAAGCAAGTAAGTTGAGCGAGCGCCGCCGCCAGTTGCGGAATATTCAGCCGATCAAAGATGATCGTCGCGGGCGGAAATACGGCGCGCATCTTTTCGACCATCTCCCTTTCTTCCGGTCCTGCGAAGAGAACAAGGCGCACGCCTTCGTCTCTGATAAGACGCTCGGCCAGTTCTCGAAAGCGTTCCAGAGGCCAGCGCTTGGTTGTGTGCTGGCCGGAGCCGGGGAACAAACCAATGAGAGGAGTGTAGGATGCGTTCTCCTTCTTTAATATCTCCTGAATCGTCCGTGTGTCTTCGTCACGAAGTTTAAGCTGCGGAACTCGCTGAGCATCCCTTATGCCGAGCGGTGCGAGAACATCAAGATAACGGTCCACAGCATGACGACCTGCACCTTCGACGGGCGGCTTCGGATTGAAGTTCGATAGAAAGTTGATGGACCGCCCCGGCCTGTGCCCGAAAAGTCTCAAGGGCGCTCCTGACAGGTAGCCCAGCAGATTTGTTTCCGAAAGGCTGTGAAGGTCAATCACAAAATCGAAGCTTCTTCGCCTCACCTCTTTCACGAGCCGCGCGATCTTCATAATAGAGCGCAGCTTCGGACCATCTCGCAACTCCACGCGATCAACTCCGAGCGTGACATCTGCGTAACCTGAAAGCTCCAGGATTGGAACAGTCGGAAGTCCTACGGCAACCGTGATGCGTGAATCCGCAAATCGCTCGCGGATCGCACGCAGAGCGGGCAGACTCAACACGACATCGCCAAGCTGACCGAAATCTATTACGAGTATGTTTCTGGGGTCGGAGTTCATTTACGAAAAAATTTATCTCGATCCTGGAAGTTTTACGCTCCGCTCAAACATTAGCGACCGGAAGCTCTATGCTGAACTTTGCGCCGCGCGGGTGGTTTGAGGCGACGCGTATGTGCCCGCCGTGCTCCGTGATTATGCGATGAACAATCGCAAGGCCCAGACCTGTTCCGCGCTCGCGCGTAGAGAAGTTCGGTTGAAAGAGTCGCGCGAAGGCTGTGCGCGGAATTCCGTGTCCCGTATCCGTGACTTCTGCCAGAACCACGCCGCGCGAAGGGTCGTGCGCCGTAGCAACCGTTATGCGCCGCTCGCCCTCCATATCTGCAAGAGCTTCCAATGCATTGTCCATCAGATTCACGAAGACGCGACGCATCTGTTCCGCGTCGAGCATAGCTGAGGGAAGATGTTGAGCTAGGCGAACATCGACGCGCACGTCTTCCAACCGGTCTTCATAAAGAGTCATTGCCTGCAAGACGACTTCGCTCAGGTCTGCGGATTCAAGCCGCGCGTGCGGCAGCCGTGCAAAGCGCGAGAACTCGTCAACCATTGCCTTCAGCCCCGCGACCTCGCGCGTAATCGTCGCCGTGCATTCGTCAACGATGAGTGCCACGCGTGCCTGTTCCTTCACTGCATCACCGTTAGAACTGCCTGCGCCGTTCTCTCCATTCTCCGCGCGATGAAAATTCCTGGCGATGCGCTCGGCTGAAAGTTGAATCGGCGTCAGAGGGTTTTTTATCTCGTGCGCCATGCGGCGGGCTACTTCGCTCCATGCGGCTGCACGCTGCGCGGCCAGAAGTTCCGACAAATCTTCTATGACGAGAACGACGCCGCGCCCGCCGCCGCTGGTTGAGAGCAGGGCTGTCGCGGTTATCGCTACGGGAAGACCCGCGCCGTCCGCAGATGTCGTTCGGCCAAGCTCTCTCTGCTCTGCCGCGTGGCCTGCGCGACGCGCGCGACGAAGGATTCGCTCAAGCGCTAAGCGGTCTTCGTCGCGTATGATCTCAGCTAACCGGGTTTTCGCTTGAGGGATTTTTTCGAGTTTAAGAATTTGAGTTGCCGCAACGTTGATTGTCGTCACGCAATCCGTCTCGTCGAGCGAGATGACGCCGGTCGAGATTGATTCGAGCACGGTCTCTATGTAGTTGCGGCGCTCTTCCAGCGCAAGATTCTTGTCCAGCAACTCGGCTGCGCCCGCTTCAATCTTTCTGCGGTTCTCCTCAAGCTGCGCCGTCATCTTGTTGAATGAATCTGCAAGAAGCGCAAGCTCGTCATCGGCAACCGTCTCGACGCGATGTTCCAGATTTCCTCGCGCGACCTCTTTTGAAGCTTCCGCGAGCGCCTGAATGGGCTTTGCAATTCCGCGCGCAAGATGAATGGCAATCCAGGTTGCAGCAAAGAGCAGCAGCAGAGTCAACAGACCCAAAGTTGAAAGCCCCAGCAGGCGCACCTTTCGCTGCTTTGTGACTAGATTGCTGTAGCGCGTCTGCGTGTCCGTTATGGTTTCGCTCAAGGTCGAACCGCTTTGATGCGACGGCACGACGATCAAATTTCGATTGCCGCTCAAAGGAACTAAAGCTGCGTCGAAGCCTCTTCCGTTTGACAGGCTTTTGTCCGTCCCGTTCGTAGCAAAGGCCAGTTGCAGAGTCTGATTCAGTTCCGCCTGTTCCTCATCGTAGAGTTGGCCTTTTTTGAGAGCGAGGACTTGACCGTCCGCGTTAATGATCTCGATGGCGGCAAGGTTTCCGTCATTGACGAGCCGAGAGAGCGTCTGATCGTAATTTTTTTCGGGCTGCTCTTCTACAAAGGTTGCGATCATCTGCGCCGTCTCGTGCAGGCGCTCGGTCTGAACGGCGACGGCCTTGCGCTCGACCTGCACCGCTTCACGTATAACCTCCTCCGGTCCGCTATAGAACCATTTTTCGAGCGTTCGGTTGAAGTATAGGTACGAGAAGAGCGCCATCGCCGTTATCGGAAGAAGCGAGAGCGAGATGAAAGAGACTACGAGCCGCGTCTTTATCTTCGAGCCGAGTTGACGCTCACGCCGTTCGCGGCGAAGCTTTAAGAGGTTGCGGACCAAGATGAAGGTGAAGACACAGAAGGCTGCGAAGTTAAGAGAAGAGAGCGCGTAGAGCAGCAGCGTGTCTGATGTCGTGTCGGGCGTAACGACGGTCCAGATGCCGAAGGCTTGAAGCGCGACGAGAGTGAAGAGAAGCAGAAGCACGAGGCCGCCGAGCAGCCAGGGCGCACTACGCCTCTGCTGCCTGGCCTCTTTCGGTTTATCTTCACTATCTGTCGTTCTCATAGACTGCAAGGGGTGAGTTTACCATATGAAATTGAAGTAGAAAGAGCGTAGGAGGAAGAGAAAATGATGAATGCTGAACGATGAATGCGCAACGAAAGGCGGAAGGCTTGTTTTCTATTCATTGTTCATCGTTCGGCATTCATCATTTCTTCCCTTCACTCCATACCGCAAAGTATTAGAATTCCTGTTATAGTCAGGAACAAAATGAATCCTCAAGAAATTTTCATCAACGAAGCGGGTCGCCTGCGAAGCGGCTGGCGATTTCTTGTCTTTGCAGGTGTGTACCTCATCGCTGTGCAGGTTGTACTGCGCCTGTTTGTGGCTCTGGCCTCTTTCGCTCTGGGCAATTATGCCGAAGGCTTTCTTAATGGCGCTGGCGGATATATTGCGCAGGGCTTTATTCTCTTAGCTCTTGCAATCGTGATTGGGTGGGGATGCGGAAGGCTTCTTGAGGATTTGCCGTTCAGGGCGTTGGGCTGGTCTTTCGGGCGCGGGTGGATGCGCGACTGGTTGCTGGGTTCATTGATCGGCTCGCTCTCTTTGCTGCTTGCGGTTGCGATTGCCTGGGCGAGTGGAAGCTACCGTTTTTCAATTAACGAAGGCGGATTGTCGCAGAGCGTTGCAGAGACTTTAATCTTCTCCGGGTTTCTCTTCATACTTTTAGCCGCAGCCGAAGAAGCAATCTTTCGCGGCTATCCGCTTCAGACGATGACGCGAGCGCGCATGGCTTGGCTTGCTATTATTATCACCGCAGTTATCTTCTCATCCGGCCACTTAAATAATCCGAACGTCGTGCCGGGCTTCACTTTTCTAAACACGGCGATTGCTGGCGTGTGGCTTGCAATAGCTTATTTGAGAACGAGGAATATGTGGTTTCCGCTCGGCATTCATTGGGCTTGGAATTGGACTATGAGCGCGGTGCTGGGGATTCCCGTGAGCGGCATTACGAGAGTAACGCCTGACCCGCTCCTGCGCGCAAGCGATCTTGGTCCGGCGTGGTTGACAGGCGGAAGCTACGGCATAGAGGGCGGCGCGGCCTGCACGATTGCTCTTCTGCTCTCGACACTTTTTATCTGGCGAACGCGGCTTGTTTCAGCCAACGAAGAGATGATGCTCCTGACGGACAGAGAGAATCCAAAGCAGACGGAGCAGTTGCTCTCAATTCTTGATAGCCCAGAAGAGATCGAGTGAATGCACGCGCGCTCGTTGAAGTTCGGCTAACTGTTAACATTTCACTTCCCCTTCGCGTCTTATTGGCTGAAGGGAAGAAAATTCACGCTCTTTATGGCTCTATGCTCAAATAAAAACTACTTTCATCTGATTGAGAGATTCAGGGCGCAGAAGCTTCGGGGCAAGCGATAGAGTGATGAATGAATTTCGGGTAACGTTGAGGGGATGAGCGAGACGGAAACGGCGGGCAACCTGCTCTTTATGAACGGAGCGAGCCGCACGGCTACGGCTGTGGCGCAAGCTTCGCTTTGTGAGCCGCCTGAAGTCCCCTTAGTTGAGCGTGTGCGCCAGGGAGACCGCGATGCCTTCGGCAAGCTTTACGACCTGTATGCGCCGATGGTGCACGGCATACTGCTCGCGCGTGTTCCCTGCGATGATGTTGACGATCTTGTTCAGGATGTTTTCCTGCTCGCTTTCAAAAGGATTCAAACGCTGCGCGAGGCAGGAGCTTTCGGCGGCTGGCTTGCGATGATCGCACGTAACCGCGCCGTTGACTTTCATCGCAGAAAGCGCGAGACCGAAGAGTTGCCGGAGAATTTGGGCGTGCGTGAATCGGCGGACACGGAAGCTTTAGAGGCGCTTCGATTGATTCGGACATTGCCGGATGCATACCGAGAGACTTTGATCCTGCGTCTTGTCGAAGGCATGACCGGACCGGAGATTGCGGAGCGCACAGGACTGACGCCAGCATCAGTGCGCGTCAACCTACATCGCGGCATGAAGCTTCTCAGAGAGAAGCTTGGAATGGAGAAAAAGTCATGAACGAAGATTACCTTTGGGACAAAACAGGCGAACGAGACCCGGAGATTGAACGGCTTGAACGCTCCCTCTCTTCTCTTCGCTACAAGCGCACGTCGAAACCTCTTCCCTTGCCTGTCGCATCGCGTCCGCAGTTCCGGCTCAACTCCACATGGCTCGCCGCCGCAGCCGCAATTGCTCTTCTAATCTTTGCAGGAGGCTTGTGGCTCGCGCTTCATCGCTCTAATTCAAATGAGCAAAGCAATGGGATAGCTGGCGGGGTTGTTCCTGAACCTATCGAGTTCCCGAAAGATGTTTCTGTGCCGCCGACAGTTGGGACAGTTAACCCTACTGTGCAGGTTGCAGAGGATAAAAAAAGCGATAGGTTGCCTGAAACAATTACATCTCGTGCGTCGCACAATCTGAATTCATCTACACAGTCTGTAGAGCGTATGCAGAAGATTGCTTTAAGAGTCAGAAATAAAGAGCGCGTTCTGCGCGAAGAGGAAACGATTCGCAAGGGCGAGCTTGCCAAAGAGCAGCTTATCAAAGCGCTTCAAATCACCAGCGACAAGCTCAACGCAGTCCAGAAGAAGATTCAGGGCACGCAGGAGCACAACCCTATCTCATAAGTAAACGAACGGAGTGGTTATGAAATCAGTTATAACAAAATCGCTGAAGCTTACTTGCCTTCTCTTTCTAGTCCCTCTCTTTGCCACTATAACGGCAAGCGCGCAGGACGTGAGGCTTCAGCTTGATAATCTTAACAAGCTCGAATCCAAAGCGGGCAATTCCGTTGACGTAACGCTGGACGGGGCACTGCTACAGCTTGCTGGAAAGTTTCTGGATATAAATAAACCCAAAGAGGCTGCCGTCAAGGAAGTGCTCGCCGGATTGAAAGGCGTTTACGTTAAATCTTTTGAGTTCGATAAAGAAGGCGTGTATTCAGCAACCGACGTTGATTCTATTCACGCGCAGCTACGCTCGCCCGGATGGACAAGGATGGTCGGCGTGAAAAGCAACAAAGAGGGCGAGAACGTTGAATTCTACATGATGATGAACGGGAATCAGGTCAACGGTATTGCCGTCATCGCAACAGACCCGAAGCAGTTGACGGTCGTAAACATAGTAGGCTCAATCGACCTTGAAAAATTGCTCAAGCTTAGCGGAAAGCTCGGCATTCCAGATTTAGATATAGACCTGGGCAAACAGAAGAAGTGAGGCCAGGATGATGAAATCAAGAACTCTCTTCATACATTCACTCGCAGCTTTCATACTAGCTTCAGCCGCTCTCTTCGTCGCACCTCAAACGGCGCGCGCAGACGACCCGGAGTTTGACGCGATCACGAAACATCTTCAATTACATTACAAAGCAAAGCGCGTTCACATTCCCTTCCTCGGCCTTGCAGACTTCTTCGTCCATATTGTCCATCCTGCCGGAGTCAAGAATTTCAAGGTGGCCGTCTTCGAGAATCTGAATTTTACAGCGGGCGAATCGAATTCAGGACTCGCGCTTGTTATGCGCAATGCTTTGAGCGCCGACTGGCAGCCAATGGTGCGCGTATCCTCGCGCGAAGGCGAACAGATTTACGTTTATGCTAAGATTGATGGCGCGAATATCAAGATGATGGTCGTAACCGTTGACCATGACAAGGCTGTGGTCGCACGCTTCAAATTCAGTCCTGAGAAGCTCAACGAGTTTTTGAGGAATCCGAAGATACTGGGCATCTCACTCAACAAGTGAGAAGCGCGGCAGAATTCATATCATACTCTTTCGACACAACGGGCCTAAGCTTTCATCTCTCATCAATCGACACGTAAGGAACGTTTCTAGGCCCGACGTATTCGGCGCGCGGGCGAATCAGTTTGTTGTTCGCGTACTGTTCGAGTATGTGCCCGGTCCACCCGCTTATGCGGCTTACTGCGAAGATGGGCGTGTATTGTTCAAGCGGGATTCCCATCATGTAGAAGGTCGAAGCCGAGAAGAAGTCAACGTTAGGATACATGCCCTTCTCGCGCTTCATAATCTCTTCGATCTTAAGAGACATCTCGTACCACTTGGCCTCGCCCTTCGCTTCGGCCATCTCTTTAGAGAAGCGGCGGAAGTTCGTTGCGCGCGGGTCTTCCGTCTTATAAACGGCGTGGCCTATGCCCATAATCTTCTTCTTCTCAGCGAGCGCGTTCCTGACATACGGCTCAACCTTCTCCATCTCGCCGATTTCCAGGAGCATCTTCATCACGTTCGTGTTCGCGCCGCCGTGCAGCGGGCCAGAGAGAGCGGCTATCGCAGCCGTGACAGCGCCGTACATATCGGCGAGCGTGCCCGCGACTACACGCGAAGTGAAGGTCGAAGCGTTCAACTCGTGGTCCGCCTGAAGTATCAACCCAACGTCGAAGATGTGCGCGTCTTGTTCAGAAGGCATCTCGCCCTTGAGCATGTATAGGAAGTTGGTCGCTACGTTCAGGTCCGGTTTCGGCGCAACCGGTTCTTGCTCTTTGCGCAGGCGCGCAAGCGTAGCAACGATTGTCGGGAATTGTCCTACGAGTCGTGTTGCGGTCCTGACTGCTGCCTCGCGCGAAATATCTTTAGCGCTCTTATCATAAAAAGCCAGCGCAGAAACGGCAGTGCGAAGCGTATCCATTGGCTCTGCGTCGCGCGGGAACTTTTGCATCAGCGCAAGCAGTTCAGGCTGTAGCTCGCAGTTTGCCGAGATGTTGCGCTTCAGATCATCAAGCTCGGCGCGCTTAGGCAATCGCCCGTTCCATAGAAGAAAGATGACCTCTTCAAACGTAGAATATCTGGCGAGGTCGTGTATGTTTATGCCCTGGTAGATGAGTTCGCCCTTCTCACCGTTCACATCGCCGATGGAGGTCGTAGCGGCGACAACGCCACGCAGACCGGCAGCGGCAGGAGCACTCGCTGTAGGCGCGGCAGCCTCTTTCGCTTTATCCATGATCGAAATCCCTCAATTAGTGTTGGGAAATGAAGATAACAAAAGCGGTGACGAGTGACAAGCGAAGAAACACAGTGATGAGTGATGAGTAATGAGTGATGAGTGGCAGCTTTTAACTCATCACTCATTACTCATCACTCATCACTAATATTTGGTTTCCTGTTCGTGCATCAAGCATCTCTGCGGCGGACGAGCGGTTCGATGCTATCTCAAGATAGCCTGCGCTGCCCCAGATGGCGAAGAGGTTATCGGACGCATCGCTTTCTTCGGCGAAGAAACGGCGGAAGGAGGTTATCTTTCGTCCGTTGATGGTTAATGTCAGCCCTCGCGCGATCATCTCGTCTGTGATCTCGCGCCGCGTCAGGTTCGTTACGCAGTTGCCGAAGCGATCTACGTGGATGATTGAAGCTTCGAGTTGTCCTTCTCGAATGAAGTTCGGCTTGAGATTCGGAAGGCGTATGTAATCTGTGATTTCAACTCCGAAGTTTTCTGTATGAACGCCTTTCGAGAGTGCGGCGGCCAGGGGCGCGAAAATGTCGCGCCCGTGAAATGTGTTGCTCAAGGGCTTTTGAAAATAGTCTTCATTCGTCGCATGAAAGACGCGCACATCTTTTTCTTCCTCGAAAATAAAACTCAAAAGGCCATTGTCTGGACCGACGAAGCATTGATTATGAGTTGTAGCCACAATCGCACGACGATGAGAGCCTACGCCCGGATCAACCACCGCGACGTGAATCGTTCCTTCTGGAAAATTTTTGTAAGCGGCAGAGAGCGTGAAAGCGCCCGATAGAATATCCTGCGGCGGAATCTCATGCGTGATGTCAATGACATGCGCGTCAGGATTGATTGAGAGGATCACACCCTTCATAGCCCCTACGAAATAGTCCGCAGTGCCGAAATCTGTCAGGAGAGTGATGAGCGGGACGCCGAGACGTGGAGACGCGGAGACGTTGCGATGCAAAATCTCTTCGCCGCGTCTCCGCGTCTCCGTGTCACCGCGTCTGGTTTTCACTAAAACCGCGTCTCGGTCGAAGTGCGAATCTTGATTTGCTGGCCGTGCTCAAGGCGAATGTCCTTGCCGCTTGAGGTGAGCACGCTGCCTGTTCCGACAGACGCGCCGATTGCAGCGCCGATTGCAGCGCCTTTGCCTCCGCCGATGATTGCGCCGATGATTGCGCCTACGCCAGTGCTTGCGCCGATCTTTGCGACATCATCTTTTGTTTTATCTTTGCCCTGCACGCCGCCCTCTTCGTCCACACTGCCTACGCCCTGCGGACCGTTCATATCTTCGACCTCAATCACCAGAGCTTTGAAGTTAGTCCAACGACCGTTCAAGCTGATCTGGTCGAAGCTGAGTTGCAACTCTGCATTACCCTTGACCTTGCCGGGTCGTTTAACGCGCGAGACGTGGCCCTGTATCACAGCGCCCTGAAGCTCTGCGGGTTCGATAACACGTGCCTCAAATTGATCGCCCTTCTGCGTTGCATCAGTCGAAAGGTTCGTAAGAAGTTCTACGCGCATCACCGTGTCGGCAGGAATGTAGCTGGCGTTGGCTGTGCTGACCGGACCATTGCTGCTGCTACTATTACTGCTGCTGACACCCGCGTTGTCGCTGCTCGTTTGTGAAACTGTGGCGCTCGTTTGCGCGTCGTCCGTGCCGCGACGCGACAGGTTCGTCGGGATGGTCGAATCGAAGTTGCGATGCTCGTAACCCGCGCTGTATCCGCCCTCGAAACCTTGCTGGTAACCGTCTCGGTAATCTTCCAGCGTGCCGTAAGCGGCTGCATAGGCGCGGTCAGCGCGCTGGTACTCATCCTTGCTCTTGTAATCGCGCGCCGCCTGCTGTGTGGAATCGCTGTAGCCAGCCTGATAGCCGTCCGAGTAGCCCGTGCGGTAGCCGCGTTCGAGCGCGCCCAGAGAAGACTGCTGCGTCTGTCCGAAGGCTAAGGGAAGTGCGAGCGCGAAAACCAGCAGTACAGTCAGGATGCGTATAGGATTTTTCATTCTCAGTTCCTTTCATAAAAGATGAACGTCCGCGCCGTACAGCCCGCCCTGATATTTCCGTGCTGGCTCGTTGGCGTAAGTCCGGCGTCCAGATGGTAACATTCACTCGCAATGTGCAACAAACTTATTGTATCGCTTGACGCTCCGTGAGCGTGCGACCTAGACTCGGTTAGGAGAGAGAAACAACCTCTTTCTGATGCGCGCGAGTGCGTGATAGGTTGCGAGAGAAATGGCTTTAAGAAGAGTTTATCTTGACCACAGCGCGACGACGCCGGTTGACAGGCGCGTCGTAGAGGCGATGCTGCCGTATTTGACGGAGAAGTTCGGCAACGCTTCGAGCGTGCATTTCTTCGGACAGGAGGCTCGCGCGGCTGTGGACCGCGCGCGGCGCGAGGTTGCCTCTATGGTTGGCGCGCGTCCTAATGAGGTTGTTTTTCTCTCAGGCGGAACTGAAGCCAATAACCTCGCAATACGCGGCGTTGCCGAAGCCTCAGAAAATTACGGTCGCCACATCATCACTTCCGAGATAGAGCATTCCAGCGTTCGCGGCATCTGCGATGCGCTTGAGAAGAAAGGTTGGAAGATAACAAGGCTTCCCGTTTACGACGACGGCATCGTTCGCATAGAAGACGTGCGCGCGTCTGTCAGACCGGACACTGTTCTCATCACCGTGATGCTTGCCAATAACGAGATAGGGACGATTCAGCCAATCGCGGAGATAGGCTCGCTGGTCCGCAAAGAGCGCGAGAAAGGAAATCGTCACTTGCGCTTTCATACGGACGCTGTGCAGGCAGCGGGGCGTATGCACGTTGATGTGGAGAGTCTGGGCTGCGACATGCTCTCGCTCTCTGCGCACAAGCTTTATGCGCCGAAGGGCGCGGGCGCGCTCTTTCTTCGTCGCGGCGTGCGTCTGGTTGCGCAGAACGTGGGCGGTCATCAGGAGCGCGAGCGTCGCGCAGGAACAGAATCTGTCGCCGGGATTGTTGCCTTCGGCGCAGCGGCCCGCATTGCGGGCGAAGAGTTAGACGAGCGGGTGGCGCATGTGCGCGCGCTCAGAAATAGATTTGAAGCGGGCGTTGCTGCAAGAATTGAAGACGTTGTTTTCAACGGCAATCGTGAGCGGCGGCTGCCGCACCTGTCGAACATCTCTTTTCGTTACATAGAAGGCGAGGGCTTGCTCATTAATTTAGACTTGCAGGGCGTAGCCGTATCAACAGGCTCGGCCTGCTCGTCAGGCTCGCTTGAACCTTCGCCTGTGATTCGCGCCATCGGACGCGACGATGAACTTGCGCGCGGCTCTATACGCTTTAGTTTCGGCAAGGACAATTCAGTCGAAGATGTTGATTACGTCCTTGAAGTCCTGCCTCGCGCTGTAGCGAACCTGCGCCGTCTTTCGCCGCTCTATCAGAAAGCTACGCAAGCGCGAGCCTGTGAATCCGAAACCGTCTGAATATAATTCGTGCCCTACTCTTCCATCTTCAAAGATCATTTAGCCAATCCACGAAACGTAGGCGAGTTGGCGGACGCCAGTGCAGTCGCAGAAGAGACGAATCCTGTGTGCGGTGACCGCCTGCGTCTATCTCTGCGATTGCGCGACGGTCGCATTGAGGCCGCGCGCTTTCTCGCTTACGGCTGCGCGCCAACGCTTGCGTGCGGCTCTGCGCTCGCTGAAATGATCGAAGGGATGAAGATTGAAGAAGCATTGCGACTCACGAGGCAGGACATTGCCCGCGCACTCGACGGACTGCCCGCCCGCAAGCAACACGCGGCGGCACTTGCAATCGAGACTCTGCAAGCAGCAATAAAAGCAGAATTCAGGGGTCAGAATTCGGAATGAAAGCGGTTTCAGCCTTATAGCAGATTGCAATTGATTGAAAGCATACGGGTCAGTACCACCTGCGGTGGCGGGTGGGTGTGCTGACTTAAAGACCCACCCGCTACCGCAGGTGGTACTGACATTAGCGCACAGCCTCCGGCTACATGCAATTGCAACGCGCTATAGATATTGGCATAACAAGCGCTGATTACGCCTTACACTCGTGAGCGCACGTCTTACGCTCATCAGATTACGTCATACACTCTTGAGTGTGCGCCATGTATTCGCAAGTGTACGTCATACACTGACGAGTGTACGTCATACACTTGTCAGCGCACGTCATACACTGGTGAGTGTACGCCATACGCAGGCGAGTGTATGACGCACACTCGTCAGTGTGCGCCATACACTCAAGAGTGTATGCCATACGCTCTTGAGTGTACGTCATAATCACGAGAGATTACGCCATAATCACCTGCGGCGATAGCCTTATACAGTAGGATTACAGACTTGCCGAATGAAGCTTAAGCGATGGTCTATCAACGTTTAGCAGTTGACGCAAGCCCTTCCAGGTTCTGATTCCTGCTTATCCCGCTATTTCAACTGGAAGGATTCAAGGAATTTTTTTCCATCACCGGATATAGGCTTGCTCTTGTCATATTGCGTATAGACGAGCATGTACATTCTCGGCTTGACGATAAAGACGCGAGCCGTAAAGCCTATGTTCTTCGACGGCGATGTTCCGACAATCTCTCTTCCCGGATTGCCGTTGATTGAGATTGAACGCTGGCTCGTCACCTCTCCCTGAACATTACTGACCGCGCCGTTCTGCGCGCCGTCCAGCAATTGCTCAGACGACGCAGCGGAGAAAACAGAGTCAGGGTATATGCTGTAGCCTACGATGTAGCCTTCAAATCCTTGCGAGAGCGTGTAGAGATGAAGCGGTATCGGGCCGACTGCGCTCGGAAGACTCTGCTCGTCATGCGATGGCGTGCTTGGCGTTGAGAACGTGAAGCCGTCGCCGTTTACGGTCTGCCAAGACGATGATGATGTATTGGTCGTGGTCGAAGTCGAGGATGAAGGCGAGGGCTGCGGCGTCATGTAGGGTTGCGGTGGATAGGGTGGTGGCGGCGTTGTGTAACCTTGTGGTCCGACGCCAGACGTTGGCGTGCCCTGAATCACTTCCGTAGGAGCGACGTTGCTGCCATACGGGTAGTTCATAGTAGGTACGCCGGATGAATCGTATTGTCCGGGCACGACGCCCACCAGAGTCGTTCCATCTTCCAGACAAAAATTCTGTTCATCTGGATAAGTCTTTTGACAAGCGGGACAGCGTTTCATCTCTTTTCTCCTAAAGTCTCGACGTTGAGAGCCTGTCTATCTTAACGCTTCAATCAGATGTTGCGAAGAGTTTTTTTCATCTGGGCGCGACGGTGCGTGGACGCGTCTCTGTCTGATTTCTGGCTCTGCCTTGATGATATTCAGGGCCGCAGTATTTGTGCGGCTCTGTGCCTATGACGAATGTTTTGGAGCGAATTATGGGGCAGACATTTGGGTCCGCAATCAATCCTGTCGTCGGGTCAATGTCGAGCGTGATCGTCCCTTGCAGTCGTGCCGTTCCGTCCGCTTGAGGCACACTACGGCCTTCTAGCTTCGACGCCCTTTTCGGGGTCGGTTCTGGTGTTTCTTCTGGAAGCGGCGCTGGCTCGTAGGTGAACTCGGTCTTATCCTTGCTGCTGCTTGTGTCTGTAGCTGTAGTTTCGTCAACGGGCTGCGAGTTGTTTGCTTCCGACGGAGCAGTGCCGCTCAGGAAAATCTCCGCGCGCTTGTTAGGGCTGTCGGCTGAAGCAAGCTCTCCTGTGCGCGTGTCAATCTCTTCGGTCTGAATGCCTGCGGGCATCTGCCAGTCGCCAGCCCATTCAGGATGAGAACTGAGCGCGGCGTTCATGAAATCTGCCCAGATGGGAAGCGCAGAGTCCGCTCCGGTCAACTGTATATCACGATTATCGTCAAAGCCTACCCAGACGACGCAGACTAGATTTGGCGTGTAGCCAGCAAACCATCCGTCGCGCGACGTGCCCGTTTTTCCTGCAATACCGATTTTGCCCGGAACATTCTTGAGTCCGTAGCTGCCGAGCTTTGCAGCAGTCCCGCGATTGACGACATCCTTCAGCATAGATGTCAAAACGTAAGAGACTTCAGGTCGCAACACTTCACTCTTCGTTCCGGTCAACTGCGTGACGGTTGTTCCCTTGCCGTCCGTGACGCGATTGATTGCGATGGGAGTTGTGCGCGTGCCGTTTGCTGCGAAGGAGGTGTAAGCGGAAGCAACTTGAAGCGGCGTGGCCTCGTTCGTTCCGAGCGCCATAGCAAGATAAGCCTTCGGCGGTTTTGGAAGTCCGGCTTTTGCCGCAAGGTTCATCACGCGCCCGATTGTGACTTCCTGCGCGACTTCGACCGTCACTACATTCAGACTTCTTGCGAGCGCATCGCGCAGCGTCACAGGTTGATTGGAATATCTATCGCCGAAGTTGCCGGGCGAGTATTGCTGGTCGCCAACCCAGAACGTCTTTGGCTCGTCCTTGTAAATCGTCGCAGGCGTGATTACGCGCGTGATTGGATCATAAGCCGTGTTGAGCGCTGTGGCATAGACGAAAGGTTTGAAGACAGAGCCGGGCTGACGCCGCGCGTCCGTGACATGATTGAGTTGGCTCTTCGTGTAGTCGCGCCCTCCGACCATAGCGACTATCTCACCCGTGTGCGGGTTCATGGCAACGAGCGCGGCCTGCAAAGTGCCGGGCGGAATATTCTTCTTCGCGTAGAGCTTGTCCAGATTGTTCAGTTGCTTTGTCACGGCAGCGTAGGCTGAGCGTTGCAGGTCCATATCAATCGTCGTGTAGATTCGACGATGCTGCATAGCGCCCTGCTCCGTGATGATGTCGCCCAATTGACTCTCGACGTAATCTGCAAAGTAAGGAGCATCCGATGCATCAACGCGCCCCTTTGTCGGAGCTATCTTCAAAGGCTCTGCTTTGGCCTGCACCGCCTGCTCCTCAGTTATCGCGCCCGTCTCGACCATCGAATCCAAGACCTGATTGCGGCGAGCCGTGGCCGTGTCGTTATCTTTGTAAGGATTGTAACGGTTCGGGCTTCGAATCAATCCTGCGATGAAAGCCGATTCGGGGAGCGTGAGAGCAGTCACGTCTTTTCCGAAATACGCGCTCGCGGCTTCGCCCACGCCGTTGATTGAAAAACCCGCCTGCTGGCCTAAGTAAATCTGGTTGCAGTAAAGCTCGAAAATCTGCTCCTTGTTCAAGCGCGTCTCAAGGATGATTGACATGTAAGCTTCCGAGAGTTTTCGGCGCAGAGTTCGTTCAGGCGAGAGAAGAAGATTCTTGACGAGTTGCTGCGTGATGCCTGAGCCGCCCTGTTCTGCAATCGGAGAGTTCGAGTCGGAACTATAGCGGCGCAGGAAAGCTCTGATGATGCCGCGAAAGTTTACGCCGTAGTGCTCGAAGAACGAGCGATCTTCGGTTGCGACTATCGCGTTAACAAGATTCTTTGGAATGTCTTTGAAGCCTATGACCTTTCGCTTTGCGCGCTCCTGTCCCGTCACAGAGCTAATCAACTCAGGCTCAAGTGAGGCGTGGTCGAAGCGAGCGTTACTGCCTAAATCGGAAAGCCCTGCGATGCCTTTGCCTCCGTGCGCGAACTGAATGCGAAGTCGCGGAAACGTGTGCTGCCCGTCAACCATCGCGTCCGCGCTCGGCTCAACCTCAACGCTCTCGCCGTTAATTGCGTAGCGCCCACGCGCGCTGTCCGCCTGCTGAGTTTTTTCCACGTACTGGCAGCGCTTCAGATAAGCAACAAGATCATCAACCGACAGATTCTCGCCGATGAAAAGCTGCTTCGGCGCGGCGTAGATTCCTGCGGAGCGCGTGTAGATTTCGCCGTTCAGTAGCTGGTCAATGCGCTTTGAGAAGATGTACCAGTAGTAGCCCAGAACACCGATGGTGACTGTCGTTAGAAAGACGAGCGGGATGATAACGTGCGGGCGAAAGATGCGACGACGCCAGCGACGGAAGAAGCTTTCGGGCGGCTGCTCGTATTTGATTATCTTGGGTCGGCGCGACCTATCGCCATTCTTCTTTTTGGCAACAGGGGGGATGCGCTTCTCTGGAGGATAACGAATTGGCATGAAAACAGTTTTGAGTTTTGAGTTTTCAGTTTTGAGTTAAAAGCGGAAACTCATAACTCAAAATTCATAACTCAAAACTCATCGTTAAAAGAGTAACCTGTTAGTTTCGACCTGTCCACCTCTAATTGACACTCCGCTTCGCTTTTCGATACCGTGACACGGGTTCATTTACGCCCTTTTGATGCGACTCCAACGAGATGGGTTTCAAATTATCAAGCGGCTCGCGCATTATCAGAGCGCCGCGCTTTCGACTGCGATATGCGCTCGTCGCCATCGTCGTTGCCGTTGCGCTCGGCACGCTTGGCTTTCACCTGCTCGAAGAATGGACATTTTCAGACAGCCTCTACGTTACGCTTCAGACCCTGACGACCGTAGGCTACGGCGACGTGACACCGCAAACTGCTGCGGGCAGAGTCTTCGCAAGCCTCTACATGTTCATGGGCGTAGGCGTGGTCCTCTACGTTTTGACGAGCAGCGTGCAGACGATTGTTCAATCCGAGATGATCGCGGCCTTCGGCGAGCGTCGCCGCGCGCGTGAGATGAGCAAACTCCAGGACCATTTCATAATCTGCGGCGCAGGGCGCGTTGGCTCTCGCATCATAAGCCAGATGCAGGCAGCGCGCGTTCACTTCGTCGTCATAGAAACCAACGAGCCGAAGGTGACAGAGCTTTTGGAAAGCGGCGTTCACGTTCTTGTCCGAGACGCAACGCTCGAAGAGTCTTTGCGAGAGGCCGGAGTTGAGCGTGCGCGAGGTCTCGCTGCTTGTCTGCCTGACGATGCCGAGAATGTTTACGTCGTTCTCACAGCGCGCGGCCTGAATACGCAACTGCACATAGTTGCGCGAGCAGTAGAAGAACAGGCTGAAGAGAAGTTGATACGCGCAGGAGCAAATCGCGTTGTCGCGCCAACGATAATTGGCAGCCACCGCATGGCGCAGGCTCTGATGAAGCCTGCCGTAGCGGATTTCATGGACTCGATTGCGGCTGAGAATCTCGATCTTGGTTTTGAGCAACTAGAAGTCATGCCCGGCTCCGTTTATGCAGGCCGCAAGCTTCGCTTCACGAACATTCGCTCCGAACTAGATGTTGTAATCGTCACCATGCGCCGCAAAAACGGTGACATGATCTTCAACCCTTCTGGCGATGCGATCATAGAAGCGGGCGATCTTCTCATCGCAATCGGAAAGGCGGAATCACTTGCGGAGTTGAGCGCGCTGGCAAGGGGCGTAAAAAGGTCTTGAGTCTATCGAGTCTAGTGAGTCTAGCGAGTTCGTTTGACTCCACAGACTCGCTGGACTCGATAGACTTGATAGACTCAAGCTTATGAGAGTTTTAGTCACAGGCGGAAGCGGTTATCTCGGCATTCACGTTCGACGTTTCTTCAATGCGGATGATTTTTCGCGTCGCTCGAATCTGAACGTCATGAATCTGCATGATGCTGCGATTGCCGCGAACTACGATGTTGTGATTCATCTTGCGGCGTATCTGGATAAAAATCCTGAATCTGCCGAAGCCTGTTTTCGCACGAACGCCGAAGGCACTGAGAACTTGTTGCGCAACATGCAGCCGAACTCAGTCTTCATCTACGCTTCGACGAAAGATGTTTACGGCTCCTGGGCTGAATCGTACACAGAAGTTCCCGAAGACTGCTCGACCGATTACTGCGGCCAGACTGCGCTCGAATGGTCGAAGCTGATGGGCGAGATGTATGTCAACTATTACGGCGCTCAAAGAAACCTGCGCACGTGCATCTTTCGCCTCTCGACCGTTTATGCGCGTCCTTCGGAAGATAACGAGCCGGGCTTTGTCACGCACTATGTTGAATCAGTTAAGCGCGGCTGGCCTATACAGTTTCCTTTAGAGGGCAAGCCCATTAGAGACATCTTGTACGTTGACGATTTCTCGCGCGCCTGTAGAGCATTCATAGATTCGTCGCTCCCCGCTGGACTTTATAATCTTGGCGGCGGCCGCAAGAATGCTGCGAGCTTGCGCGAGATAGTTGACACGGTTGGGCGCATGATTGAACTAGAGCCTGTGATTGATACTGAAACAAAATTGCCTGCGCCTGTTCCGCTCAACTACGTCTCTGATCTCGCGCGCGTCAAGGCTGAACTCGGCTGGGAGCCGGAGATTAGCATTGAAGAAGGTTTGCGAAGTCTATTGTGAGAAAGCGCAACATTCAGCCTGAGCAGATAGAGCGCGTAGTCGTGCGCGGTGTCAACTGGGTTGGCGATGCCGTGATGACTATTCCGGCGCTCAGACAGTTGCGGCGCATGTTGCCGCACGCTCACATTACGCTCGCAACGCGCGCATGGGCTGAAGGTCTGTTTGCAGATGCAGATTTTCTTGACGACCTGCTGATTTACAATCGCCGCCCACGCGATCTGAGAGCAGTCGCACGACAGGTGCGCGAATGGCGCAGGCGTTCGTTTGATCTCGCGCTGCTCTTTCAGAAAGCTTTCGAGGCCGCATTGATTTCGGCAGCCGCGCGCGTACCCCTACGCATGGGCTACGCTACAGAAGGACGACGCGCTCTTCTTACTCACCCGCTCTCAATCCCGCGCTGGCGCGGCGAGCGCAACGAGGTCTTCTATTATCTGAATCTGATAGCCGAACTGGAAACTTTGCTCTATGGCGAAACGAAAGTGGACGAGCACGAGCCGCAGCTTGTTCTTAATATTTCAGAGCAACGAAAGGAGCGTGCGCGCGTGCTTCTCTCTTCACACGGCATGAGGATTGGAGGCGCTTTGATTGCTCTCTGCCCCGGCTCTACGAATAGCCGTGCGAAGCGTTGGCCTGCTGAGCGTTACGCTGCGCTCGCAGATAGATTCATAGAAGAAGCGGGCGCAAGCGTCCTGCTCATAGGATCGCCCGACGAGGTTGATGTCTCCTTTGAAGTTGAGAAGATGATGCATCACAAACCTTTCATGCTGACAGGCAAGACTGATCTGGCTGAAGTCACAGGTATATTGAGTCTGGTGGACCTGCTTATAACAAACGACACAGGACCTGCGCATATTGCATCCGCCTTGAATCGCTCGACGCTTGTTATCTTCGGACCAACGAACCCGCGAACGACTCGCCCCTTTTCAAACCGAGCGGAGATAATACGCCGCCAGCCTGATTGCGCGCCCTGTATGCTGCGCGATTGCCCAATTGACCATCGCTGCATGACTGCTATCAACGCGGAAGAAGTATTCGAGCGGGCAACGATGATGATGAAGAGAGACTTCGGAGGCTAATCAGTGAAGCGACGCGCCTGTTTCATAGACCGCGACGGGACGATCTCAGAGGAGGTCGGCTACGTCAATCACCCTTCGCGCTATCGCGTCTTTCCCTACGCAGCCGAAGCCGTGCGGCTTTTGAATGAAGCAGGCTGGCTTGCAATTCTCGTAACGAATCAGGCTGGCGTTGCGCGCGGCTACTTCACGGAGGATTTGATAGCCGCCGTGCATGACGTTCTAAAACTTGAGTTGGACGCAAAGGGCGCGCATCTCGATGCAATCTACTATTGCGCGCATCACCCGTCGGTCGGAGAGCTTCCCTACCACTTTGATTGCGATTGCCGAAAGCCCAAGCCCGGACTCATCCTGCGAGCGGCCTCCGAATTTGAGATTGATCTACAACAAAGTTGGATGATAGGCGACCGCTACAGCGACATAGAATTAGCGCGAAATGCTCAGACCCGCTCCGCCTTCGTCCTGAGCGGCTACGGTCGCGGCGAGTGGGAATACCAGCGCGCAACGTGGAAGTATCAACCCGATTTGATAGCGGA
>QHXM01000119.1 GCA_003222945.1 Acidobacteriota bacterium
CGCATGAAGAGCTATTCGAGGACAATTACTAATCCAAGTTCAACTGGCCGCTCGCGCACTTAGATTTATAAATGCTCTTCAGAACATATTCATGCTCGATAATCCGAATAAAAAGATCAAGGTTCTTATCGCAGACGATGAGCGTGGTGCGCGACTTGCGCTTGAAGTGCCGCTGCGTCTGAGCGGCTACGACGTGTCTGCTGTAACTTCAGGGCGCGAGGCGATTGAGCGCGGGCAACAGAACCACTTCGACGTTGTTCTCACAGATGTCTTCATGCCCGATGTCGGCGGCCTTGATGTCATACGCGAGTTTCGACGCTTCAGCCCGGAGACCAGGCTGATTGCCATGACCGCGCAAGGCTCGCTTGAGATCGCTCTGGAAGCGATTCAAGAGGGCGCAGTTGATTTCATAGCTAAGCCTTTCGACATAGAGCAGGTGATGGCCGTAGTCGAGCGCGCAGCCGAGCAGTTTCAGGTTGCGCCCGACGATGATGAATCGCATCTGACAGGCTCTGGTCTCATCGGCCACAGCCCGCAGATGGTGCGCGTCTATAAACTAACTGCTTACAGTGCGCGAACCGACACGACTGTTCTCATAGAAGGTGAGTCGGGCACGGGCAAAGAACTCGTTGCGCGCTCAATCCACAATTACAGCCGCCGCGCCGCGCGCCCCTTCACGGCCATCAATTGCAGCGCACTCACAGAAACTCTTCTTGAATCCGAACTCTTCGGCTACACGAAGGGAAGTTTCACGGGCGCGGCTTCCGACCGTCAAGGACTTTTCGAGAGCACGAACGGCGGAACTATCCTGCTTGATGAGTTGGGCACGACAAGTCCGTCATTACAGGCAAGCCTCTTGCGCGTGTTGCAGGAAAAGGAAGTGCGACGTATAGGCGAGCACGAGCCGCGCAAGGTTGACGTGCGCGTTATAGGGGCTACGAACGCGAACCTTGAGCAGTTGGTCGAGGGCGGCGAGTTTCGAGCGGACCTCTTCTATCGCTTGAGCGTGCTGCGCATCAAGCTGCCTCCATTGCGCGAACGCGGACTTGAAGACCTGAAGCTTCTGGTCAGGCATTTTCTAAAAAAGTACAGCGATGGCGTGCAGATTGCGGATGAGGCTATGGACCTGCTCTCGCGCTACACTTGGCCCGGCAACGTACGCGAGCTTGAAAATGCGATTGAGCACGCCGTCGCTGTCTGCATCAATCATCTGGTCCGCGTGAGCGACCTTCCCGAACACATCATGGCGCAGGCTTCGCCCACTCCGATTGCACCGCAACGCGAGCGCACATTTTCGCTCATTGACGACAGGCCGACTCTGGACGAGCTTAACCGCCGATACATTCAACTCGTCCTGTCGGAGATGGACGGCAACAAATCGCGCGCAAGCCTCGCGCTCGGCATCAATCGCCGCACGCTCTACCGTTACTTGGATTCCGAAAGCGAACGAACCAGTGAGCAAGACGATAACGACTCTGCCTGAGAACTCAATCAAGTGTCGCGCCGCATCAGATCACAAATAGTTTCGACCATTCTGATTCTGCTCTTGAGCCTCTCGGCTGTGGTCGCCGTCACGTGGCTCGTCCCGTCCTTCTCCGCTGCAACACTCAACATGCTATTTCGCCTGCGCGGTAGTTTGCCTCCGCCCAATGATATTGTCATCGTGGCTGTGGATGATGCGAGCTTGCAGCAAGTAGGCAATTGGCCTTGGCCGCGTTCTGTGATGGCGTCCGTGCTCGATAAAATCACGAGCGCGAACCCGCGCGCCGTCGGCCTCGACGTAATCTATGCCGAAAACTCCGATGCAGCGGACGATAAACTTCTCACGGAAGCGATTCGACACAGTGGGCGCGTAGTATTACCGGCGCAATTGATTGAGAGTGACAGCGCGCAATCGGACATTCAACGCGGCACATCAGCATGGCTAATGCCTCTGCCGGAGATTAAAGGCGCGGCTGCTTCCGTAGGCCACGCGCACGCAGACCCGGACGTTGACGGCGTACTGCGCACGATTCAACTCAGCAAGTCGGATGCAGAAGGAACGCGTCTATGGGCTTTCGGCCTTGAGACGTTGAGAGTTTCGGAAGCAATTCCTGCGGACCAGATTGAAGAGAGACGAGACTCCTTGCGCTTAGGCCGCTACGAGATTGCTATTCATGATGAAGCCGAGCAGTCATCAATTCCCGGCGTCACCATAATACGCCCGAACGAGATGTTCATAAACTATATTGGTCCGCCCGGAACATTCCATTACTACAGCATCGCGGATGTACTCAATGACAAAGTTCCTGCCTCGACGTTCACAAACAAGATTGTGCTTGTAGGTGCTGTGGCTCAGACGATGGGCGACACTCGCATAACGCCTTTCGTGGCTTACGGCGGTGCGGAGAACCGTAGCGGAACGGGGATGCCGGGCGTTGAAGTTCACGCCAATGTGATTGAGACTATTAGACGAAAAGCTTACTTGAGGCCCGTTTCCGATTCGCTCAGCTTTGCCGTCGCGCTTCTGGTTATCCTAATAGCTTCCACCCTCATCAGACTTCTCGACGGATGGCGTGCGGTTGCAAGCCTCATTGCGTTTCTGGCTCTCATCATCATCGGCAGCCTCTATGCTTTCAACCATCTATTCATTATCCCGCCGGTTGTTCCCATGTTGACTGGCTTCTTCACGGCCGTGCCGCTGCTCCTGCTCAACAATTCGATCATGGCGAGCCGTGACCTGGATAATAAACTTGAGACTCTGGCTCGCATACAGGAGAGGTTCATGTCTCACAAAGCGACGGAAGAGACTTTTCAAACCTCGCTCTCTTTCATCGCTTCTATACTCAGGGCGGACACAGTCGCACTCTTCCAAAAGGCCGCATCCGACGCATATCGACTCAAAGCTTATGCGGGACACAGGCCGAACGATGACGAGCGCTCGTCTGGAATAAACGAGAAAGAGATTGTTGACGACAAATCATCTCTTTCGCTTCGAGCGCCACTCGTAGAATCAACAGAAGTTTTAGGCGAGCTTCTAGTCAAACGATCTGCGACAGCAAAGCCATTCACTGAGAATGAGCGCCAGCTTGCCCGGGAGTTTGCCGCAACCCTCGTCGCCGAATTAAGAGCCGCAGAACGAAACTCTGAACTTCAAGCGCAATCGCTTACTCTTCATTTGCCGCACAACATCATCTGGAAGCTTCGCGCGGTTGACGACATCACGGCGCACCTGATAGCGCGCATAGGATTTATGAATCGCGTCTTCACGAGCATGACGGACGGCCTGCTCGTAGCAGACATCACTGGCCGCATCGTCTTCGCCAATCCCGCAGCCATTCATTTCTGGGATGATCTGGACGTAGATGCGCTCTCAGAAAGAAGTCTTAGTGAACTCTTCGTTGAGCGCAAAGTGTTTGACCTTGAGCGCTTGCGCGAGATTATGCGCGCGGTGATGAGCGGTCGAAGTGTTCAGATGGAGGTTGAGCAGGTAACACGCGCCGGTCGCCTCTACACTCTCCAATTCTCGGCGGTCGTAAGCCGCGATGGTCGCGGTATAGAACTCCAATCTGAAACAGGTGATTCTCTAGTTCAGGCGGAACAGAAAATCATCGGATTGATCGTCCTCATCACGGACGTTACGAAGCGCCGCGAGCTTGAGCGCATCAAGGCTGAGACATTGCAACTCGTCTCACACGAACTTCGCACGCCCTTGACTTCCATACGAGGGTTGAGCGACCTGCTACTCAAATTCCCCGTGCCCGCAGGTGAATCCAAAGAGATACTTGAGACAATCTACTCTGAGGCCGTTCGCATGAACGAGTTGATTAACCGCTACCTGGATGTCACCAGAATCGAATCCGGCGCACAACACTTATCAAGCAAACGTGTCGCCGCAAATGATCTGGTAAAAGAATGCGCTCAATCGCTCGGCCCGTTAGCGTCAGAAAAAGGGATTCAGATTACTTTCAGATTAGAAGAGCCTTCGCCCGTGCTCTTTGGCGATGCGCAACTTCTCGCACAGGCGATCAATAATCTTCTAAGCAACGCGATAAAATACAGCCCCGCTCTACACGAAGTAGAGATTGGCTCCGCAAGCCGTGACTCCAGCGTCTCCATCTACATACGCGGGACAAAGGCTCCACCTTCACCATTCACCTGCCGATTCAGAGAAGCTAGAACGCCAGAGTCTTAAATAACCTTCTGCAACCGCACGCACTGTTTATTCCTGTCACGTCGTTGAAGTTCACCACCTCAGATTCTGTTTAGTTTTGCCACATCTATCAAATCCAGAGCAACACACATATTGTAGAAACTCTTACATTCAGCGAGTTTATAGATTTCTTACTGTACGAACCCTGAGCGGTACAACCGTTGCTAAAAGTCTTGCGGGGTTTTGAATCTCAAAGCTTAGGCAATTCGGAGGGAGACGATGAGAGAAAAGCGATTCAGAGTTTTTGCGAGACTAATTTTTGCGAGCATGTTGGCTCTTGCTCTTAGCAGTGTGGCTCTTGCTCAGCGCGGCGGCGGGGGCGGTCATCCGGGCGGAGGACCAGGTGGCGGTGGACCGGGAATGGGTGGTCCGGGACGCAGTGATACGGGCTTTCCGACTGGCGTAGAGCGAGGCCCAAGGGATGGAAATTCAAATGGGTCGGACGGAGGGCGAAGGAGGAACGGCGGACAGGATAATTCAAATCGCCCGTCGCGGGATAACAGCAATAACCCGGACAGGGACGCGCACAGGCTCGAAGGCATAGCCCAGCGGCTGAACACTACGCCGGACCAGTTGCGCAGCCAGTATCAGGCGGCTCTCGCAGCGAACCCGAATCTGAAGTTCGGCCAGTTCATAGCGGCCAATCTTATAGCCAGCAATCTAAACGCTACGCATACGAATATCACTACGGCGGCCATCTTGAGCGGGCTGGCGAGCGGGAAGAATCTGGGCGAGACTTTGCAGGGCCTGGGCCTGAGCGCAGACGAGGCTAAAGAGGCAGAGCGCGCAGTCAGGAAAGCAGGCAAGCATAAATCTTGAGCCTTCGGTTCGCGGTTTACCGCCGACGTTAGAAACAAGTAATTGAATCTTCAAGGCTTCGAGCAAATTTGCAAGCGCCGCTCGCTCGGCGGGCGATGAAGCCGCACCGATGCGGCGCTTGCAGTTTGCTATGGTTCACTTCCATGCTGGCAGAAATTTACATTCTCTTTACGTTGCGGACCGGGAAAAACGCATCACATGGAACAATCCAAATCTGCTCCGACGCCATCTGATGTTTAGGTCTCCCCAGTCATCAGATGTATTTCAAACGGGGGTTTTACAAGGATGAGATTTTTCAAGCTGTTCTGTTCGGTCCTGTTTTTCTCTTTAAGTTTTGCGGCAGTCTCTATCACCGGTCAAACGTTCGCGCAACAAGCTAGAGGCAATGTGAGCCAGAACAAACCGGAAGCCGTTGACGTGGACCGAATCATTCGCACGTTCACGGCAAAAGAGACTGAGTTTCATCAGGCGCTCAACAACTACGCTTTCAAACGCGACGCCACCGTTCAAACCTTAGGCATGGGCGGCGAGGTGACGGGCGAGTATCATCGCGTCTCGCAGTTCGCTTTCGATGATCGAGGCGAGCAATTCGAGAGGATAACCTACTTTCCGCAGCCGACTCTAACTGAAATCACTTTCACTCAGGAAGACTTGGAGGATTTGGGAGGCGTAGAGCCGTTCGCGCTCGAAGCGTCGAAAATGGACCGCTACAACTTCACTTATGTCGGCAAGCAGCACATTGACGAATTAGACACTTACGTCTTCGATGTCGCGCCAAAGGTTGTTCCGAAGAAAGTTAGCGAGCGATATTTTCAGGGGCGCATCTGGGTTGACGATAGAGATTTGCAGATCGTGAAGACGCGCGGCAAGGGCGTGCCCGAAGGCGATCAGCGCTTTCCGGTTTTTGAGACCTGGCGGCAGCAGATAGACGGTCGCTACTGGTTTCCGACCTACACCTACGCAGACGATGATCTGGTCTTTCCGCACGATCAGGTCGTGCACATACGCATGATCGTTCGCTACACGGACTTCAAACGTTTCGGCAGCCAGGTGAAGATAACTGAGGTCGGAGAACCGGGCGATGAAGCGCCAGAGGCGGAGCCAACACCTTCTCCGAAGCTATCGAAGCCGAAGCCGTAAAAGTTGAGAGGAAATATCAGGTGAAGCGTTACGGCATGACAATTCTCTCGCTTGCGCTTTTTCTAGCCGGCGCGATTTACGCTCTGTATGCGAGATGACATGGATTCGTCTCCCCGGGGGTGACGCTGGACAGGCGGGACAGGTTGAAGCCTGTGAGGAATGCGTGGGCAAAACGCAGAAGGGCGATCCTCGCAGGCAGCAAACTCCCGCCCGCGTCACTTTCAAAATCGAATCAATTGAGTTCCTGCAACTTGGAACATTCAGAAAGTCGTAAGGGAAGTCAAACACTATGAGTGAAGCTGTCATGTTTGATGAGACGAGTCTCGCGTGGTCATGCGTTCCAGAGATGAACGCGCCGCCTGCGCCATCTCAACTTGATTACGAGTTAGCGCGCGAGGTCGCGTGCGGCGACATGCGGGCTTTCGAGGAGCTTTACAATCGCTATCACAAGCGCGTTTACAGCCTCTGTCTTCGCATGACCAATAACGTGGCGGAAGCGGAAGACCTCACGCAGGAGATTTTCATACACATCTATCACAAGATCGGGAGCTTTCGCGGCGAGTCAACAATTATGACGTGGCTGCATCGCGTGACCGTCAACCGCGTGCTGATGCATTTCAGACGGAGCAAGGCGCGGCGCGAGAGCGTGACAGAAGGGGATGCGCTGCCCGAACCGAAGTTGAAGGCGTCGGAGACTCTCGACAGCCAAACTCTAGAAGTGGACCGCGTGGCGCTCAATAAAGCCATAGCCCAGTTGCCGCCCGGCTACCGCGCCATCTTCATCCTTCACGATATAGAAGGCTACGAGCACACAGAGATTGCTCGCATGAATGGGATTGCAGTCGGCACAAGTAAATCGCAGCTACACAAGGCAAGATTGAAACTGCGCGAACTACTTGGACAAGAATGAAAAATGAAAAATGTAAAAGTTAGGAGCGGCTATCACCGCAATTTTGCATTTTGCACTTTTTCATTTTGCATTCCTTCTCCTAACTTTTTCGGGCATATTTTATGCAACTTTTTGCATCAAAGCGTGTCAGGCTGGGTCCCCAGCCCGTTCGTCATCCCCCGTCCTCAAATTTAAGCCTTCGCGTGGCGGCTCTCTTCCTGCGCTCGCGTTGATATTTTACCGGTTGATGGTTGATTGAGTTCAGATCAACCGTGATGGCTGACAGGAGTCCCAGATGTCAAAGATTCCCTCAAACGCTTCTGGTCGCAATGCGCGCGGGAGAAAGCGTTTCATTCCTTCCATGCTCATGAAATCAAGCTATCTTAGATTTGCTGTTGTTCTCTTTCTGGCGGCATCGCTTGTTGTGTTGGTGCTGCCCGCGCACTGGTCTTCCGCCTCCGCGCAACAGAACGGGGAAGAGGCTTTCAACCTAAAGGCCGACCACGTTTTGAAAGCTGTGCGTCAGGCCGCCGAAGAAGATCGCGCAATGGAAGCCGAAGGGCGATTGACGCCCGACAAGTCCGAGATAAGGCGACTCGCAAAGGCTGCGGCTGTCGAGAGAAAGTCGAACGGCACGATCAGCGTTCGTGTAGCGGTCCAGTTGAACGAAGAGAACGAGGCTGAATTAAAGGCAGCAGGTTTCGCGGTCGGCGCTCGCATCGGTGACATTGCCACCGTCACGACAGACGTTGACAAGTTGCCGGAGCTTGCCTCGCTTCCTTCTGTTCGCAGGATTTCAGCATCAATCGTCCGTCATCCGAAGAACGACCGCGCGCGTCAATCCGTTGGCATAGATAATAGCTCAGGCCAGCGCGTCGTTTCACAAACGGGCAAGGGCGTTGTCGTAGCCATTCTCGACACCGGAATTGACTTTCGCCACCCGGACTTTACTGTTCCCGGCTCAAACGGTCAGCGTACTCGAATCAAGGCGATGCTGGACATGACCGTTTACAATTCTGCCTCTGCGGATTGGAACTACGCTCTGCCCGGACAGACCGCCAACATAGGTCACCTCTACACAGAAGCAGACATCAACAATGCGCTCGCGGAGAGTCCGAAGCCCGCGCAAACCTCCGACATAGTCAAGGAGAGAGACAAGGCCGGGCATGGCACGCACGTGGCTGCGACGGCTGCGGGCAACGGACTTGCAAGTCCGACGCCTGGAACTTATGCGGGCATGGCCCCTGAAGCTGATCTAATCATAGTCAAGGCCAGCCGTGAGAAGGACGGCACAGACGGCTTTGGCTCTGACGACCTTGTCAACGGAATAGCTTTCGTCAAGCAGAAGGCTGCGGAGCTTAATGAACCTTTCGTCATCAACATGAGCCTGGGCGGTCACGGCGGAAGTCCGCACGATGGGACAGACCCGGACGAGCGCGCGATTGATAATCTGGTCAACAGCGGAACTGGTCGAGCGGTCTGCGTCGCAGCAGGTAACGAAGGACAATCCGGCGGTCACGCGAGCGGCACGGTTACGCAAGGCGGCGATCTGGCTCTCACGCTCACGGACCAGAACAACCCGCAGTCTTTTACGCTCTACTACGCGAACGCGGACCGCTTCGGCTTGACCGTGAAGCTGCCGGATGGAACGACGCTCAGTTCCGGCGCGTTCAACGGCAATTCCGTGAGCAACCAGTACATCACAATCTACAACGGTACGGACGACAAGCAGGACAGCGATCCTTCAAACAATCAGAGTTCGCTCTTCGTTGTCATTAAAGACGGAGCAGAGAAGCTTGGGTCAGGCTGGACCTTCACGCTTCATGGCAACTCTGTTACTAACGGTCATTTCGATGCGTGGGTTGACGATGGCAGTTTCAGCGCTCCCTACGCGGATGATTCCAGAGAGGTAGGCTCACCCGGCACGTCGCGCGGAGCAATCACGGTCGGAGCTTTCGTCACACGATCCAGCCAATATACTGTAGGCACTTCCGCCTTCTTCACGAGTCCCGGACCAACGGCTGACGGACGACAGAAGCCTGACATCAGCGCGCCCGGCTATTACCTATACTCTGCCAAATCGTCGGACATAGATTCTACAAACGGAATCACAAGCTTTTCCTACGGCACCGGCACGAACGCGGTAGCGTCGGGTGTTGACACCTCCAAATATGGAGGACTGGCCGGGACGAGCATGGCGACGCCCGTAGTGACAGGCTCAACCGCCCTGTTGCTGCAAGCGAATCCGAACCTGACTGCTGACCAGATAAAGAGTTACTACTTTCAAACATCAACACACGATTCTTTCACAGGCGCGGGCTGGGAGACGCATTTCGGCAACGGCAAACTCAACATCGCCGCCGCGATAAGAGCCGCCGCGCCGACACTTACGCCGACAGTGCAACTAAGTACAAGCACTTACAGCGCGAGCGAATCTGCTGGCAACATTCAAGTCCCGGTCACGCTCTCCGTCGCTTCTTCGGCCACGGTTTCTGTTGATTACGCAACGTCAGATACGGCCGGCCTGACGCCTTGCAATACCTTCAACGGCATCGCTTCATCTCGCTGCGATTACATCACCAGCATCGGCACGTTGACCTTCGCTCCCGGCGAGACCCAGAAGATTATCTACATTCCTCTGGTTGCTGACGCCTACACTTCCGAAGGCAACGAAACCTTCTCCATCTCTCTCTCAAACGCGCAGGGTGCGCCGCTTGGTTCACCGTCTTCGGCCACTATCACGATTCTGGATAACACAACGAACACGGGGAATCCCATAGACAATCCCAACTTCTTCGTGCGCCAGCAGTATCTTGATTTTCTGGACCGAGAACCGGACGCGCCGGGCTTGGGCGGGTGGCTTTCTATACTGGGTGGCTGTGCTGCGGGGGACGCGACGTGTGATCGTATATCGGTTAGCTCCGGCTTCTTTCTCTCGCCGGAATTTCACACGCGCGGCTATTACGTCTTCAAGTTCTACGACGTGAGCCTCGGGCATCAACCAAATTACAGCCAGTTCATGCCAGACCTTGCATTCGTGAGCGGCTTTTTGACGGACGCGCAGTTGGAGCAGCGTAAGGCGCAGTTTGCCGAAACTTACGTCGCGCGCTCAAGCTTCCAGCAGACCTACGGCGCTCTGGACAACACTGCTTACGTCAACGCTCTTCTGAATACTGCCGGAGTAACGATTGCGGATTCGCAGAAGCAGACTTGGGTGAACGCGCTCAATGGAGGCACGATGACCAGGGGGCAAGTGTTAAGAGCAATCGTTGAAAGTTCTGTCGTGGATCAGAAATTCTACAATCAGGCGTTTGTAGTGATGCAATACTTCGGTTACCTCAGACGCGATCCAGACATCCTTTACTTAAACTGGATTGACACTCTCAACAAGACGGGCGACTACCGAACGATGATTAACGGTTTTATGAACTCGGCTGAGTACAGACAGAGATTCGGACAGTAAGCCGATTGCGGAATGCAGATTTCGGATTGCGGATTTAAGAGAGCGCGTCTTTTAATCTGCAATCCGAAATCCACATTCCGCAATCTCTAGGCTTCCTATCGTTTCGGTTTCCAACCATCCGCTCCGCCTAAGACCTTCTCAACTGTGATTGCCTTGGCCTCTGATTTGGTCAACTGTTTAGACCAGGGCATACGCGCACGAGGATTCGCGCCCGGTCCTGTGCTACCGAACTCCGCGTAGCGCGCAGTCTTTTCGCGCTCTGGAAAATTCCAGTTGTTCCAACCTTCGGGTCGCACGACCTCTGACATCTCCGTGTTCAGATAGATAACGTTTGAATAAGCTCGCCAGGGTCTGCCCAGATAAGCCTTCACGTTTGGTGCTGCTCCCGTAATCTTGCAGTGCGAGAAGACAAATCCAAAAGGCTGATTGTCCGGCGTCGAAGCGGCTGTGATATAGCCGTCCCTCAGACAATGAATATGGCAGCGCTCGAAGAAGGCTGTCGCCGCGCCAAAGATGAAATCAACGTGCCCTTCTATGTAGCAGTCTTCAAAATATTGTCGGCCGCGATTCAGTAGAATCGTGTCCTGCCATCCTAAGAATCTACAGTTGCGAAACTGAACGCGGTCGCCATCAACGCGAACGGCGAGCGCTTGACCGACAGGACCGGCAGAGTTTTCAAACGTTATGTTCTCAGCCGTGAAATCGTCCGCATCAATCTGCGTTGACGGAGTGCGAAACGTTCCAATTGGCTTGCCGTCTCGCCCCGTGAGGTTCGCATTCAAGTCGTAAGTCAGAATCGTCTTCAACGCATTCTCGCCCACCAGACGAAAGAAACGTTTCTCTCTCTGGATATAAATCAACTCTTTGTAAGTTCCGGGCTTGATGTGAATGATTACCGGATTGTCATGAGTGCCAGCAGGCACGGCCATGATAGCTTCCTGCACGCTCTTGTACTTTGCGCTCCCGTCAGCCGCAACAAACAACTCGGTCTGTGCAAACAGGCAATAAGAAGCGCCGACTGTGAGATAAAAGAGCAGGAAGAATGCGAAGCGCGTAAGCCCGCTATTCAAAGAGAAATTCCGCTTCATACTTTTTTCACGGCCAATTGGAGCGCGAGTCCAGACTGCTGCCTTTCTTTGCGGGCACGATGTTGACGTTCTTGAATGAGATTGAGCCGCCGGCGTTCTGCATCATCTCGGCGGTCTCAACGCCATTGAAAGTGCAGTCAACGAAATGCACGTCGTCAATCACAGCGCCCGGAAAACTCGCTATCCACATCACACGCGGACTCGACGCGCTCTTAACATTTTCGATGTTGACGTTTCGGACCACAGGTTTGTACGGACCATTCGGCCCCGTCTCGTACATAAAATCAATCGTCAATATAGCCTCTTTCACGCGCCCCACTTCAACATTCCGCATGAAGACGTTTTCGGCAAAACCGCCGCGACGCGCATTCGACTTAAACCGCAGCGCGCGATCAAGATTGGGGCTGTCCATTCGGCAGTTCTCTATGAAGACGTTGCGCACTCCGCCCGAAATCTCGCTGCCCATGACGACTCCGCCATGCCCGTCTTTCATAGTGGAGTTGCGGACAATGATATTTTCAGAAGGCACGTTCACGCGCCGCCCGTCGTTGTCGCGGCCAGACTTAATCGCAATGCAATCGTCGCCCGTATCAAACACGCAATCTTCAATCAGCACATCGCGGCTGGACTCCGGGTCACAGCCGTCGTTGTTCGGACCATGACTTGAGATTTTCACATTGCGCACGGTGACGTTCGTAGAGAGAACCGGATGAATCTCCCACATGGGAGAGTTGACGATCTTGATGCCTTCGATAAGTATGTTGCGCGAGCGATAAGGTTGAATGAAATTGGGGCGCAGGTATTCGCCCTTGCCGAAGACTCTATCTTTCACGGGAACACCGCGCTCGCCGTAGTCGAGCAATTTGCGAATGCTCCCGCGCGCAGGCGCTTCACCATTCGCGCCTTTCCTGTTCCAGGCCCACCAGTTCTGGTCCGTTGCAGAGCCGTCGAGCGTTCCCGTTCCTGTTACAGCAATGTTCTCCTGCTCAAAAGCATAGATGAGCGGCGAGTAGTTCATGCACTCCGTTCCCTCAAACCGCGTGTAAACGACCGGCAGATATTTTTCAGGGTCTGCGCTGAACTTGAGCGTCGCGCCTTCTGAAATATATAGGTTGACGTTACTCTTCAAGTGAATCGCGCCCGTTAAGAAAACTCCAATGGGTACGACAACGCGACCGCCGCCCGCACTGTGGCAGGCTTCAATCGCTTTGCGTATGGCTTCGGTTGAATCGGTCTTACCATCTGCAACAGCGCCGTAATCTGTAATCTTGAAATCGCGCGCAGGAAAAACCGGAGGCTTGATGCGCGCAAGAATCAAAGGCACGGAATCCCAGCCGACAGAAGCCTTGCCAGCGTTACTACGCTGAGCCGCACGCATCAGATGAGATGGTTGAAGCAGAGAGAGAAAGAGAATTAAAACGATTAAGCGATAAATTAGACGACGCATAAAATGTTTCCTATCTATAAAAGCTGAATGCGACCAGCGGGTCAGTACCGCCTGCGGTAGCGGGCGGGTTTCTTTAATCAACTAGCCTCTAACGGAATACCCGCCCGCTACCGCAGGCGGTACTGACAAGAAACGCTTTGCTAATGCGGCTCGACCAAGTAGAGGTCTCGCCCGGCACGTTCGACGACAAGAGTGTCCGGGTCGGATTCGTAATCTTCGCGGCGAAACTTGCGATAGTCCATGTATCCAAGATTCACGCGCTGGCACGTCGCTTCATCGAGCGCAGATGCCATCGTGATGCGATAGCGCGGGACAACTCTTCCTGTCTCATCGCGCTGGCCTGCGTAAGAGACGTGAGCAAGATGAGCAGCGACCGCCAGGTTATGCTGCAACTCTGTTGAGAGCGCGACCATCTCGCGCACGCGGTCGAGCGGCGCGTAGCCGTACTTCTCAATCAGAAGCCCGTGAGTTTCTGAGATGGCGCGCAGGTGCGGCGCGTAGATAATCAACTCGCCGCCTTCCTCTATGATTCCGCCTAGCTTGTAGCTTGCCTTGCCGCCGACCCAAAGCTCGTCGTAGTGTTCGTCAAGAAGCGCAACCACGCGCTTGTATTTCCGCCCCGTGTACTTGATGTGAACCTCGCGGCTGACTTCCGCTGCGCGACGAAAAGCTTCACGAAAGTCGCCAGCAAAGAGAGCGTGCGTGCGAAGACGATTGCTGTCGTCGCGCGTGACTACAGAGTTGATAGAGATGATGCGCGCAGGCACAAAGTCTGCTGCGGCTTCAATCATGTGGCGCGTCGGCGTCTCGATTCGTCCGATGACGTTTTCTATTGAAGCGAGCGCGCCTAGCCAGTGTGTTGCGTGTGTCAAATCAGGACCAGCAACGCCTGGGAAAAAGTATTTCGCGCCGCCAGCAAATCCGGCTACTTCGTGAGGTACTGTCGCGCCGAAGATCAAAACGGTGTCGTAAATGCCGGGCGCGAGCAGGCGATTCAAATTCACCGTGACCGCATCGTTGATTAGTCCTCCGGTCAACTCGCTCACGCGCTCAGCGCTCAACTCGCCCAGAGTTACAAGCTCTTCGGGACGATTCCACTGGTGATCGTAGATTTGACCCAAGCCCGGCAGGGAAGCTCCATCGCTTAAACCGATCTTCTCCCTTTTCTCCGCTTCCGTCATAGGCATGTGCGTGCCCTGCGCTACGAGCGCGTCGAACTTGGCAACGTTGCGTTCGGATAAAATCTCTGTGGCGAAAGGGAAGAGAAGGTCCGTGTTGTCGTCGCGCGTCTTATCCGGGATGATTGCAAGCACGCGCGCGCCCGGTCCGATAATTAAAAGCGCTTCTTCGAGAATAGCTCGCAGTTCGGCGGGGGATAAATCAAACTCAAGTGCGCCTTCTCCGATTGTTGTTGGTGCAAGTTTAGTGCTCATAACATTGAATGTAAGTACCACCTGCTTAAGCTGGGTGGGCGTGCCGATTTTAGATTTCGGATTGTGGATTTAAGAGAGCCTGTCTTTCAATCCGCAATTAAATCTCCCACCCGCTACCGCAGGTGATACTGACTTAGCGTTGTATGCGCGCAGAACCTCCCTTTGCAAATGCGCGCACCTGCTCGACGGTCGCCATCGTCGTGTCGCCCGGAAACGTTGTCAGGAGCGCGCCGTGCGCCCAGCCGAGTTTGACCGCTTCTTCGGGCGACTCATTTGTGAGCAGGCCGTAGAAGAAACCTGCTGCGAAGCCGTCGCCGCCGCCGACACGGTCCAGCACTGTCAGTTCGGCTGTCGGAGCAGAGTAAGTCTGGTCGTTAATCCACGCCACAGCGCTCCAACTGTGGTGATTCGTCGTATGCACTTCGTGCAGGGTTGTCGCAACGACCTTAACCTGCGGGTGCTTTGTAATGACCTGATCTATCATTCCGAAAAATGCGCTTGGGTCTAGCTTTGACTTGACCGTTACGTCCTGGCCTTCTATGCCTATACCTTTCTGCAAATCCTCTTCGTTGCCGACAAGCACATCAACGTTCTCGACGATGCGGCCTATGACTTCGACCGCGCGGTCCTGTCCGCCGGAAATCTTCCAGAGCTTTTCACGGAAGTTCAGATCGAAGGAAGTGACAGCGCCAGCCTTCTTCGCGGCCTTCATGGCGTCAATGATTACTTCTGCGGTTGTTTCAGAAAGAGCAGCGAAGATGCCGCCGCTGTGAAACCATCGCACGCCGCCTGCGAATATTGCGTCCCAGTCAAAGTCGCCCGGTTTGAGTTGCGCAGCCGCTTCGTTCGAGCGATTGTAGAAGACAACGGGCGGGCGCACGCCAAAACCTTTGTCGCTGTAAACGGTCGCTATGTTCGGACCATTGACGCCGTTGTGCTCGAACATTTTGTAGAAAGGTTTGACGCCCATTGCCTTCACGCGCTCCTGGACAAGTTCGCCAATCGGATAGTTGACCATCGCTGAAACAATCGCTGTGTTCATGCGGAAACAGTCCGAGAGGTTTGCCGCAACGTTGAACTCGCCGCCGCTAACGTGAATGTCGCAGTGGGTCGCCTTTCGGAATGGAATTATTCCGGGGTCAAGACGATTAACGAGAGCGCCCAGGGAAACAAAATCGAGCGCGCCCTCTTTCGGAACATTTAGACCGTGCGTCATTCTCGATCTCCTTCGCGGTTATCTCTTCATCTTATTCTTTCATCACACTCCGCCGAATGCTGAAAAGCCTCCGTCAACGGGAACGACGATTCCTGTCACGAATGCAGAGGCTGGCGAAAGAAGCCATAGAACGGTGCCGAGTAAATCCTCCGGCTCGCCGAAGCGATTCATAGGAGTGTGATTGATTATGCTTTGACCGCGCGCAGTCAGTCGGCCTGTATCCTGCTCAGTCAAAAGAAATCTGTTCTGCTCTGTTAAGAAGAAGCCGGGCGCGATTGCGTTCACACGTATGCGCGGCGAGTATTCCTGAGCAAGATGCACGGCGAGCCATTGAGTAAAACTGTTCACTCCAGCTTTGGCAGCAGAGTAACTCACGACGCGCGTGAGCGGCTTGATTGCGCTCATCGAAGAGACGTTCAATATAACGCCCTCGCCAGCTTCGGCCATTTGGCGACCAATCACCTGGCTCGGAATTATTGTGCCTAACAGGTTCAGATCGAAGACGAAGCGAAACGCCTCTTCCGGTATGTCGAAGAAAGAGAGGTCAGGGCGCGTTGTCGCCTGCGGATGATTGCCGCCCGCTCCGTTAATGAGACAGTCAACTCGGCCAAACTCTTTGACGAGAGTTTGCGTCGCTCTTTCGAGATCTTCTCTTTTGAGCGCGTCACCCTCTGCAATGATTACGCGGCCATTTCCAGAAATCTCCGAAAGCACGCTCTCCGCTTTATTGCGATTGCGTGCGAGGACTGCGACGTTTGCGCCGCAGCCAACGAGTGCTTTGACCATCACGCGACCCAAGACGCCAGTTCCGCCTGTCATTAGAATGGCGCGTCCCGTGAAGTCGTACATTTTATTCAGTTCAGCTAAATCCACCTTGAGCCTCCGTGCTCTAGCGGCAATCATCTTCCGATGAATAATGGTTTAAGGTGTCGCTCGTACAAGTTTTCCGTCACGTTCTTAGCGACCACCGCTTCGCAGGCTTTGAGCATGTTCAAGTAGCGATCTCCCATCTTGGCCGCGACCTTGTAGCCTACGTGAATCAGTTGCCTAAGACTCGGATTGTACTCGTCAGAGCGCGGATTGTGTCTGAGAGCATTAACGAATTGCTCCGATGTCCACTCCTGCACCTCCTCTTTTGAAGGAAGCTCAGCGCGATCAATATCAATCACGGTCGCGTAGGGAGTGCACAGAGCGTCAATGTCATCTAGGGCTTTACTGTAAATCTCCTTCGCCATCTTCAAGCCTTCGCCTCCGCTTTCAGCAAGGCCAATGACTTCTTCAAGCCAAGTCGTGCCTGCGGTCTTCACGTGAATGCCCGCGCCCGTGCTGCGAAGCGCGCGACGAATCGGCTCGTAGATTGAAAACTTGTCGCTGCCGGAATGAACGCTCAGCTTTAGATTATCAGGCAGGTCGTAGCGGCTCACGGCGTAAGCGATAACGGCTATGTCTTCATTAAACTCTTTCTCAAACTGTGCGAGGTCTCCGACGTAATCAACGCCCTTATTAAATCTTCCGGTAAACTTTGGCGCGATTGTCTGCGCTGGAATTTTCTGGTCCGAGATTGCTGCGAGGATTACGAGCAATTCGGGCGGAGTCTGCGGGCTGTCGGTCTCGTCCATAGAAACTTCTGCGATGAACTTGCCTTCGCCTTTGACCCGCGCGACGTGTGCGTAAATGCGCCCTGCTTCCTGTACGGCGTTGAGATATTTTCCGGCGATTCTTTCAATCTGTTCGCGCGTCGTCTCGAAGGGTTCTTCGATGCCCGGAATCTCTAAATGTCCTAAAAGCTCCGGGTGGCGAGCCACGAATGCCTCGACATCTTTCTCATCCGCAGGCTGTCCGATTGATTCGGCTACGTCGAGCGTGTAGAAGTCTGACGTTTCTATAAACTCATCAACGATGTCGAGTCGTATGTGGTCTGCATCAATATGGAAGGGTCTTGTCCAGTCCAACTCGTGGACGGCAACTTCAGCCGCAGCAAGTACGCTCGCGGGCTTCGAGCCGACGATTGTGTGCTCACGATAAGACTTGTTCCATACGGGCGTCACGTCAACACCCTGCGAAGCAGCCTCTACGCACGCGCGCAACTGCGCCTTCGCCTGATGCGCGAAGCGATCTCCCATGCCGAACGAATATTTCTCAAGCTTCATTGTGTTGCCCATGATCTTCTCCTTTTGTTCACTTCGCGTTCTTCTTCAGAAACTTCGCAACCCCAAGCTTCTGCTCTCTGATTCCTTCAACCGCCAGACTCGCCATGATCTCTGCGCCGAGCGGAGAAAAGTGTGTGTTGTCTTCAACGCCCTTCGGATAATTCAGATTCTCGCCCGCCTTGAGTTGAAGAAAAAGCTTTCTGGAATCTTCAGGTCCGTATTGCTTTATAACCTTCTCGCTCTTTCGGTGCATGTCAATCAGCGCAACTCGCTCCTGGGCTGCGACGCTACGGACTATGTCTGGATATTCACCGTGCGTATCCTGAAAATTTC